>NZ_JBVIFS010000004.1:3400-229792 GCF_055571215.1 Streptomyces sp. NPDC030995
CCCGGCCCCGACGGCGCCCCCGGCCCCACCGGAGCCCCCGGCCCGAGCGGCAGCCCCGGCGCCCCCGGCCCCGACGGCGCCCCCGGCCCCACCGGAGCCCCCGGCCCGAGCGGCAGCCCCGGCGCCCCCGGCCCCGACGGCGCCCCCGGCCCCACCGGTGCCCCCGGTCCGAGCGGCAGCCCCGGCGCCCCCGGCCCGACCGGCGCCCCCGGCCCGAGCGGCAGCCCCGGCGCCCCCGGAGCCCCCGGCCCCGACGGCGCACCCGGCCCCACCGGAGCCCCCGGCCCCACCGGTTCCGCCGGACCGGTAGGACCCGCCGGACCGGCCGGACCCGCCGGACCCGCCGGACCCGCCGGACCGGCAGGACCCGCAGGACCCGCAGGACCCAAGGGGCCTCGCGGCGACAAGGGTGAAAAGGGTGACTCGGGCGATCACGACCACGGTCACGACGACGAGGGCGATCACGACCACGGTGACGACGAGGGCGACCACGGTGACGACGAGGGCGACCACGGTCACGACGATGGCGACCACGGCGGGCCCGGCCACGGCGGCGACGACCACGGCAAGCCCGACCACGGCAAGCCCGGCCACGGCCACGACGGCCACGACCAGGGCAAGCCCCCGTGGGCCGACTTCCTGCCTGGCGGCCTCGACGATGCTCTGGGCCAATTCGCTCCCGGCCACACAGCCAAGAGCGTCAACTTCGCCCACGTGAACGCCGCCACCGGCCGGCAGCCGAAGGAGGCGTCGCCCGAACTCGCCTCGACCGGCTCAAGCAGCGAGACCGGCATCATGGCCGCCACCGCAGCCGCGCTGGCGTTCGTCGGAGGCTCGGCCTTCTTCGCCGTGAAGCGGCGGCGAGGTACAGCAACCCGACAGGACTAGCCCATCGCAGTCGTGACCTTCTCCCCTGCCGTCACCGACGGCTGTGCACTCAGCGGCGGCAGGGGCTGAAGCTCGATCAAGCGCAAAGGGACCCGTCCGGTCCGCCGTTCGGCGGCTGAGCCCCTGGACACGTCGTCCAGGGGCTCAGTGGGTTCGCGAGTGATCCGCGCCGAACACAGTCACACGTTCGGCAGGGAGAGCGCGCGGACGTCTGGCCGGAATTCCGTGCCCGTGTACGCCTTGATGGCTTCCTCGATGAAATTCCGCGTACCGTCCGGGCTCAGCGCCTGGGCCTGCAAGTGCGCATACATGTCGCTGTAACGCTGCACGTCGGATCGTTTCTCCAGGTAGAGGTCGCTGGTGAACCTCTCCAGATACACCACGTTCACATCGGTGGCGTCGACGAACTCGAGCAGCGAGAACTGTCCCGAGACGCCCGGGTGCGCACCCACATCGTGGGGGAGAACCTGCATGGTGATGTGCGGCTGGGCGCCGAGGTGGGTCAGATGGGCCAGCTGCTCGCGCATGACCTCGCGGCTGCCCACGGCTCGCCACAGCGCCGATTCGTCGAGCACGACCCATAAGCGCAGGGGGCTGCCCGGGGTACGCAGCCGATCCTGGCGCCGCATCCGCACCTGGAGGCGCGTGGCAGCCTGTTCGGCAGTGGCGTGAGGGATCGTTCCTGCGATGACCGCCCGGGCGTAGGCGGGGGTCTGCAGCAGGCCGGGGATCACCAAGGGCTCGTAGATTCGGATAGCGGCGGCCTCGGCCTCCAAGCCGATGTAGGCGCCGTACGGAATGTCGTCGTAGGCGTTCCACCAGCCCTGCCGGCCCGATTCGCCGGCCAGCTGCATCAGTTGGTCAACGCGCCGCTGGTCCTGAACTCCGTACAGCCCGCAGAGATCACGCACGTCGCGCGGCTTGATGAGGCGGCGGCCGTTCTCCAGCAGACTGATCTTGGGCTGGGAAATCAGCAGGCGTGCCGCGACTTGCTGCGTCGTCATACCCGTGATCTCCCGGAGCCGGCGTAGCTCCGATCCCAGCCGACGCCTGCTGACGGTGGGATTGACGTTGACACCCACGGGGCGCATACCTCCGCTTCAAAAAATACCTTGCCCTGGCGAGAACACTGCCACGGCCCGGCCAGCTGGATGCGCCTTGGCCCCGTGTCATGCACGGCAATTCGCTCCGGGCGCATAGCGACCTGAACTTCGCATTAAATTTCACCCGGCTGACCGCATTTTCCGGTCACAATAAATAAGAATCCGATACAGATTTCTGCGTAATATGCCAGCCCCAGAGAACACCAGAACCCGACGGCCACTGCCCCGACGATCACCCCGCGCCCTCGTCGCGATCACCGCGAAAAAATCGCTTATGCCGGAGATGCGCAACGGGCATAGCATGGTAGATGGGTCAACGCACTCTCACGTGTGGCGACCCGGAAGGGCGGCCCCGGCGTGTGAATGTGCCGGGGCCGTTGTGTCAGCGTGGTCCCGCCCCAGGGAGCGACGCATGATCCATTCAGCCGATATCCGCGAGTGGCGCGACAGCGACGTTGTCGACGTGAAGGGCCACAGGATCGGCGCGCTGGAAGCGATCTACGTGAACACCGCTACCGACGAGCCGGCCGTGGCCACCGTCCTCACCGGCTTGCCCACCCGCCGGCGCCTGGTCTTCGTTCCCCTCGACGAGGCGATCCTGGGGCCGGGCTACGTCAAGGTCGCGCACACCAAGGCGGTCGTGAGGAAGGCCCCGACCATCGGCACCGACGACATCCTGCCCTCCGAGCAGGAGGAAGCGATCTTCACTTACTACGGGTTGGCCTACCAGCCGGGCGTCGGCGGCGAACGAAAGCTCGCGCGCCGCTGACCGTCTCGAGCCCCGTGCCGGAGGAGGTGTCCGCCGCATGGCGATCTTCCTTTTCCTGCTGCTCGTGGCCGTCGTCCTGGGCCTGATCGGCGCGGTGGTGGACGGCATGCTCTATCTCCTGATCATCGCCATCCTGCTCGTAGTGGCAGACGTGGCCCTCATCGCCACACGACGGTCCCGGCGATCGCAGCGCCGCCACCTTCGCTAGCACGGCCGCGGCGTTCCACTGCCCAAAGGGGCCTCGGCGCAGGACGGGCGTCACCCGTGTGCCCCGCTTCGCATTCCAAATGATGCAGACAGCAACGGCTCATGTCAGCGTCATCCGGGGGGAATCCGTACCCACGCAGCAAAAGGAGTCGCCGTCATGGGCGGTAAGCAGGACAAGCGGCAGGAGCCGGGCAAGGGCCGCGAGGCGCAGGAGCACCATCGCCCCGGAGACCCCGCACACCCCCAGCCGGGCAAGTCGTCCCGCGAGCAGGGACAGGAGAAGGACCAGAAGGCGACCTCGCGCCGCCGCGAGGACGACCTGCTGCGCGAAGAGGATCTGCACGACGAGACGCTCTGACCAGAGCACCGCACCACTCGCCCCCACGCCCAGAGCCCGGCCGGTCCGCAGGCACTACGCCTCGGGTTCGGGCGTGGTGGCGACGAGGAGCTGAGCGGCCTCGGTGATGTTGTCGGCGCGGACGGCGCGGGCCATCGCCTCGCGGGCGGCGTCCGTGGTGGTGTCCGGGGGAACCACCAGCAGGGCGAAGTGGTCGTTGTGGCCGCGAGTGATGAGGACGGTGTCGTCGCCGACCGGGTCGGAGTCCAGGTGCACGACCTGGTCGTCGATGACCAGGCGGGTCGGGAGGCCGTTCCAGGCGGAGGCATCCACGCCCACCCGGGTGATCGGCCCGAGGTGCCCCGTCAACACGCTGATGAGCGCGGGCAGCTCGGTCTCGATGTCGCGCGTGCGCGGCCACCACGCACCGTCCAGGAGCCCCTCCCGGGACCGCGTGGTCTCCAGCCGCAACAGGGCCGTACCAGGTTTGACGGCCTGGTGGATCGCATCCGGCAGGAGCAGTGGGGAAGGCCGGGGGGTGTCGGAGTCAGCCATGTGGGTCCGCCCGTCTACGGGGGGGGTGGCCGTACGTCGTCGCAGGTCGGCACCGATACCAACGCCAAGGCCAGTCCGCGACGCGCACGAGGCCGCCGTCGTTTCACGATACTCCCGCCCCCCGCTCCACCGCCCGCCGGAAAATACCTGGTCAAGCCGGTCAGAGTCCGCCGAACAGGCGTACAGTGAAAGCACCGGGAGTATCTCGCGCACCCGTTTTCACGCGGGTGTCATTTCCGGCGATCGCCTAAAGGCCGGGCTGCCGACAGGCAGTCCGCGGGCAGGTCCGCATCATGACCAGCACCCTCGACCGGACCGCGCCCCGCGACCTCGCCGCAGAGCTTCCGGCACGCGTGTCCCTCACCCCGAAGACCACCCTCGCAGGCCAGCTGGACGGAGCCTGGTGGCCCTACTCCCGCGACCTCGAAGCCGAGCTTCCGCCGCTCGTCGCCGCCCTGGAGGAACCCTGGGGGCGCGTCACGCGCGTCACCGTGAACCCCACCCGCTGGCCCCTCGTCCCGCACGCGGTTGCCGTGGACGGGCGCACGCTGCACGTGGGCTGGTTCACCGAACAGGACCCCGACAAGCTGATCCTGCTCTCCTACACCGTCGGCCGCTGGGACCTCCTCGTGATCCCGCCCGAGACCGCACCCACGGCCGCGGCCCGCCTGATGGCCGCCGCGGCGATACCGGGCAGCGTCCTCACCGCGGGCGTGCTCATGGCCAACGAGACCGTCATGGGGCGCGGCATCCGCGACGCCCTCCGCCGGGAAGCCACCTGGGAGGACGAAGGCGGGGCGTGCATGTCCCCCTTCGGGAACGCGATGGGACGAAGCGCCCTCCCGCTGCCCGGAAACGGCTGGCGGTGAGCTCCGTGGAAACCCTCGTCCTCATCGCGGCGATCGTCCTCGCGATCGCAGTCGGAATGCGCTTGATCCACCTGCTGAACGCCCAGCACGACGCCCGGATCACAGCCCACCACTTCAGCGACCCCCTGCCGAGGCCTCCCGGCCTGCCGGCCGACACCAGTCGTCGAGCCCACCTCACGGATGCCGACCGGTGAGGAACAGACCATCCTCCGACCCGGGGCAGCGGGCGGGGGCGCCACGGCGCCCCCGCCTGCCGGCTTCTCGCCCACTCCGAAGGGAACACGCCCACGTGAAGTACATCGAGACCCAGACACTGCCGTCGCTCGGGCACGCCGAGGTGCGGATCATCGCGCACACGCCCGAAGCCGCCCGAGCGGTCGCGGAGGCGCTTCGCCACTGCTTCGCCGGCGCGGAACAGCGCAGCTATCCCGGCCTCGACGGCGACACCCGCCTCCACCTCACCGTGGACACCGCCACACCCGCCGGCCCCGCCCGCACCTGGCTGGCCGCCAGCCGGACCCCCGTAAGCCCCGGCGCCCACTCCGACGAGATCTGAGAGCCCCGACGGGCCCCGGAGCCCACCCCGCACACGAAAGGACGCGGTCATGGCCACACTGCGCGAACGCAAGGCCTACCGCGATCAGGTGCTCCGGGTCCTGTACGAAGCCGTCGAGGGCAACCGCCTCCTCGGCATCACCGGAGCGCAGCTGCGGCGCGACCTCCGCGTACCGGAACAGGACTTGGCCGCCGCCTGCACCTACCTGGCGGGCGAAGGCCTGATCACCGTCGACTGGGAACCCGGCAACACCCCGGCGATGGTCACCCTGACCCACGAGGGAATCCTGCGCATGGAGTCCGAGGAGGAACAGTCCGAGGAGGAGGAGTCCGAGGAGGAGGCGCACGGCTGAGTGAAGCCTGGCGGTCATGGATACAAGAAGGCCCAGGTCGCCCGACCTGGGCCTGCTTCGTTGTCAACGCGACCGGCCTGGAGCTCAACAGGACGCCGGTCCGCCCCGAGCACCTCACCGGGACCTGACCGGCACCCTGGTCCCGTGGCCGGCGCCACGCGCCGGCCACTGGGCTCAGACGAGGACCGGGACGAGCCCCACGGCGAAGACGACGTAGAAGAGTCCCGCCACCGCCAGGCGGCCGGGGGTCAGCTTGTGGGCGCGCATGGTCAGCAGGAGGTAGACGATCGCGGCCATGGTGACGATCCCGGACCACATCAGGGCGCCGTCGAAGTGCCAGCTGGTGAAGATCAGGCCGATGCCACTGGGCACGGTGGCCTGGATCATCATGGAGCCGGAGATGTTGGCGAGTGCCAGCTTGACCTTGCCCTGGCGGACCCAGATGACCGCGTTCATGATCTCGGGGAGCTCGGTGGCGATCGGGGAGAGCAGCAGAGCGGTGACCGCCCCGGACAGGCCGAGCATCGGGCCGATGACGTCCAGCTGCTTCACGAAGAAGTGCGCGGCGAAGAAGATCACCACAAGGGTGGCCACGGTCTGGACGACGACGGCCCAGGTCGCCGGGGAGGCCGCCTTGGGCTGGAGCTTGAGCGGCTCCAGCTCCTCGTCCTCGTCCTCGGTGTGGTCGGCGCGGCTGGAACGGATCTCGCGCCAGAAGTAGACGGCGTACGCGGCGAAGAACAGCATGCCCAGGGCGGGCTTGAAGGCGAAGGCGACCAGGCCGAGCGCGACCTTCAAGACGAAGATCGGCAGGAACCACTTCTGGTCCTTCGCCAGGCGCTTCATGTCCTTGGCGTCCCCCAGGGCCTCGCTTCCCGGCGGGGAGACGTCCCGGCCGGGGCCGCCGGCGCCGGTGAGGACGGCTGTGCGTTCCTTGCGGCGCTTGAGGAGCAGCATCGCGCCGGTCACGCCGTAGGCGACGGTCGCCAGCGCGAGGGGGCCGCCCATCGCCGCGCCCACGCCGATGTTCTTGGCCTCATCGGTGGCGCCGGTGGTCACGGCGACCAGGGTGACCACGGATTCGGGCAGGGCGGTACCGAAGGCGGCCAGGATCGTGCCGACCGCCATCTTGCCCACCTTGAGGCGCTCACCCAGCCACTCCACCGCGTTGACGAACCACTCGCAGGAGAGATAGATCGCTACCGCGCACACGATGAGCAGTACGAAATGGATCACGGATTCGCCTGGCCTTCCCGCACCGGCGGGGGCTTCGAGGGCGACCATCGCGAGGGGCGGCGGCAGCTTCGACCCCGCCGACACGCCTGAAATCGACGTCGACAATGGGCCGAAGGTCTCGCCCGCCCACACCCGTGAAGCGGTGCGGGCCCGGCCACCGGGAACCCGAGGGCTCCAGTGTGTCGACGACCGGTATTGCGGGGCTACTCCCCTTCGCAGCCACCAACCCTACACGGACCGCCCGCGGAACCAGGCCCGGTCCGGGCGGACTAGCCGGCCGCCGGTGTCCCGGCGGTCGTGAAGATCCGGTCCAGGTGGTGGCGGAGTACCGCGATGGCCGACTCCGGGCTCCGCTGGCCCACGAGGATGCTGGTGCCCATGGTCGCCGCCATCGCGAGCAGGCTGATCGCCTCCGTGCGCGCGTCGGCGCCCGGGTCGGCCAGGCCGGACGCCTGGGCCTGTTCGAGCAGGCCCGCCAGAGCGTTCTCCGCGGCGTCGGGGTTGTCGATGAAGGGCTGAGCGGCCAGCGCCTCGTCGGTCACGGAAAGGATCGAGTAGGAGGTGTAGAGGAGGTGAAAGGTGCGGCTCTCCTCGTCGACCGGGAGGGAGGCCAGCAGCAGCGCCTCGATGGTCGCGCGCGGGCCCGGGTCCGGACCGGCGGCGCGGAGGCGGGCGCCGACCCGCGCGGTGAAGCGGTCGGTCAGGTGCTGGAGCCCGTAGAAGAGCAGCTTCTCCTTCGTCTCGAAGTAGTACTGCACGAGCCGGAGTGACACGCCGGCCTCCGCGGCCACGTCGCGCATGCCGACGGCGTGCAGTCCCCGCCGCCCCGCCACCCGGATGAGCGCCTCGGCGATCTGGGCCCGCCGCTCCTCGTGGTCCACACGCTTCGGCATGTTCCGGTGTCTCCGCCCGTCGGTGGTGGGGTCGCGGTCCGCTCCCCGGACTTCTTTATGGTACCGCCGTACCACCATTATGGTACGGTCGTATCACGAAGAACGGATCTTCCCGGAGGTGCCCCGTGCCCGAGAACACGACCCGTGTACGCCGCGACGTCGGCCGCTACGTGAACGACACCCTGCGCGACCGCTACTTCGCCGCCAGCGACGTGCTCTATGCGATGGGCGCGCCCGTCCGCTCCGAGACGGACGTGGAAACGAGCTTCGGCACGACGCACGTCTACCGGTACGGCCCCGCCGACCCCGCCGCCGAGTCCCGTACGCCGGTCGTCCTGATCCACGGCGCGGGCTACTGCTCGGCCATGTGGTATCCCAACACCCCCGCACTCAGCGCCGACCGGCCCGTCTACGCGCTGGACACCCCCGGCGACGCCGGTCGCAGCGTCCACCGCGAGCCCATGTGGCAGCCCGAGCGGGCCGCCCAGTGGCTCGACGAGGCCCTCGACGCGCTCGGGCTCGACCGGGTCCACCTCGTCGGCTCCTCCTACGGCGGCTGGCTGGTGCTCAACCAGGCCCACCGCCGGCCCGGACGGCTCGCCTCGGTCACCGCCCTCGACCCCGGCGGCCTGGAGAAGGTGGGACTGCGCTTCTTCGCCTGGGTCTTCGTCAGCCTCTTCGCCAGCTTCGCCCCCAAGGCGCTGCGTCCGCGCCTCGCCTCCTGGCTGGAGCAGCCGGTCATCGCCGTTCCCGAGCTGCGCAAGTGGGTCCAGGCGGGCGCCCGGGCCTTCCGGATCCGCCGTCCCGCGCCGCTGCCGCTGGCCGAGGACGCGCTGCGCTCCATCCGGACCCCGCTCTACGTGATCATGGGCAAGCGCAGCCTGCTGGTGCACCCGCAGCGGCAGTTGGAGCGGGTGCCGCGCCTGATCCCCGGGGCGCGCGCCGAGGTCATCGCCGCGACGGGGCACGGACCGCAGATCGACCACCCGGACGTGGTCAACGCGCGGATGTTGAGCTTCATGGAGGACGTCGACTCGCGCGACCCGGCCGCGGTCGACGCGTAGGAACGGGGACGCTTCCCCCTCCCCCTCCCCCCACGCGAGGAGCAGAGCAAGCATGACCGTCCACGTCGCGGCCCCCCTGGCCGGAGAGTTCCCGGCCCCCGAGCGTGTCTGGTACGCCTCTTACGGCTCCAACATGCGCATGGCGCGGCTGACCGCGTACCTCACCGGGGGAACCCCGCCCGGTGCGGAGCACGCGTATCCGGGGTGCCGGGACGGGCGGGCGCCGGAGCGGTCGATCCCCGTCGAGCTCGACGGATGCCTGTACTTCGCCACCGAGTCCGTCGTGTGGACGGGCGGCAGGGGCTTCTACGACCCGACGGCGCCCGGTCGTACGCGAGGGCGGGCCCACCTGGTGACGGTGGGTCAGATGTCGGACATCGCCGCCCAGGAGATGTACAGGGAACCGGGAGCGGACCTCGACCTGACCAGGGTGCTCCGTGAGGGCCGCGACGAGCTGGGCACCGGACGGTACGAGACGCTCATCTGCCCGGGGGCGATCGAGGGCATTCCCGTGGTGACGTTCACCGCGCCGTGGACGCTCCACGACGTCGAGCCGCGCATGCCGTCCGCCGCGTACCTGCGGCACCTGGGCGGCGGCCTGTTGGAGTCGGGGCCCTGGGAAGGCCGCGACATCGCCGACTACCTGGCCGCCTGCCCGGGCGCGGCCGGCAACTGGACGTCGGGGCAATTGCTGGAGCTGCTCACCGGATGCTGATCGTCGGGGCGGGTTTGTATCGGGCGGGTATCAGGTGGCGCTTGGTTGTCCATCCGCTGCTGCGGAGCGGATGGACGCGCCCGATGTATGCCATATCGTTCCCTCCAAACGGCCCTCACGACCGTCCGAACAGGAGCCCTCTGCCCGTGTCCTCGCCCGCCCCGGCTCCGGCCTCCTCGCGACCCGTTCGCGTGTTGCTGGTGGAGGACGACGACCTGATGCGCCGGTCCTTCGCCATTGCCCTGGAGCGCTACGGCTACCGGGTGAAGGCCGCCGCCGACGGGCTCGCGGGCCTCGAGCTCTTCCGCGACGAGTCCTTCGACCTGCTGATCCTGGACGTGATGCTGCCCGGGCTCGACGGGATCGGCCTGTGCCGCAGAGTCCGGGAGACCAGCCTGGTGCCCGTTCTGATGATGTCGGCGCGCGGCGACGGGCTCGATGTCGTCGCCGGTCTGGAGGCCGGGGCGGACGACTACGTGGTCAAGCCCGTGGACACCTACGTACTCGTGGCACGCATCCGCTCGCTGCTGCGGCGGGCGACCTACGCGCCCGCCCCGGGGCCCGGGCCGACCGCGGGCGTAGACGCGGGCGCGGGCGAGGGGGCGGCGGCGGCACCGTCCGAGGGGCAGTCGCTGGTCTTCGGGGACCTCACCATCGACACCGGCGGCCTGGAGGTGTTCGTCTCCGGAACCCCGGTGGCGCTCACCCCGACCGAACTGAAGCTCCTGCTGGAGTTCGCCGCCCATCCGGGCATCGTGCTGGAACGGCACACCCTGCTGCGCAACGTCTGGGAGTACGGCTGGGACGGCGACAGCCGGGTCGTGGACCTGTGCGTGCAGCGGCTGCGCCGGAAACTGGGCCGGGACAGGATCGAGACGGTCCGCGGCTTCGGCTACAAGCTCAGGCGCTGAGGCCGGTGCGCCCGCTCCACCGGCTGCGGCCGGAACGCGTGTCCCTGCGCTGGAAGATCGCCGCGCTGGCCGCGGCCACCGCCTGCCTGGTCGTGGCGGCCGTGGGCGTGCTGGTGCACCTGTGGACCGCGATGGACATCCGCGACCGGGCCGAGGCACAGGCCTTCAACACCGTGTACTCGGCCATGGACACCTACCGGCGCACCGGAACGCTGATGGACGGTGCCGAGCTCGATCCGGCCGGGCTGCCCGCCGTACTGCGCCGTCCGGCGGACGGCGCCCGGCACACGGCCTACGACGGGCACGTCGACGGGAACGTGGGGCCGAGCGTCTGGGCCGCGCAGCGCGTCGGCGGCCCGGACAGCGCGGTGCTCGCCGTCCGGGTCAACATGAGCTCGGAGCTCCACGGGCTGCGCCGGCTCGACGTGATCATGACGGTGGCCTCGCTGGCCGCGCTCGCGGCGGCCGTGCCGCTGGCCGTCTACGGGGCCGGGCTGCTGGGCCGCCGCCTGCGGCGGGTCTCCGAGACCGCGGGCCGGATCTCCGCCGGGGACCTGGACGCCCGGACCGGGCCCACCGAGGGCCGCGACGAGGTGGCAGAGATCGCCGCCACCGTCGACCTCATGGCCGACAGTCTCGGCCGGCGGCTGCGTGCCGAGCGCCGGTTCACCGCGGACGTGGCCCACGAGCTGCGCACCCCCGTCGGCGGTCTGCTGGCCGCCGTCGATCTGCTGCCGCCGGGCGAGACGGAGGATCTGCTCCGGGCCCGGGTACGCGATCTGCGCGGCCTGGTCGAGGACCTCCTGGAGATCTCCCGCCTCGACGCCGGAGCCGAACATCCGGTCCGCGCCCGGGTGCCGCTCGGGGCGGTCGTCTCCGAGGCCGTGGGGCGCACCGGACTCGACACCGAGGTCACCGTGTCCGGGGCGACCGGGGAGACCGGGGAAGCCGTGGAGACCGACCCGCGCCGCCTCGAACGGATCGTCGGCAATCTCGTCGTCAACGCCCACCGGCACGGGGCCGCCCCGGTACGGGTCACCGTCGCGGGCCGCACCGTCGTCGTGCGCGACCACGGCCCCGGCTTCCCCCCGGACCTGCTGCGCGACGGCCCGCGCCGCTTCCACACGGGCAGGGCGGAGCGCGGCTCGGGCCACGGCCTGGGCCTGACCATCGCCCTCGGCCAGGCCCGGCTCCTCGGCGCCGAACTGCGCCTGGACAACGCCCCGGACGGCGGCGCCGTCGCCACCCTTCGCCTGCCGGACTGACCGCCCGACGGCCCGACCGACCGCCCACCCGCCCCTACAGGACTGCTACGAGCCCGCGCGGACACCGATACACGGCGGCCCAGGCCCCGATACGTTCCCCGGACACCCTTCGAAGTGCACCTTCCGCACCCGAAGAGGAGTCCCCCGTGACCGCCAGCTCCCTCGCCCCGTTCGCGCCGCACACGGCGGACGGGATCGCGGCCGCCACCGCCGACCTGTCGAAGGTCTACGGCAGCGGCGACACCCGTGTCGTCGCCCTGGACCGGGTCAGCATCGCCTTCCGGGAGGGCGAGTTCACCGCGATCATGGGCCCCTCGGGCTGCGGCAAATCCACCCTCATGCACTGCGCCGCCGGGCTCGACTCGGTCAGCTCCGGGTCCGTGCGCATCGGCACCACCGAACTGAGCACGCTGGACGACCGGCAGCTCACGGCCCTGCGCCGGGACCGGATCGGCTTCGTCTTCCAGGCGTTCAACCTGCTGCCGACGCTGACCGCGCTGGAGAACATCACCCTCCCCCTGACCATCGCCGGCCGCCGGCCCGACCGGCAGTGGCTGGACCACGTGATCTCCATGGTCGGCCTCTCCCAGCGCCTCGGCCACCGGCCCGGGCAGCTGTCCGGCGGGCAGCAGCAGCGCGTCGCGGTGGCCCGCGCCCTCGTTTCCCGGCCCGCGATCGTCTTCGCCGACGAGCCCACCGGCAACCTCGACTCCCGCGCCGGAAGCGAGGTCCTCGGCTTCCTGCGCGACTCGGTGCGCGAGCTGGGCCAGAGCGTGGTCATGGTCACCCACGACCCCGTCGCCGCCGCCCACGCCGACCGTGTGGTCTTCCTCTCCGACGGCCGCCTCGTCGACGAGATGGTGCGGCCCACCGCGGAGCGGGTCCTGGACCGGATGAAGGCGTTCGACACCGGCGCACGCACCGGCTCACGCGCTGGCTGACGCCGGCCCGACCGCCCCCGCCCCGCCGCCGCACCGGCCACCGCCCGCACCCGCTCGCGCCCGTCGAGCCCGCCTCCCAGGGATCCGCACCCGCCATGTTCCGTACCGCCCTGCGCAACGTGCTCGCGCACAAGGCCCGCCTGCTGATGACCGCGCTCGCGGTCGTCCTCGGCGTCGCCTTCCTCGCCGGCAGCCTCGTCTTCGGCGACAGCCTCACCCGTGCCGCCACCGCCCGGGCGACCGACGGCTCCGCGCGCGTCGCCGTCAACATCGCCTCCGATGCACGCCCCACCGACGGCGGCCGCGCTGCCGGGATCGACGCCCGTACGGTCACCGCCCTGGCCCGGGTCCCCGGCGTCGCCGTCGCCGCGGGCCGGGTCGACGGCTTCGCCGCCGTCGCCGGCCGCGACGGCGCACTGATCGGCCACGGCTCGTCCCACCGGGGCGCCAACCACGCCCCGGGAGCGGACGGCACGGACCCCGCCTACCGCTTCACCCAGGGTTCCGGTCCGGCCGCCGACGGCGCGATCGCCCTCGACGAGACCACCGCCGCGCGGGGCGGCTACCGCGCCGGCGACACCGTACGCGTCGCCACGAACGACGGCGTCGCCTCCTACACCCTCAGCGGGGTGTTCCGCACCGACGGAACCAGGCTCCCCGCCGACGGCACCCTGGTCCTCTTCGCCAACGACACCGCCCAGCGGCTCTTCCTCGAACCCGGCCGCTACCAGAGCGTCGAACTCACGGCCGCCCCCGGCACCGCCCCGCAGCAGCTCCTCGAACGCGTCCGGCCGCTGCTGCCCCCGGACACCAGCGCGGCCACCGGCGCCCAGCTCGCCCACATCCGGGAGGTCGGCGCCACCAGCGAGAACCGCACCATGAACCAGATCCTCCTCGGCTTCTCCGCGGTCGCCCTGTTCGTCGCCGCCTTCCTCATCTCCAACACCTTCACCATGCTGGTCGGCCGGCGCACCAGGGAGCTGGCGCTGATGCGGGCCGTCGGCGCCTCGCGCAAGCAGGTGCGCCGCATCCTGCTGACCGAGTCCCTCCTCGTCGGCGCGGCCGCCTCCGCGGTCGGCCTCGCCGTCGGCACCGGGGTCGCCGCCCTGCTCCGTACCGTCCTGACCTCCGCCGACGCCCCGTCAGGACCGGTGGTCCTCACCGCGGGCACCGTGATCACGTCCATGCTGGCCGGCACCGTCCTGACCGTGGTCTCCGCCTGGCTGCCGGCCCGCCGGGCCATGGCCATCGCGCCCATCGCGGCGCTCGGAGCCGCCGAACCCGCGGCGCCCGCGCGCACCGGCTCGCTGCGCACCGGCATCGGGGCCGCGCTCACGCTCACCGGCACCGCCACCGTCGTGTACGGGGCCCTGGGCGGCGGGAAGGACGCCCGCGCCACCATCGGCGTCGGCACGGCCCTCGCCCTGACCGGGGCGATCGTCCTCATCCCGCTGCTGTCACGGCCGTTCGTCGCCCTGCTCCGGCCACTGCTGACCCGCCTCCACCCGGTGCACGGCAGCCTCGCCGCCCGCAACACCGTGCGCGACCCGCGCCGCACCGGCGCCACCGCCGCCGCGCTCGCCCTCGCCCTGACCCTCGCCTCGGGCCTGTCCGTCCTCGGGGCGTCCGCCTCCCAGTACCTCGACCGGGCGACCACCCACGACTTCACCGCCGACTACCTGGTCCAACCCGCCGCGGGCGGCATGCGGTTGACCTCCGACACGGCTGCGGCCCTCACGAAGCTGCCCGGCGCCGCCGTCAGCCCGCTCAACCAGTCCACCGCATACCGCCTGGCCGGCGTCGACTCCGTCCTGACCGGCGTCGACCCCGCCGCCATCGGCCGGCTGCTGCGCTACGACGTCGTCGACGGCTCTCTCGACAGCCTCGCCAAGGGCCGGATCGCCGTCGCCGATTTCAAGGCCGAGGAGGCCGGCTGGCAGGTCGGCCAGACCCTCCCCCTGGAGCGCGGGGGCGAGCGGCACGGCAGCGTCACCATCGGCGCCGTCTACCGCATGGACCCGCAGAGCAACCTGCTGCCCAGCATCACCGCGGCCGATTCCCTCGTCGCCCGGTACGACCCCGCACCGCACACCGCCGGGATCCTCGTCGCCACGGACGGCGGACCCGGCCCGGCCGCGCTGCGCACCGTCACCCACGCCCTCGGCGACAACCCCGCCCTGGCCGTCCTCGACCGGGCAGGCGTCAAGGAGCAGTACAGCGGTGACATCGGCGCCCAGCTCAACGTCTTCTACGCCCTCCTCGCCATGGCCCTCGTGATCGCGGCGCTGGGCATCGCCAACACCCTCGCGATGTCCGTCCTCGAACGCCGCAAGGAGATCGGCACCCTGCGCGCCCTCGGCCTCGACCGCGCCGGAGTGACCCGGATGATCCGCCTGGAGGCCCTGCTCGTCGGCGCGCTGGGGGCGACCGTCGGCACCGTGCTGGGCGTCTTCCTGGGCTGGGCCCTCGGACACACCCTCCAGGAGACCGTCGCTGGCTACGCGCTGGTCGTTCCCTGGGGCCGCCTCGCTCTCGGCGTGCTGATCGCCCTGGGGGGCGCGCTGCTCGCCTCGCTCTGGCCGGCGCGCAGGGCCGCCCGCGTCGACGTTCCCGCCGCGACGGCGGCGCAGTAACTGCGGCGCAGTGACGCCCGCCGGAGCCCGGTGGCCCCGACGGGTCACAGGGCGCGGCTGAACTCCAGCCTGTCGGCGAAGTTCTCGTAACCGGCCCTGGTGAACGCCTTCGCCATGGCCGTGTTGGCCGCGTCGCAGTCCCCGCGGATCTCGGTGACCCCGTGCGCCGCGAGGATCCGCGTGCCGCGGACGACGACCGAGGTGGCGTACCCCTTGCCGCGGTGGGCGGGCGCGACACCGACGAAGCCGATCACGTGCACGCTGGGGTTCCGGGCCGGCAGGCTGATCACCGCGGGGGTGCCGTCCGTGTCGTAGCCGATCTCCCACCAGCGCGGCTCGTGCTGCAGCTTCGTCATGTCCTCGAAGAGCCGCTCGGCCGCCCCCCGCGCCCCGTGGGCCTGGACATCGGCGGTCAGCCGGGCGTCCTCGGTCTCGACGAGCAGCTCCTCCAGCAGGTCGACGAACGGTCCGGGACCGAGATCGGCGAGGCAGCGGAACGTCAGCCGGGGATCGTCGGCCGGCAGCTCACCGGGAACCCGCAGACTGAACCTGCGCCCGTCGCGGATCACCCCGAAGCCGGAGTCGCGCAGCAGTTCGCCCCGGCGCTCCGGCCACCGCTGGAACTGCGGTGCCTGCGCCGGGGAGTCGACGACGTGCTCCAGCTCCTGCGCGCCGAGCTCGCGCGCCGCCCTGACGGCCGCCTCCAGCAACGCGGCCCCCGTCTGCTCCTCCCCTGCCGGGGCCTCGAACAGGACGAAGGCATAGGGAACCTCCTGTCCCGGCAGGGTCCACAGCACCACGCTGCCCACCAGCCGCCCCCGGTCGTCCTCGGCGACCAGGCACCACTCGGGCCGGGTGCACTTCGCCTCCAGCAGCTCGCCGAGGTACGCACGGGTCGCGGCGTTGCGTTCGGCGTCGTCCGGATACTCGAACAGCGCGGGGAGTTCGTGGGGGTGAGCGGAACGGATCAACGTCACAAGGCTGCCTTCATGCTGCGGAGAGCGGGAACGGTCCAGGTCGCAACGAACGTAACCCCCGGGTACCGCGCCGGACCAGCCGTTTACGGCCATGCCCCGTGGCTCCGCCCCGCCGCGGACCGCTACCTCTTGCACAGGGCGGCGTCGAGGAGCGCGTCGGAGTGCGCGTACCCCTCCGGGTTCGGTGCCGTGTTGGCGGTGACGACGATCGTGGCGGCGCGGCCGTCGTCGGTGGCGCCGGGGACCGAGTGGAAGCCGGGGGTGTCGCCGCCGTGCCCCCAGGCCAGGCCGCCACAGCTCAGCGGCGTGCTCGACACCCCGAGGCCGTACCCGGTGCCGGGCGGCCAGCCGGAACCCTCGGCCTTGACGGTGGTGCGCATCTGGGCGAGCTGGGCGGGCGCAAGGAGCTTGCCGCCGACCAGTGCGGAGAAGAACCGGTTCAGGTCGCCGGGCGTGGAGATCAGCTGGCCCGCGGCCCAGCCCCAGGAAAGGTCCAACTCCGTGACGTCCTGGAGCGGTTCACCGGGCTTCGCCGCGTGATAGCCCTTGGGGTGGGCCTCCCGGATGCTCTCGTCGCCCACGCCGGGGAAGTAGGTGTGGCGCAGCCCGATGCGGTCGATGACCCGCTTCGTGATCTGCTCGGCCAGCGGGCGGCCGGTGACCTTCTCGATGAGCAGCCCGGCGACGATGTAGTTGGTGTTGCTGTACGCCCAGCCGGTGCCGGGGGCGAAGTCGGCCTTGTGGGCCAGCGCCACGTCGATCAGGTCGCGGGGCTGGTAGTAGGTGTGGCGGCCCTCACCGAGGACGTCGTCGAGCATGAAGGCGGTGTAGTTGGGCAGTCCGCTGGTGTGCTGGAGCAGCTGCCGTACGGTGATGTCGCGGCCGTCGATGCCCTCGCCGCGCAGCAGGTTCGGCAGGTACCGCTCGACGCGCGCGTCGAGATCGACCTTGCCCTCGCCGACCAGTTGCAGGACCACCGTGGCGGTGAAGGTCTTGGTGTTGCTGCCCGCCCGCACCTGCCCGTCCACCGGCACCTTCGCACCGGTCCTCAACTCCGCGACCCCGGCGGTGTAGTTGCGCGTCCGCCCGTCCCGACCGGTGACGGCGGCCAGCGCGGCCGGGAACCGGTCCTCGTCCACCAGCCGCTCCAGCCCCTGGCGTACGGGGTCCCGCGGGCCCTGGGGTTGCGCCGCCGAGGCGGGTGACGTACCGGCCACGGCCAGGGCGGCGGCAGCGATGACCGCCACCGCCGCGGCCGCACGGACACGCCGCGGTTTCTGCGAACGAACGGACAAACGAACAGCCATGAGTGAACTCCCCTGTGCGCCGGGCTGGTTGCATCGACGATTGCGATGCGTTCAGCCTGGCGCCAGAAGATCCACGGAAACAGCCGGACAGCACGCCCACACCGCGTGGGGACAACCCCCGGTACTCCGGTCCCATGCCCGGTACCCCGGTCCCATGTACGGCGGGCGGCGGACGGCGGACGGCGGCTAGGGCTTGATGTTCTGGTTCATGTGGAACAGGTTCCCCGGGTCGTACGTGCGCTTGACCGCCACCAAGCGGTCGTAGTTGCCCTTGTAGTTGGCCCTGATCCGGCTCTGGTCGTCGTCGGCCATGAAGTTGATGTATCCGCCCTCCTCCGAGTGCGGGGCGGTCGCCTCGTAGTAGTCGCGGACCCACGCGGTGTTGGCCTCGTTGTCGGCGGGGTCGGGCCACATTCCGGCGATGACGGTGGCGAACGAGGCGTCGCGGTAGGCGAAGGCCGTCGCGTCCGGGGCGACGCGGTGGCAGGCGCCGTTGATGGGATAGATGTGGACCGTCGAGTTCACGACGGGGAGGCGCGCCGCGTGCTCGACGTGCGCCGCGATCGCGGCGTCGCTGAGCTCGGTCACGAAGTTGGCCTTCCAGTAGTGCTGGAGCCCGGGCGGTACGAGTGCGTCGAAGGCGCTGTTGAGCGCCGGATACGGCATCGGACCGACGTGCTCGGCGACGACCGGTGCGAAGTCGCGGAAGGCCTGGACGGCGCGCGGACCCTCGTCGAGCGGCCCGGACCAGCACGCCACGATCAGCGCGAAGGTGTCGCCGTGGCGGTCCTCCGGGATGAACGGGAGCGGCGGGGCGATCTGGAAGGCCGGGAAGCCGCCGAGTTCCTCCGGGGCGTCGGCGATGAGCTCGCTGAAGGAGCGCAGGACGGTGGCGGCGTCCTCCAGCTCGAAGAGGATCGGTCCGCCGTAGATGTCCTTGACGGGGCTGAGCCGGTATTCGAAGGAGGTCACCGCGCCGAAGTTGCCGCTTCCTCCGCGCAGCGCCCAGAACAGGTCGGGGTTCTCCTCCTCGCTCGCCACGAGCATCCGGCCGTCCGCGGTCACCACATCGGCCGAGATCAGGTTGTCGCAGCTCAGGCCGAGCCCGCGGGAGAGGTACCCGATGCCGCCACCGAGGGTGAGCCCGCCGATACCCGTCGTGGAGATGATCCCGCCGGTCGTGGCCAGCCCGTAGGCGTGGGTCGCCGCGTTGAAGTCGCCCCAGGTCGCGCCGCCCTCCGCGCGCGCCGTCCGGCGCGCGGCGTCGACGCGGACACCACGCATCGCGGACAGGTCGGCCACCACGCCGTCGCAGGTGCCGAAGCCGGGCACGCTGTGCCCGCCGCCGCGTACCGCCAGGTCCAGTCCGTTTTCCCGTGCGAAGTCGACCGCTGCCATGACGTCGCCCGCGTTGGCGCAGCGTACGACGGCCTCCGGCCTCCGGTCGATCATCGCGTTGTAGACCGTGCGCGCCTCGTCGTAGGCCTCGTCGTCAGGGGTGACGACCGGTCCCCGTACCCGTTCGCGCAACTGGTCGATCGAGAGCTTGCCCATGACCATCGCTCCTCGTGGCTCACGCTTCGGATTGACGGTGGCCGGGCTGGAGGTGGCTGAAGCCCACCTCGAACCGTTCCACCGAGACGATCCGCTGGCCTTCCCGCTGGGCGGTCTCCTCGCGGATCCGGGCGGCCTGCTCCTCGCTGGCCAGCATGGTCCCCTCGTCCTCCCACAAGGTCAGCGACTTGGCCTCCCCCGTGGCCCGGTCGACGAGGTAGTAGACGCCCCGGAAGCCGGGAACGTCCTGGACCTGCCTGACGACCGCCTCCGATTGCGCGGTCAGGTCCCCCTCCGGGGGAACCGGTGATCCCTGGTAGGTGCTCAGCCTCGCGAACATCTCCGGAAATCCTTCCTGGCCGGGCCGCCGGTCGAGGGACAGGCAGCTCCAGGACCAGCGTGCTCCGGCGGGCCGCGCCCCGCATGCCGGGGCGGCGCGACAATGGTGGCGAGGGACGCGTCTGCCGTTGTCGTTACGGAAAGGCGGGACGCCAAGGTGCCGTACATAGCCGTGACCGCCCTGAGCCATGTCGGGCTGATCCGCGAGCACAACGAGGACAGCCTCGTCGTCGGGCCGTGGACGCTCTGCGGGACGGTGACCCAGAACCCCCAGACCCTGCTGTTCCCCTACGGCAGACCGCTCGTCGTGGCCGTCGCCGACGGGCTCGGCGGGCAGCCGGGCGGCGAGGTGGCCAGCGCGCTCGTGGTGAACGAACTGGCCGCGCTCGGTCCCTCGCTCGACGGCGCGCAAACCGTCGGTGACGCTCTGAACCTGTGCAATCGCGCGGTGTACTCGGCCACCGACGGGCGCCCTGACCTGGCCACCATGGGGACCACGGTCGCCGGGACCCTCGTCCTGGCGGATTCCCTGCTGGCCTTCAACGTCGGCGACAGCAAGGTGTTCCGCGCCGGGCAGGACGGCGTCCTGCACCAGGTGAGCGTGGACGACAGCCCGCCGCCGGCCCCCGGACACCGCACCACGTCGGCGGTCACGCAGGTGCTCGGCGGCAGCCGCGGCTACGAGGACGTCACCCCGCACATCGTGTCCTTCGCGCTCTCCGAGGGCGACCGCTACCTGGTGTGCAGCGACGGGCTGACCGATCCCGTGCCCGACGAGGAGATCGAGGCCCTGCTGCGGGTGCACGACGACGGCAGGGCCGCCTTCGAGCTGTGGAGGGCCGCCATCGATGCCGGCGGCCCCGACAACATCACGCTCGCGCTGGTACGCATCGGCGACACCCTCTAAGGCACGGCGTCGTTCATATGACTTTCAGGATCGGATATCTATTACTGCAGATGCCGAATTACGAGTGGAAGAATTTCCACACCGTCGCTTTTCCTGTGCTAGTGTGGCGCCCGTTGCAGTATCCGTTGGGCGCAGTTTTCAGGAGAATTAATATGGCATCTGGCACCGTGAAGTGGTTCAACGCGGAAAAGGGCTTCGGCTTCATCGAGCAGGAGGGTGGCGGCGCCGACGTGTTCGCCCACTACTCGAACATCGCCTCCACCGGCTTCCGTGAGCTTCAGGAAGGCCAGAAGGTCACCTTCGACGTCACGCAGGGCCAGAAGGGCCCGCAGGCCGAGAACATCGTTCCCGCCTGACGCCCACGCGTACCCGCAGCTGAGGCCCGCACCCTGAGGTGCGGGCCTCGGCTCGTTGGCCGTCGATGCCGCGCCGGACCTTGACGGGCTTGCTAGAGTCCGTGCCCATGTCGATCCCTGACGACCTGCTCCTCGATCTCGCCGCCATGGTCGAGTCGGAGCAGACCAATCAGATGTCCCTGACCGTCGTGGTTCACGGCGCCGTCATCACAGGCCGCCTCGCCCCCGAGAGCGTCTGGCGTCAGCGGGTGGCGGAGGTCCTCCGGGACTCCGACCAGCTGGGCCCGTTCGCCGAGATCTTCCGGTCCTCCGGAGGAGGCGCCAGACAGCCCGCCGGGGCACCCTCACACCTGCATTTCCACGTGGCGCGCATCCTCCAGGGCACCCTGGGCATCCCCGAGACCGGCGGAATGTACCGGATCGCCGTCAAGGACGTCAGTGCCTGGACCGTCGGAGACTTCAGCTACTCCGACAAATAGGCCCCTGCCCCCCACTCCTGTCCCTGCCCCTCCCCCTGCCCCTGAATACCGGAAAACGGCCCCCGCACTCGAACGCGGGGGCCGCCTTCGGCGAATTCTCCACCTGCCGGAACGGTGATATCGGCAGGTGGCGCGCCGCTACTTCCCGGTCAGCTCCTTCAGCGCCACGTTCAGCTCCAGCACGTTGACCCGGGGTTCGCCCATGAAGCCGAGGGTGCGGCCCTCGGTGTGCTCCGCGACCAGCTTCCGCACCTGCTCCACCGGGAGGGCGTTGAGGGACGCCACCCGGTGCACCTGCAGGTCGGCGTACGCCGGGGAGATGTTCGGGTCGAGGCCGGAGCCGGAGGAGGTGACGGCGTCGGCCGGGACCTGCGCCGCCTCGGGCGTGTAGCCGGGGACGGTGTTGTCGGCCAGCACCTCCGCCTTCGTCTCGTTGACCGCCTTGACCAGGTCGGGGTGGTCGGCGGCCTTGTTGGAGGCACCCGAGATCAACAGCTCGTACTGGGTGTTGATGGTGTTCTCGCCGAGTCCGGCCGACGGCCGGGGCTGGAACCAGTGCAGGTCGTCCCCGTAGCTCTGCCCGATGAGCGCGGAGCCCACGACCTGACCGCTCTTGTCCTTGATCTCGGAGCCGTTGGCCTGGTGGGCGAAGGCGGCCTGGGCGATGCCGGTGACGGCGAGCGGGTAGATCACTCCGCAGAGGACCGTCAGGACGAGCAGGGCGCGCAGGCCCGCGCCGATGAGGCGCGCGGTGTTACCGACAGTGTTGTTCATGGTCGTCAGCACGTTCCTAATTCAGGCGAGCCCGGGGATGAGGGAGATGAGCAGGTCGATGAGCTTGATGCCGATGAACGGGGCGATCAGGCCGCCGAGTCCGTAGACGGCGAGGTTGCGGCGGAGCATCTTGTCGGCGCTGGTGGGCCGGTACCGGACGCCCTTGAGGGCGAGCGGTACGAGGGCGATGATGACGAGCGCGTTGAAGACGACGGCCGAGAGGATCGCGGACTGCGGCGAGTGCAGGCCCATGATGTTGAGCTTGTCCAGGCCGGGGTGGACCACGGCGAACATGGCCGGGATGATCGCGAAGTACTTGGCGACGTCGTTGGCGATGGAGAAGGTGGTCAGGGCGCCCCGGGTGATGAGGAGCTGCTTCCCGATCTCGACGATCTCGATGAGCTTGGTGGGGTTGGAGTCCAGGTCCACCATGTTCCCGGCCTCCTTGGCGGCCGAGGTGCCGGTGTTCATGGCCACGCCCACGTCGGCCTGCGCCAGCGCCGGGGCGTCGTTCGTACCGTCACCGGTCATCGCGACGAGCTTGCCGCCGGCCTGCTCCCGCTTGATGAGGGCCATCTTGTCCTCGGGGGTGGCCTCCGCGAGGAAGTCGTCCACGCCCGCCTCTTCGGCGATGGCCTTGGCGGTCAGCGGGTTGTCGCCCGTGATCATGACGGTCTTGATGCCCATGCGGCGCAGTTCCTCGAACCGCTCGCGCATGCCCTCCTTGACGACGTCCTTGAGGTGGATGACGCCCAGGACCCGCGCGCCCTTCTCGTCCTCGGCCGCGACCAGCAGCGGGGTACCACCGAGGGAGGAGATCGCGTCGACGCGCGCGGCCGCGTCGGCCGCGACCCGGCCGCCCTGTTCGGCGACCCAGGCGGTGATCGCCGAGGCGGCCCCCTTGCGGACCTTGCGACCTTCCACGTCGACGCCCGACATACGGGTCTGGGCGGTGAAGGGGATCCAGTCGGCGTGCGCCAGCTCGCCCTGGTGGCGCTCGCGCAGCCCGTACTTCTCCTTCGCGAGGACCACGATCGAGCGGCCCTCGGGCGTTTCGTCGGCCAGGGACGACAGCTGTGCGGCGTCCGCGAGTTCTGCGGCGGTGGCGCCGCTGACGGGCACGAACTCGGAGGCCTGGCGGTTGCCGAGGGTGATGGTGCCGGTCTTGTCGAGCAGCAGGGTGGAGACGTCACCGGCGGCCTCGACCGCGCGGCCGCTCATCGCGAGGACGTTGCGCTGGACGAGCCGGTCCATGCCGGCGATGCCGATGGCGGAGAGGAGCGCGCCGATGGTGGTGGGGATCAGGCAGACGAGCAGCGCGGCCAGCACGATCAGCGACTGTTCGGCGCCCGCGTAGATCGCGAACGGCTGGAGGGTGACGACCGCGAGCAGGAAGACGATGGTCAGCGAGGCGAGCAGGATGTTCAGCGCGATCTCGTTGGGCGTCTTCTGCCGGGCGGCGCCCTCGACCAGGTTGATCATGCGGTCGATGAAGGTCTCGCCGGGCTTCGTGGTGATCTTGATGACGATGCGGTCCGAGAGGACCTTCGTGCCGCCGGTGACGGCCGAGCGGTCGCCGCCCGACTCCCGGATGACCGGGGCGGATTCACCCGTGATCGCGGACTCGTCGACCGACGCCACGCCCTCGACGACGTCACCGTCACCGGGGATGACGTCGCCCGCCTCGCAGACCACCAGGTCGCCGATGCGCAGCTCCGTGCCCGGCACCTGCTCCTCCACCGAGCCGTTCAGCCGCCGGGCCACGGTGTCGGTCTTCGCCTTGCGCAGGGTGTCGGCCTGGGCCTTGCCGCGGCCCTCGGCCACCGCCTCCGCGAGGTTCGCGAAGATCGTCGTCAGCCACAGCCAGGCCGTGATCGCCCAGCCGAACCAGTTCGTCGGGTCGGCCATCGCCAGGACGGTGGTCAGTACGGAACCGACCTCCACCACGAACATGACCGGCGACTTCACCATCACGCGCGGGTCGAGCTTGCGCACCGCGTCCGGGAAGGACTCGACCAGCTGCTTCGGGTCGAAGAGGCCTCCGCCGACCCGGCCCTGGTCGGGTTCCTTGTGGCCGGTGGGAGCGTCCTGGTGGGGCGCGCGGGTAGGAGTGATGGTGCTCATGAGGCGAGCCCTTCGGCAAGCGGACCCAGCGCGAGGGCCGGGAAGTAGGTGAGACCGGTGACGATGAGGATCGTGCCGACGAGCAGGCCGGTGAACAGCGGCTTCTCGGTCCGCAGCGTTCCTGCCGTGGCGGGCACCGGCTGCTGTTCGGCGAGCGAACCCGCCAGTGCGAGGACGAAGACCATGGGAAGGAACCGGCCGAGCAGCATGGCCAGCCCGGTGGTCGTGTTGAACCACTGGGTGTCGGCGTTCAGGCCCGCGAAGGCCGAGCCGTTGTTGTTTCCGGCGGAGGTGTAGGCGTACAGCACCTCGGAGAAGCCGTGGGCACCGGAGTTGGCCATCGACTGGGCCGGGGTGGGCAGCGCCATGGCCACGGCCGTGAAACCGAGGACCACCGCCGGGGTGATGAGGATGTAGCAGGCCGCGAACTTGATCTCGCGGGTGCCGATCTTCTTCCCGAGGTACTCCGGGGTGCGGCCGACCATCAGGCCGGCGATGAACACCGCGATGATCGCCATGATCAGCATGCCGTAGAGGCCGGAGCCGACACCGCCGGGTGCGATCTCGCCGAGCTGCATGCCCAGCAGCTGGATGCCGCCGCCGAGCCCGGTGTAGGAGGAGTGGAAGGAGTTGACCGAGCCGGTCGAGGTGAGCGTGGTCGCGACCGAGAAGATCGCGGAGGCGCCGATGCCGAACCGGGTCTCCTTGCCCTCCATCGCACCGCCCGCGGCCTGGAGCGCCGGGCCGTGGTGGGTGAACTCGGTCCACATCATCAGCGCGGTGAAGCCGAGCCAGATGGTGGCCATCGTCGCGAGGATCGCGTAGCCCTGCTTGACCGAGCCGACCATGCGGCCGAAGGTGCGGGTCAGGGAGAGGGGGATCAGCAGGATCAGGAAGATCTCGAAGAGGTTCGAGAAGGGGGTCGGGTTCTCGAAGGGGTGCGCGGAGTTGGCGTTGAAGTAGCCGCCGCCGTTGGTGCCGAGCTCCTTGATGACCTCCTGCGAGGCGACCGCCCCGCCGTTCCACTGCTGCGAGCCGCCCATGAACTGCCCGACCTCGTGGATGCCGGAGAAGTTCTGGATGACCCCGCACGCGACGAGGACGAGCGCGCCGACGACCGCGAGGGGAATCAGGATGCGGACGGTGCCGCGCACCAGGTCGGCCCAGAAGTTGCCGAGTTCGCCGGTGCGGGAGCGCGCGAAGCCCCGTACGAGGGCCACCGCGACGGCCATGCCGACGGCGGCGGACACGAAGTTCTGCACCGCGAGCCCGCCGGTCTGCACGACGTGGCCCATCGCCTGCTCACCGGCGTACGACTGCCAGTTGGTGTTCGCCACGAAGGAGACGGCGGTGTTGAAGGCCTGGTCCGGCTTGATGGAGGCGAAGCCCATCGAGCCGGGCAGGCTGCCCTGCACGCGCAGCAGCAGGTAGAGGAAGAGCACGCTCACCGCGGAGAAGGCGAGGATCGAGCGCACGTACGCCGGCCAGCGCATCTCGGCGTCGGGGTTGGCGCCGATCGCCTTGTAGATCCACTTCTCGGGCGCGTAGTGCTTCTTCGAGGAGTAGACGCGGGCCATGTACTCGCCCAGCGGGCGGTAGGCGAGGGCCAGCGCCGCGACGAGCGCGAGCAGCTGGAGCACCCCGGCAAGGACGGGACTCATCGGGGCTCAGAACCTCTCCGGGTACACGAGGGCGAGAACGAGGTAGCCCAGGAGGGACATGGCGACCAGCAGACCGACGATGCTTTCGGCGCTCACAGCTTGGCCACCCCCTTGGCGATGAAGGCCACCAGCGCGAAGAGCGCGATCGTGGTGGCGACGAAGGCCAGATCGGCCATCGTGAGCTCCCGTTGGTACGAGGGGCGATATTCGGACATCTCCGAGTGGAACGCCTTTTCGGGGCCCGCCGGCCTCCCTTGACGGGCCCCATACGCCCGCATACGCGCCTTTGACGACTCCCTAACGCGGCAGCTCCTCCAGGAAGCGCTGCTGGTCGGCGAGCAGGCCGGAGGGGAAGAGGGCGCGCGGGGTGAACACGGCCGTCAGCGTCAGCCGCCAGGAGGAGCGCTCGACCGCGGTGCGCAGCAGGGAGTGGCTCGCCCCCGGATAGCGGCGGACCGTGAGGGTGCCGGGCGCGAGCAGGGTCCGGTACGCGGCTTCGGTCTCGGCGCCGTCCACGTTCCGGTCGTCGGCGCCCGAGATCAGCAGCACCGGGACGTGCGGCATCGCCCGCAGGTCCGCGGTCGCGTCCGCGGTGTGGTTCCGGCTGATGAACGCCCAGCGCTCCGCGGTGAGTTCCGCGTCGGCACCCGGACTCGCGCGGTACTCCTCGTACGTCGCCCCGCGCCGCAGCAGCGCCAGGGTGGCCTCCCGGGTGCGCAGGGCGGCCGCGGTGCGCTCGGCGCCGGCCCCGGACGCGCGGAGCTCGGCCCGGAGGTTGTACTCCCCCTGGCGGTCCCAGTTCACGGCGGTGCCGACCGCGATGACGAAGCGCACTCCGGGGGCCGGGGCCTGCGCCACCACCTTGGGGAGCACCCATCCGGCCTGGCTGGCGCCCCACAGGCCGATGCGGGCGCCGTCTATCTCGGGCCGGGTGCGCGCCGCCCAGGCGATGGCGTCGACGGTCTCGCGGGCCCGGTCGTCCATGGTCTGGCCGAGCCAGTCGGCGGGCTTGTCGAGGGAGAGCGAGGCGTAGCCGGCGCGGGCGAAGGCCTCCCAGTAGGGGCGGTAGAAGCCCTCGTGGGTGGCGTCGACCTCGCCGTCCCCGTGCACGAGGACGACGAGCGGGAAGGGGCCGGGGCCCTTGCCGACGGGGGTGGCGAGCACGCCGGGGAGCTGGTGGCCCGCGGCGGGGACGGTGACGCGCTCCTCGTGGAGCTCGTAGCTCTGCTGCCAGAGGACGACGCCGGTGAGGCCCGCCGCGAGGAGGGCGGTGGTCAAGGCGATGAGCAGTGCGGTGCGGAGCGTGCGGGACATGGCGGCACCCTTCTTCTGTCTTCTTGCCCTTCGACTTCATTTTCGATCGAACTGAAAACGATCGTAGCGTGAATGAGCGTATTAGACTCGTGCGTATGACGACATTGCGGCGCGGGGTGCCCGAGGGCGCCGAGGAGCGGGTGGCCGAGCTGTACTGGGAGGCCTTCGGGGGGAAGCTGGGCCGCGCGCTCGGCCCCGCCGAGGCCGGGCGGCGGTTCATCGCAGGACACCTGCATGCGGACCGGGCGGTGACGGCCCTGGCCGAGGACGGCCGGGTGGTGGGCGTGGCGGGCTACCAGCTGGCCGGGCGCGGTCTGGTCGGCGGTGACGCGGCCGCGGTCAGGGCGCAGTACGGGCGGCTGCGCGGCCTGCCCCGGATCTTCCTGCTGGCCCTGCTGGAACGCACTCCCGCCCGCGGCGAGCTGGTCATGGACGGCATCGCCGTGGACCCCGCGGCGCGGGGCCGGGGCATCGGCGGGCTGCTGCTGCGGGAGATCGAGGCGATCGCCGTCGAGCAGAAGTGCCGGCGGATCCGGCTGGACGTGATCGCGGAGAACCCGCGGGCGCGGGCGCTGTACGAGCGGCACGGATTCAGGGCGGTACGGGTGCAGCGGACGCCCTGGCTGCGGGATGTGCTGGGATTCGGAGCGGTGACGACGATGCACAAGGCGGTGACGTGGTGAGCGGGATCCCGACCAGGACGGTCGTGCACGCGCTGGTCCGGGAGGACGGGACGGTCGCGGGCGAGGAGCTGTACGAGGTCGCCGGGCTGCTCGGGATGACCGACCAGCAGGTGCGGCTCTGCGTGAAGCGGCTGGTGGCGGAGGGCCGCTTCGCGGTGGAGGGGCGCGGGCGGCGGGCCGTGCTGCGGACGGTGGGGGCGGGGCCCGGGCTGCCGCTCGTACCGGAGGTGGAGTTCGTACGGCACGCCTACCGGCAGGACCGGGGCCTGGAGCCGTGGGACGGGGTCTGGCACGCCTTCGCCTTCGCCGTACCGGAATCCGCGCGGGCGGCGCGGGACTCCCTGCGGGACGCCCTGACCGGGCTCGGGGCGGCGCCGGTGCAGGGCGGGCTGTACGTCACGCCGAACGCCATCGGCCCGTACGTGCGGGCGCACGCGGCGGAACTGGGGCTGTCGGAGGCGCTGAGCTGCCTGAGCACCCGGGACCTGGCGGTGGGCGCGGCCGCGGAGCCGCGGGCCCTGGCGGCACGGCTGTGGCCCCTGGCGGAGATCGCGGACCGGTACGAGGCGCTGCGCGCCCTGGCGCAGGACCCGGGTCGGGCGGCGGACGGGGCGGAGGCGACGGACGGGGCCTCGGCGGCGGACGGGGCGGAGGGCCCGGTGGCGGCAGACGGCGCGGTGGCGGTGGACGCGGCCGTGGCGGGGCTGGCGCGGGCCGTCGCGCTGGCCGCGGCCTTCTCCGCCGCGATGCTGCCGGATCCGCTGCTCCCCCCGGAGCTGCTGCCGCAGCCGTGGCCGGGGGCGACGGCCCGGGCGGCGGCGGCCGATGCCTGGGCGCGGCTGGCGGCCGCCGCCCCGGCCGGCGGCCCCCGGCTGTTCCGGCTGTACGGCGAGGCCCTCGGCTGATCCGGGGGCGACCCGAGCCGCGCCCGGCGGACGGGGCGACCGCCGCCGTGTCCACATCCTGGACAACTACGCTCGTTTCATGAACGCAGAAGCCGACGCCCTCGCCCTCGTGAAAGACGCTGACCGGAAGCACGTCTTCCACTCCTGGTCTGCGCAGGAGCTCATCGACCCGCTCGCCGTCGCCGGTGCCGAGGGGTCGTACTTCTGGGACTACCAGGGCAACCGCTACCTCGACTTCTCCAGCGCGCTCGTCTACACCAACATCGGCTACCAGCACCGCAAGGTCACCGCGGCCATCCAGGAGCAGGCGGCCCGGCTGTGCACCGTCGCGCCCGGCTTCGCCGTCGACGTCCGCTCCGAGGCGGCCCGGCTGATCGCCGAGCGCACCCCCGGCGACCTCGACAAGATCTTCTTCACCAACGCCGGGGCCGAGGCCGTCGAGAACGCCGTCCGCATGGCCCGGCTGCACACCGGCCGGCCCAAGGTCCTGTCCGCGTACCGCTCGTACCACGGCGCCACCTCCACCGCGATCAACCTGACCGGCGACGCCCGCCGCTTCGGCAACGACTCCGCGACCGCCGGTGTCGTGCACTTCTGGGGGCCCTTCGCCTACCGCTCGCCCTTCTACGCGGCGACCGAGGCCGAGGAGTGCGAGCGGGCGCTGCGCCACCTGGAGGACACGATCGTCTTCGAGGGCCCGCAGTCCATCGCGGCGATCATCCTGGAGACCGTCGGCGGCGCCCCCGGCGTTCTCGTGCACCCGGCCGGCTACCTGCCCGGGGTGCGCGCCCTCTGCGACCGCTACGGCATCGTCTTCATCCTCGACGAGATCATGGTCGGCTTCGGCCGGACCGGTACGTGGTTCGCGTCCGAGCACTGGGACGTCACCCCCGACCTGCTCTGCTTCGCCAAGGGCGTGACCAGCGGATACGTCCCGCTCGGCGGCGTCGCCATCTCGGCCGCCATCGCCGAGACCTTCGCCCGCCGGCCCTACCCGGGCGGGCTGACGTACTCCGGGCACGTGCTGGCCTGCGCGGCCGCCGTCGCGACGATCAACGTCATGGAGGAGGAGGGCATCGTCGAGCAGTCCGCCCGCACCGGCGCGGAGCTGCTCGGCCCCGGCCTGCGCGCGCTCGCCGAGCGGCACCCCTCGGTCGGTGAGGTCCGCGGTCTGGGCACCTTCTGGGCGCTGGAACTCGTACGGGACAAGGAGACGCGCGAGCCGCTCGTCCCGTACAACGCCTCGGGCGCCGACAACGCGCCCATGACGGAGTTCGGTGCGGCCCTGAAGAAGGGCGGCCTGTGGCCGCTGCTCGCCGGCAACCGCATCCACGTCGCGCCGCCGTGCAACATCTCGTCCGAGGACGTGGCCAAGGGCCTGGCGATCCTCGACGAGGCCCTGTCGGTCGCCGACGCGCACACCACCTGACCTGCGCGGACGCACGGTCGCCCAATCCGTGGGTGCCGCTCTCGGAGGATTTGCGCCATTACGAACAGCACGGATGCGTGCTGAAATCCGAAAGAGCACCTACGGACCGGGATGCACGTCAGTCCCGGGGCGGTCCTCCGTGACCGAACGGCGGGGAGCGGGCCGACCGCTGGACGCCGGGCGTACGGGATCCCCTCAGCCGGACTCCGTGTACCCGAAGGAAGTCATCGCATGAGCAAGCACGTCCTGGCCCAGAACCAGTACGGCAAGGCCGAGAACCGCATCGTGAAGGTCACTCGCAAGGGCGCCGACGGTTCCTGGCACGAGATCCGCGACCTCAACGTCTCGGTCGCGCTCCGCGGTGACTTCCGCGACGTCCACCTCACCGGCGACAACGCCAACTGCCTGCCGACCGACACCACCAAGAACACGGTGTACGCCTTCGGCAAGGAGCACGGCATCGCCTCCCCCGAGGCCTTCGGCATCCTGCTCGCCAAGCACTTCGTCTCCTCGCAGCAGCCGATCCGCGAGGCGCAGATCCGCATCGAGGAGTACGTGTGGGACCGCATCCCGGTCCCGACGCGCAAGGAGCAGCACTCCTTCGTCCGCAAGGGCCAGGAGGTGCGCACCGCGCAGATCACCTACAGCGAGACGACGGGCCTCCAGGTCATCTCCGGTCTGAAGGACCTGACGGTGATGAACTCGACCAACTCCGAGTTCCACGGCTACATCAAGGACAAGTACACGACCCTGCAGGAGGCGTACGACCGCATCCTGGCGACCAAGGTCACCGCGCGCTGGGCGCACTCGGCGCTGGCCGCCGACGACGCCTCGTACGACTGGGACCAGTCGTACAAGAAGGTCCGCAAGAACATGCTGGAAGCCTTCGCGGAGACGTACTCGTACTCGCTGCAGCAGACCCTGAACCAGATGGCCGAGCGGGTGCTCGACAACTGCCCCAAGGTCAACGAGGTGCGCCTCAACCTCCCCAACAAGCACCACTTCCTGGTCGACCTGGAGCCCTTCGGCCTCAAGAACGACAACGAGGTCTACTTCGCGGCGGACCGGATGTACGGCCTGATCGAGGGCACCGTGCACCGCGAGGGCGTGCAACCGGTGATCGCGACGTCGGACTGGATCGTCGCGTAACACCGCTGCTCCTACGCCTGCTCCTGCTCCTGCTCCTGCTCCTGCTCCTGCTCCTGTTCCTCCGGTTGTCCCACGAGGAGGTTCCACCGGCCCGCGCGCCCGGTGAGCGTGGTCACCGACTCCGGCCGCACGTCCAGCCGCCAGAAGGCCGCCGCGGGCAGCTCCAGGGCGTGCACCACCGCTGCCCGTACGACGGCCTGGTCGACCACGGCCCGGTGCGTACCCGGGGCGAGGGCGGCCAACTCCGCCCCGACGCGGGCGATCAGCGCGTCCACGGACTCCCCGCCCGGCGGCGCGAATCCGGGGTCCGTCAGCCAGGCCTGCAGGGCCGCCGGGTCCTCGGCCGCCACCTCGTCCAGGGTGCGCCCCGCCCACTCCCCCGTGTCCATGCCGCGCAGGCCCTCGTGACCGGGGCACGGCTGCGCGTGACCGAAGCGCCCCTGGCGGGCGGCTGCGTCCAGTGGGAGTCTCACGAGCCGGACTCGTACCAACGGGGTCTTCATAAGGGGAGCGTAAGCGCGGTACGGTCACGACGACACAACTGAATGACGACGGTACGGCGGAAGCACCGGTGAGAATCCGGCACGGTCGCGCCACTGTGAATCCTCCCGGAGGGGGAGGCAAGTCAGACCCGCCACCGTCATCGCGAGCACCACTGACCGGGACGCGTGTTCCCCCTGGAGGTTCTGCCATGGCCGCCCACTCCGCCGTGCCCACGACGACCGCACCCGTCGTCGCCCCGATCTCGCTCTCCGCGCTGGCCCCTTGGGCGGCGTTCGTCGGCATCCTGATGCTGGTCCTGCTGTACTTCGTCGGCGCCGAGCAGGGCGCCACCGCTGTCTTCGAGGGCGAGACCATCCACGAGTGGCTGCACGACGGCCGCCACCTGCTCGGTTTCCCCTGCCACTGAGTCGTCTGCCACCGAGTCACCCGCCAACGGCTCCGTTTTCAGCGATCAGTGATCAGCGAGGGAAACCGATCGATGAACTCCATTTCCCCCCGCACCCTGCTCATCCGCGGCATGCTCGCCGGCCTGCTGGCCGGCGCGGTCGCCTTCCTCGTCGCGTACCTCCTCGGTGAGTCCAAGGTGGACGCGGCGATCGCCATCGAAGAGGCCGGGGCCGCCGCCGCGGCGGCCCACGACCACGGCGCGGCCGTCCACGACCACGGCGCGGAGGCCCCGGTCAGCCGGGCCCTCCAGGCCACGGCCGGCCTCGGCACCGGCGTCCTGCTGTACGGGGTCGCGCTCGGCGGCATCGCCGCGCTCGTCTACTGCTACGCCCTGGGCCGCATCGGCCTCTTCGGCCCGCGGGCCACGGCCGTGCTGGTCGCCGCGGGCCTGTTCGTCACCATCACCCTGGTGCCGTTCTTCAAGTACCCCGCCAACCCGCCGGCCGTCGGCGACCCCGACACGGCCGCCCGGCGGACCGCCCTCTACCTGCTGATGATCGCCCTGAGCGCGCTGCTGGCGGCGGGCGCGCTGATCCTCGGCAGAAGGCTCGCGCCGAAGCTCGGCGCCTGGAACGCGTCGATCGCCGCCGGTGCGGCCTTCGTCGTGGCCGTCGGAATCTCGTACGCCACGCTGCCCGGCGTGAACGAGGTCCCGGCGGACTTCCCGGCCGCGCTGATCTGGGAGTTCCGCCTCGCGTCCCTGGCCATCCAGACCGCGCTGTGGACGACTTTCGGCCTGGCCTTCGGTTTTCTAGCCGACCGGGCCCTTGTGCCGGCCTCCGCACCCAAGGAGGCTGTGCAGCCGACGAGTTGACCAAGCACAAGAGGGGGCCGGTCGTACATGCCGACGGCGATCAAGGAATGGCGAGGCTGGACGGGCGCCGGCCCGTTCTGGCTGAATTCATTGCTGCTGCTCCTGGCCCCCTGTTGCGCCGTCACCCTGTTCGGCCAGATCGGCGTCATCGCGGGCCTGGCCGCCCTCGGCGGCCTGGCCCGCCACCTCTGGTACGGCGACTACGGCCACCCGGCCGTGCACCTGGCCGCCGTCCTGATGGGCGCGGGCACCGCGGCCGTCGTCATGTGACCCCGTCACCCGTTCGGGCGCACGGTGGGCGACCCGGGTGGCCGGTGGGAGGACCCGGCACGAGCTGCGGGGATGTGTGGATCGGGTGGCGACACGCCCGTGACGTCCTGTCAGCCCCACGTGTTTCACGGGGTGCGGGTGGGCAGAGGGGGTGTCCACTGCTCACATGAACCCGGCCGCACGAGCCGGACAGGAGGGATTCTCATGCCCCGCACCAAGTGGGTCGTCGCCTCGCTGACGGTGGCTCTGCTGTCCACCGGCATCGTGGCGTTGAACCGGACCGAGGGTGCCGGGCCCGCGGCCGTGACCACCGACGACGCACTGCCCTCGCGGGCGCTGGGACTGTCCGGGCACCGCCGGCTCGTGCGGGAGCTGGAGCAGTCCGGCTCCCACACCCCCGGCAGGGGGACCCGGTCGCCGAGGAGCGCCGCCGGGCCGCTGCGGGCGGCCACCGCACCGCTCCGGGCGGCGCAGCCCCTGCGCTTGCGCATCCCGAGCCTGGGGCTCGACGTGCCGCTGACCGGCGAGCACGAGGACATCGCCTGGGACGCCGGCACGCCCGAGCCGGGTACCGCCGGCACCGCCGTGGTCACCGGAGCCGGGCTGCGCCTCGGCAAGCTGCGGCGGGGCCGGACCATCGAGGTCCCCCGCGCGGACAGCCGTACGGCGGTGTTCACCGTCGTACGGGTCTCACCCGGCGCGGCCCCCGGCCGCGAGGACCCGTCCGGCCGGGCCCAACTGCGGCTGGTCGGCGGCGAAACCGCGGTCCTGGCCCGGCTGACGGGGCAGCGCCGCACGCGCTAGGGGGTGTCCGGCGGATCAGGGTCGGATCAACCCGCGGCCACCCGTTCAGCCGTGGGGGGTGTCTTCGTCCCCCGGTCGGCGGCTTCTTCCGGCCCCTCCGGGAGTCGTCCCGCGCGGCGGGGCACACCCCTCGCATGAGCGGGAGGCAACGCGCGCGTACGGCACTGACCAGGGCTCTGACCGTGGCCTGTGTCGTGCTGCTGTGCGTGTTCGGCGCCGGTCCGGCCGGCCAGGCGGCCGCCGAGTTCCCGCCGGCGTCCACCGCGCCTGCCGCCCCCACGGCGCCCACTCGGCCCGCCGAGCCCGCCGAACCCACGGAGGGCCAGTCCGATCCGGCTGCCGACCCCGAGTCCCGGGCGGCCGTACGGACGTGGGTGCGCGGGCTGCCCGGCGTACGGCGGTCACCGCTGACGGTGTTTCACGTGAAACATCCGGATGCCCCGTCGTGTGGGCCCACCGCGGGGACGGCCCGGCCGGCCCTGTCCCTGCGGTCGGTGCGGAGTGTGGTCCTGCGCTGCTGAGCGGGCCTGCGGCCCTGAATCCCAGCGCAACCCCCACACCCCTCACCCTCTGAAACACCGCGAGGTTCCGCCATGCCCATCGACCCGTTCACCGCGCTGAACGCCATGCTCCGCGCCGAAGTCACCCGTTTCACGCCGCCGGTCCGGCAGGACGAGACGGCTGCGTCGGCCTCGTCAGCCTCGTCGCCGAAGGCCCCGGCCGAGGCCGTCGAGCCCGTCGCGTCCCTCGCCTCCGATAGCGAACCGCAGCGGACCGCCGCTGCGGACCCGGACGCGTAGGAAGGTCGCCGGTTCCCGGGCACGCAGCCCGGGAACCGGCTCCCGCACCCCTGTCAGTCCTCGCGCGTGTAGTAGCGGTAGAACGCCGCCCCGCCGACACCGAGGCCGACGAAGAGGCCGATGACGGTGGCGCGGAGCACGGACGAGTTGGTGAGGCTGTGCAGGTAGCCCGCGGCGACGCCCGCGAAGACGCCGTACGCCACGGCGTGGACCTCGCGCTTGAGGCGGGGGCCGATCCTCGCCAGGCCGAACATGATCGCGGCGAAGAGCACGCCGCACAGGATCCCGTAGAAGACGTTGCCCGCGTCCACGGGGCCCATCTGGCGCTTGATGAAGGCGGCCCAGACGCCGTAGACCAGTCCCAGGAGCAGTGGTCGCGTGTAGGCGCTCCTGCTCAGGTGGGCCATGTCCGAGGACTGCCAGCCGTGCCGCCGGTGGGCGGTGGGTGCCGCATGTGCCATGACGGGCTCCTCTCTTCCATCATCCAGGGCACACCCGCCGCCCCCGACCGGCAAGTGGATCACTGCTCAGGGCGTGCGCACCGCGACCGCGTCGATCTCGAAGAGCATGTCGGGCAGGGCGAGCGCGGCCACCCCGATGAGGGTCTGGGCGGGCAGCTCGGTGCCCCAGGTGGCGTGCAGCTGCTTGAGGAGCACCTCCAGCTTCTGCTGGTCGTGGCCGACGATGTACGTGCCGATGCGGACGACGTCGGCTGGGCCGAGGCCGACGGCCGCGAGGGCGGTGCGGAGGTTGGCGAAGGCCCGCTCGACCTGGCCGGCGAAGTCCTCGGAGACGACGTGGCCGCTCTCGTCGGAGCCGTACTGGCCGGCTATGAAGACCTGTTCGCCCGGGGCGCTGACGATGTGGCTGTAGCCGTAGTCGGTCGGGGTGTGGAGTCCTGCCGGATTGATGATGCTGCGCGTCATGCCGAGCTCCCTGTATCCGTATCCGTATCCGTATCCGTATCCGTACCTGCGGTGTGGTGTGGCCGGTGCCGTGGCCACCGCACTAGGGAGTGTCGTCAAAGTCGCGTCGGCCGCCCGAAGGGCGGGGCTGGCGGGGTCTGGTGCGTGCGATCGCAAGGCGGAGGAGGGAGGCGACGCGGAGCGTCGGCGACCGACGACAACGCGGCGAGCGTGCGTGCCAGACCCCGCCAGCCAGACGGGACTTTGACGACACGACCTAGCGCTCGGCGAGCCAGGCGCGGAGCCGCTCCCTGGCCTCCGGGGCCTGTCGTTCGGCCTGCCGGCGGATCTCGTCGAGGTTCTGGGCGGCGAGGGCCCTGCGCCAGGCCAGTTCGGCCCGGGTCATGGCGTGCGCGATGGCGCACGCCGGTCCGCCGGCCGCTCCCGCCGCCGGGTCACCCGCGCCGGGACCCTGCTGCCGGATCTCCGCGCACCGGAAGGCCTCCTCGGTCCCCTCGACGGCGGCGACCACGTCCATGAGAGAGATGTCGGCGAGCGGGCGGGCCAGCCGGAAGCCGCCCCGGGGGCCCGGGGAAGAGCTGACGATCCCCGCCCGGGCCAGCGCCTGGAGCTGCTTGTTGAGGTAGGCCGCGGGCAGGTCGTGCCACGCGGCCAGCCGCGCCGCCGACACCGCCCGGTCCGGCCCGCTCCAGGCCAGGTTGACGCAGCTGTGCAGCGCCCACTCGACGCCCTCGCTCATCTTCATATCCTGGATATTAGATATCCAGGATTACCGGCGCAAGGGTGCCACGCCGACGGACCGTTCACCACCCGCCCGCAGCAACACCGCTCGCGCCCGGCCCCGCGTCCGCTTTCCCTGGTGACGTGCGCACCATCCTGTCGGCGGTACTCCTCGCGCTCGTGGTCCTCCTGGTACCCGCGAGCGCCGTCGCGTACTGGGCCGACCGCGAGCTGGGCGACGCCGACCGCTACACCGCCGCGATGTCCCCGCTCGCCGAGGACCCGGCCGTGCGCAACGTCGTCGTCACCCAGACCTCCCGCGCCCTCGCCGGACAGATCGACGCGGGCCCCTTCCAGAGCGGGGTGGACGCCCTGATCGGCGAAGCCCTGCGCTCCTTCGCCGGCACCCCCGCCTACCGCACCGCCTGGGACGCGGCCAACCGGGCCGCCCACGCGGCCTTCCTCGACGCGCTCACCACCGGCCACGGCGACGCCGTCACCATCGACCTCGCGCCCGTCATCGGCCAGGTCAAGGGCGAACTCGTCGCCGACGGCGTGCCCTTCGCCGACCGCATCCCGGTGACCCACCTGTCCGTGAAGGTCATGGAGTACGACGATCTCGGCGCACTCCGGAAGGGCTTCCGCATGCTCCAGATCGCCGGCATCTGGCTCCCCGTACTGACCCTGGTCCTGGCCGCGGCGGCCATCGCGGTCGCCCTCCATCGGCGGCGGGCCGTCATGGCCACCGGCCTGGGGCTGGCGATCGGGGCGGGACTGCTGTGGCTGGCGGTGGGGGTCTGCCGCAGGCTCACCCTGGACGACCTGCCCGCCGACATCGACCGGTCGGCCGCGGGAGCGGTGTACGACGCCCTCACCGCGTTCCTGCGCACCACCGCCTGGGTGGTCCTGGCGATCGGGCTCGCCGCCGCGCTGACCGCATGGCTGATGGGACGACAACGCCGCACCCCATAAGCTCGGAAGGTACCAACATATGTAGAACGACGCAGAAGAGCGCAGAAGAGCACAGAAGAACCGATTCGCTAGCGGCGGCACGGAAGCGGAATGAGTACCGAACGCACCGAACACATAGCGTCGCGGCGAGCCCGGCACCACCCGCTGGCCCCGCCCGCCTGGCTGCTCAGCGGCCTGAAGCCGAGTACCGCTCCGATCCCCTGGGCCGCCGTGGCCCGCGCGGCGGTCGCACTGGCCGCCCCGCTCGCCGTCGGATTCGCCCTGGACGAGCCCGAGTACGGCGCGCTCGCCTCCATGGGCGCCCTCTCCGGAGTCATCGGCGACACCGCCGACGCCTACCGGATGCGGGTCCTGAACATCGCCGTACCCCAGCTCCTGGGCGCCGTCGGAGTGGCGCTCGGCACCCTGGTCTTCGGCCACGGCTGGCTGGCCGTCGGCGTGCTCACCCTCATCGCCCTGGTCTCCGGGATGATCTCCTCCATCGGCACCGTCGCCTCCGTGTCCGGGCTGCTGCTCCTGCTCAACGCCGTCGTCGGCGCCGGACTGCCGATGCCGCAACCCTGGTGGACGGCCCCGCTGCTGCTGAGCGCGGGCGGGCTGTTCGTCCTCGTGCTGACCCTGCTGGGCTGGCCGCTGCGCGGCCGGCAGCCGGAGCGGGCGGCCGTCGCCGCCACCTACCGGGCCCTGGCCGACACCCTGGAGGCCGCCGGCGGCCCCGGGGCCGTCTACGACGAGCGCCGCCGGCAGCTGACCCAGGCCCTGAACCAGGCCTACGACCTGGTGCTGGGCCGCCGGGCCCGGGTGCACGGGCGCAGCCCCTCGCTGGTGCGGATGCTCGCCCAGCTCAATGTGGTGATCCCGCTGGTGGAGGCCGCGCCCGCGGCGCACCTGCGCGGCCGGCCGCTGCCGCCCGAGATCCCGGCGGCCGTACGGGAGCTGGCGGCGGCCGTCGAGGAGGGCCGCACCGGGACCCCCGTACTGGATCTGCCGGCCGCGCACGCTCCCGCCGAGCGGGCCATCGACGGGGCCCTGCGCCATGCGGCGCGGATCGTGCACCTCGCCGAACCGGACCCGCCCCTTGGGCCTGACGGCCCAGGGGGGACCCCGAACGTCGACGACCGCCTCGGGCGGCCCGCCGCACTACGGGTGCGGGCCCGCCGGGCCGTGCGCGACATGATGCTGTCCGGGGCCTCCTGGCGGTACGGGCTGCGGCTCGCGCTGTGCATCGGGCTCGCGCAGTCGCTCGTCTCGGTGATCGAGGTCGAGCGGTCCTACTGGGTCGCGCTGACCGTCACCTTCGTCCTCAAGCCCGACTTCGGCTCGGTGTTCTCCCGCGCGGTGCTGCGCGCGCTCGGCACCGCTGCCGGGCTGGTCGTCGCGGCCGCCGTGCTCGCCGAGGTGCCGCGGGGCTGGTGGACCGTGCCGGTGATGATGGTGCTCGCGGCGCTGATCCCCGCCTTCTCCGCCAAGGGGTACGCCTTCCAGACCGCCGCGATCACCCCGGTGATCCTGCTGCTCTCGGACCTGCTCAACCACCAGGGCTTCGATCTGATCCGGCCCCGGCTGCTGGACAGCCTCATCGGATGCGCCATCACCCTCGTCGCGGGGTACCTGCTGTGGCCCGAGAGCTGGCACACCCGGATCGGGGACCGGCTCGCCGATTCCGTGGACGACGCCGCCCGCTACGTGGAACGGGCCTTCGCCCCGGCCCCGGACGAGGCCGCGCACGCGGCGGCGCGGACCGCCCGCCTCCAGGCCCGGCGGCGGATCTACCGGGACCTGTCGGGCGTGCGCAGCGAGTTCCAGCGGGCGCTGACCGAGCCCCCGCCGACGGGGGAGCGGGCCGCCGCGTGGTGGCCGCTGGTGGTCGCCGTCGAGCGGATCGTGGACGCGACCACCGCCGCGCGGGTCCGGGTCAACCACGGCGCGGTGCCGCCTGCGGCGAGCGAGGTGGAGGGCATCGCGCGGCAGTTGCGCGAACTGGCCGAGCGGGTGCGCAGCAGCACGACCCCGGTCCGGGTCCGCGAGGAGTCGGCGGCCGACGAGTCGAGCGTGCTGGCCCCGGTCCACCAGGAACTCGCGGCCGCCCGCGCCATCGCCCAATAGTCCAGCCCCTCCGGCGTTTGAGGACCGGGGTCCGGGGCGGAGCCCCGGTGCGGCCGTCAGGCCGGTGCTCCGAGCAGGGCCGGTCCCCCGGATGGTCCTGTGTCCGGGCCGGGATCCACCCGACGGGGGAGCATCAGACCATGCGCTGCCTCCGCCTCCTCCCGGCCATCGCCGCCGCCGTGGCGGCCACGGCGGGGTGCGCCGATGTGGAGGGGCTGAAGAGCGAGGGCGACCTCGGCACGGTGCACGCCCCGCAGACCCTGTGGAAGAACATCCGCCCCGTCCCGCCCGACCCGGACCAGAAGCCGGGGACGGCCACCGTGATCCCGGGGCTGCCCAAAGTGGCCGAGCTGAGCATGCGCGGCGTGAGCGCGCTGGACGTCGTACGGGCCGACATCACCGCCGCCACCGCCGGGGACGGCGGGACCGGGCGGCTCGTGGACCCGCGGGCGATCCAGCGGCTCGCGCTCTGCACACAGGCTGTGGACGGCGGACCGGACTGTCCGGTGCGCCCCGGGGTCCTGCACGACCTGACGGGCAACGGCCGGGAGGAGCTGATCACCGCCCTGGACATCGACGGCCGGCTCAGTGAGCTGCGCGTCTACACCGTCCAGGACGACGGGCGGATCGCCCGGATCCTGACCCGGCGCGCGGTGCTGGAGGGCGTGGAAGTGGCCGCCGAGCACCTCGCGGTCCGCGAGCCCACGTCGAACCCGGCGTACGTCGCCGTCTCCGACTACGTGTGGGACCCGAAGGCCGGGATCATGAACCTGTCCCAGCTCACCCTCGACGAGTGCCCGGGCCTGGCGGAACTCCCCCTGAGCGGGGACGGATCCCGATGCCGGCGTTGAGCAGCCTGCGCTGGAAGATCGCCCTGACCACCACGACGGTGTGCTGCCTGGTCGCCGCCGCACTGGGGATCCTCGTGCACAACGTGGTCGCCCGGCAGATCGTGGGCGAGGTCCGCAAGGAGGCGGACGCGGACCTGGACCACGCCCTCGGCCACTACGAGTACGGCACCGCGCACGGCGACGTGAACGTCGCCCTGGACCCGGCCGACCTGCCCGGACCGCTGCGCGAGCTCGTCGCGCGCGGGCGGACCGGCAGCATGGTCGGCGAGCGGAAGGACGAGCCCGTCATGTGGGCGGCCGGGCCCGCCGACGGCAAGGCCCTCGCGGTCTGGCTCCCGTACGGGAACACCCGCGACCGGCTGCGGGACATCGACACCGCGATCCTCGCCTCCTCGGCGCTCGCGGCGGGGGTGGTGGCGCTGGCCGGCCTGTTCCTCGCCAACCGGATCAGCCGGCGGCTCGCGACCACGGCCGCCGTGGCCCGCCGGATCAGCGCCGGCGACCTGGAAGCCCGGGTGGACTTCCCGGCCGACGGGGACGATGCCCGGCCGGCCCGCTCACGGGACGAGGTACGGGACGTGGCGCAGGCGCTGGATTCGATGGCCGGGTCCCTCCAGGACCGGCTGGAGGCGGAGAAGCGCTTCACGGCGGATGTCGCGCACGAGCTGCGCACCCCGCTCACCGGCTCGCTGGCCGCGGCGGCGCTGCTGCCCGAGGGCCGCCCCAAGGAAATGATCAACGACCGGCTCAAGGCCCTGCACCTGCTGACCGAGGACCTGCTGGAGATCTCCCGGCTGGAATCGGGCGTCGAACGGGCCGACCTCGCCCGGGTGGAACTCGGGCGGGCGGTGGAGCGGGCCGTCGCGGCGACCGGGCTGGCCGCCTCGGTACGGGTGGTCCGGGACACGGTGGTGCTCACCGACCGGCGGCGCCTGGACCGGATCCTGGCGAACCTGCTGGTCAACGCCCACAAACACGGCCGGCCGCCGGTCGAGGTGACCGTGACGGGCCCGGTGGTGGTGATCCGCGACCACGGACCGGGCTACCCGCCCGAGCTGATCGAGCAGGGCCCGCAGCGGTTCCGTACCGGGGACCCCGGCCGCGGGCGCGGCCACGGCCTGGGCCTGACGATCGTGGCCGGTCAGGCGGCGGTGCTGGAGATCGCGCTGAGCTTCGCCAACGCGCCGGACGGGGGCGCGTTGACGACGCTCGGGCTTCCCGTCGGGCGACTGCCGGACGGGAGTTGACCGGGATGGGCCGACGTTTCACGTGAGCTGTGTTTCACGTGAAACATTCGGCCCAACAGGCCGGATCAGACGCCGATGTTGCGGCCGTCCTTGCGCCAGACCGAGACGACCGCGGGGCGGACGATCTTGCCGGGGCCGTCGGGCCACACCGACTGCGGCTTCTCGACGGACGCGCCGTCGATCTCGCCCGGGTGCTGGACCGAGACCAGGACGCGCTTGTCCTGGATCAGCGGACCGCAGGTCTCGGCGCCGCGCGGGACGGTCAGGAACTGCTTCAGCTCACCGCGGCGGTCGCCGGCGGTCGCGACGCCGAACAGGCCGTCGTGCGAGCCGAGCTGGTTGCCGTCGGTGGAGATCCACAGGTTGCCGTGCGGGTCGAAGGCCACGTTGTCCGGGCAGGAGATCGGGCTGACCTTGTCCTTGGGGAAGCCCGCGAAGTAGGTGGCCGGGTCGTTCGGGTCACCGGCGACCAGGAAGAGCCGCCAGGCGAAACCGTCGCCGGCCGGGTCGTCGAAGTTCTCGGCGAGCTCCAGGATCTGGCCGTGCTTGTTCAGGTTGCGCGGGTTCGGCTCGGTAGCGCCTTCCTTGCCCGGCTTGCCGCGGTCGGTGTTGTTGGTCAGCGCGATGTAGACGCGGCCGGTGCGCGGGGAGGGCTCGACGTCCTCGGGGCGGTCCATCTTGGTGGCGCCCACCTTGTCGGCGGCCTGACGCGTGAAGACGTAGACCTCCTCGGCGGTCATGCCCTCGACGTGCGAGACGTTGCCGGTGGCCAGCTTGATCCAGACGCCGGAGCCGTCGAACTCGCCGTCGGTGGGGAGCTTGCCGGTGCCGTCGATCGAGGCGGCCGGGGAGTCACCGGTGAGCTTGGCGACGTAGAGGGTGCCCTCGTCGAGCAGCGTGAGGTTGTGCTCCTTCGCCGCGCGCGAGTTGCCCTTCTTCATCTGCTTCGACGAGACGAACTTGTAGAAGTAGTCGAAGCGCTCGTCGTCGCCCATGTAGACGACCGGGCGGCCGTCCTCGGTCAGGCGGGGCTGTGCGGCCTCGTGCTTGAAGCGGCCGAGCGCGGTGCGCTTGCGGGGGACGGAGTTCGGGTCGTACGGGTCCAGCTCGACGACCCAGCCGAAGCGGTGCGACTCGTTGGGCTCCTGCGCGACGTCGAAGCGCTTGTCGAACCGCTCCCACTTGCGCTCGGTGGCGCCGGCGGTCACGCCGTAGCGCTTCAGGCGGGCGGCCTGGGTGGGGTCGGTGACCTGGCCGGCGTTGCCGAAGTACTGGTTGAAGTTCTCCTCGCCGTGGAGGGTGGTGCCCCACGGGGTGGTGCCGCCGGCGCAGTTGTTGAGGGTGCCGAGCACCTTCGTTCCGGACGGGTCGACCGAGGTCTTCAGCAGGGCGCTGCCCGCTGCCGGGCCGGTCATCTTGAACTCGCTGGTGGCGGTCAGCCGGCGGTTGAGCTGGTGGCGGTTGACCGCGGTCAGCTTGCCGCTGCGGTGGTCCTCCTGGACGACGACCACGGACAGGCCGTGCGCGGCCCAGGCGATCTCGACCTGCTCGCGGGTCGGGTTGGCCGGGTCGTACGCCTTGAACATGAGGTTCTCGTCCGTGTACTCGTGGTTGGCCACGAGCAGCTGCTGGCGCTCGTAGTCGCCGCCGAGCGGGAGAAGGCTCAGGAAGTCGTTGTTGTAGCCGAACTGACCGGCCTGCGCGGCGGCGGTCTGCTTGTCGGGGTTGAAGCCCGGTGCGCCCTTGACGATCGGGTCGCCCCAGCGGATGACCACGTTCTGCTCGTGGCCCTCGGGGACGGTGACCTTGTCGTCGGTGTTCGGCGCGACGGCCTTGAAGCGCAGACCGCGGGCGGCCTCGCCGCTCTTGCCGGCGCCCGCGGCCCCGGCCTCACCGGCGGGGGTGGCGTTGGCGGTCTGGCCGGGGCCGCTGAGGGCCACGGCGGTACCGGCGGCGGTGGCGACCGTCACGACGGCGGCGGTACGCAGCATCGAGCGGCGGGAGTAGGCGCGGGCGATGACATCGCCGGCGTACTCGTTGTCGCTGGTGTTGGGCACCTCGTGGAAGCAGGCGTCACCACAGCGGTAGCGACAGGTGAGAGCGGAACGGCCGCTCCCATGCGGGTTGCCTATGAGCGGCAGGAGCTTGCGCACGAGTGTCCTCCGAGTAGCTGCGTGGGCGCCGACAACGTGTCGGAACAATCCAGCCGTGACGCTAGGCCCGGGTTGCGCCGAAGCGGCGGCGCTGGGATGAACGGCCGGTGAACCCGGCACGTCGGTGCGGCAGTTCGAAAGCGGGGTGCGGAGCTTTGGGAGCCGGACGCCACGAAAGGCGACCCTGCCGAAGATCGAGCCGAGCGGCCGATAACCTTACGTGTCCACTCTGGGCAGGGATCATCCGCGCAGCACGGACAAATGACGCACGCACACATGCGAAAGGCCTGGCCCATGGGTATTCGGAGCTTGTTGCGCAAGGTATTCGGACGGTCCGCGGAATCCGTTCCGGAGACTACGGACACCCCTTCGGCCGCTGTCCCCAACCAGACGGAACGTACCCCTCTGGACGTGGCCGCCGAACTGGTGGCGGCGTCCTTCGACAACCCCACGGTTCCCCCGCAGTCCGCCCCGCGGGATCGCGAGCCGGGCACGGTCCTCACCGCCCCGGCGCCGTCGCCTGTGGCGGACCCCACGGTCCCGGAGGCCCGCCGCTCGCCGGCGGTGCCGCCTGCCGTGTCGCCTGCGGCGAAGCCCGGCCCGGAAGCACCTGCGGCCGAGCAGCCCGATGCTGACGCGCCGCTGGCCGCGGAAGCCGACGTACCTGCGCCGGAGGCACAGGACGAACCCGCTGCGGCGGAGCCGGTCGCCGTGGCTGCGGAGCAGGCCGAGGCCGACGCCGAGGCGCTGGCCACCGCGGTCGCGGAGCCCGAGGCCGCCGTAACTGCGGCGGAGCCGCTCACGGCGGCTGCGGAGCAGCCTGAGACCGCTGCGCCGCAGGCGCAGGACCCGGCCGAGGCCGAGGCGCCGGCCGCCGAGGCCACCGCGCCGGAGGCGGAGCCGCTGGCCGCGGAGGCCGACGTGCCCGCGCCGCAGGCGCAGGACGAGCCCGCCGAGGCGGAGCCGGTCGCCGTGGCTGCGGAGCAGGGCGAGCCGCTGGCCGCCGCGGTCGCGGAGCCCGCCGAGGCCGACGTAACTGCGGCGGAGCCGCAGGCGCAGGACCCGGCCGAGGCCGAGCCGTCGGCCGCCGAGGCCACTGCGGCCGAGCCGTCGGGCGACGGGCCCGCCAACGCGCTGGCCGCTGTGCGGCGCCGGGCGCCCGAGGTGGTCGGCGCGTACAAGGCCGCCGGGCAGGTGCTGCGGGGCAAGGGGAAGGCCGGGGCGCGGGCCAAGGTGTACCTCGTCCTGGACCGGTCCGGGTCGATGCGCGGGTTCTACAAGGACGGCAGCGCCCAGTACCTCGCCGACCACGCCCTCGCCCTCGCCGCGCACCTCGACGAGGCGGCGACCGTGCACACCGTGTTCTTCTCCACCGAGGTGGACGGGACGGCCGAGCTCACCCTGGACGACCACCAGGGCTGGGTCGAGGCCCGCCACGCCGAGCTCGGCCGCATGGGCCGTACCAGCTACCACGTGGCCGTCGAGGCCGTCGTCGAGCGCTACCAGAAGGACGGCGGCGAGGGCCCGGCCCTGGTCGTGTTCCAGACGGACGGCGCCCCCGACAACCGCCAGCCCGCCCGCCAGGCGATCGCCGACGCCGCCGCCGGCGCCCCCGGCATCCACTGGCAGTTCGTCGCCTTCGGTGACCACGACGCCAAGGCCTTCGACTTCCTGCGCAAGCTGGACGCCGAGAACGCCGGCTTCTTCCACGCCGGCCCCGCCCCCACCGAGCTGACCTCCGCCGCACTCCTCAAGGGTGTCCTGGAGCGGTTCTAGTCCGGACACGACGGAAGGGCCCGGGATCCTCGATCCCGGGCCCTTCCGTTTGGCTCACGCCTAGCGCGCGGCGTCCGGGTGGACGGCCTCCGCGATCGGCTTCGCGTCCGCCGGCTTCGTCTCGACCGGCTTGCGCAGCGCGATGTTCAGCTCGCGCAGACGGGCCTCCTCCAGCACCGTCGGCGCGCCCATCATCAGGTCCTGGGCGTTGCCGTTCAGCGGGAAGGCGATCGTCTCGCGGATGTTCGGCTCGTCGGCCAGCAGCATCACGATGCGGTCCACGCCCGGGGCGATGCCACCGTGCGGCGGGGCGCCGAGGCGGAACGCGCGCAGCATGCCCGCGAACTCGCGCTCGACGGTCTCGGCCTCGTAACCGGCGATCTCGAAGGCCTTCAGCATGACCTCGGGCTCGTGGTTGCGGATGGCGCCGGAGGACAGCTCGATGCCGTTGCAGACGATGTCGTACTGCCAGGCCAGGATGTCGAGCGGGTCCTTCTCCTCCAGGTCCTTCATGCCGCCCTGCGGCATGGAGAAGGGGTTGTGGGAGAAGTCGATCTTGCCGGTCTCCTCGTCCTTCTCGTACATCGGGAAGTCGACGATCCAGCAGAAGCGGAAGACGTTCTCCTCGAAGTGGCCGGCCCGCTTGGCGGCCTCGACGCGAACGCCGGACATGATCTTGGAGACCTCGTCGAACTCGCCCGCGCCGAAGAACACGGCGTGGCCGGCCGCCAGGCCCAGGCGCTCGGTGAGGACCTTGACGTTCTCCTCGGTGAGGAACTTGGCGATCGGACCGGTGAGGGCGTTGTCCTCGCCGACGCGCACCCAGGCCAGGCCCTTCGCGCCGAGGGAGACCGCGTAGTCGCCCAGGCCGTCGAAGAACTTGCGCGGCTGGTCACCGGTGTCCGGGACGGCCAGCGCGCGCACGTGCTTGCCGGCGAACGCCTTGAACTCCGAGCCCTCGAAGACGTCGGTGATGTCGACGAGCTCCAGCTTGGCGCGCAGGTCGGGCTTGTCGTTGCCGTACTTCAGCATCGACTCGCGGAACGGGATCCGCGGGAACGGCGAGGTGACCTCGCGGCCGTTGCCGAACTCGGTGAAGAGCTCGGTCATCAGGCGCTCGATCGGCTGGAAGACGTCCTCCTGCTCGACGAAGGACATCTCCACGTCGAGCTGGTAGAACTCGCCCGGCGAGCGGTCGGCGCGGGCGTCCTCGTCGCGGAAGCAGGGCGCGATCTGGAAGTACCGGTCGAAGCCGGAGATCATCAGGAGCTGCTTGAACTGCTGCGGGGCCTGCGGCAGGGCGTAGAACTTGCCCGGGTTCAGGCGGGACGGCACCACGAAGTCACGGGCGCCCTCGGGGGAGGTCGCGGTGAGGATCGGGGTCGCCATCTCGTTGAAGCCGAGGGCCACCATCTTGGAGCGGATGGAGGCGATGACGGCCGAGCGCAGCATGATGTTGCGGTGCATGCGCTCGCGGCGCAGGTCGAGGAAGCGGTACTCCAGGCGCCGCTCCTCGTTCACACCGTCGTCGGTGTTGATGGTGAAGGGCAGCGGGGCGGCCGCGCCGAGCACCTCGACCTCGGAGACCTCGATCTCGATCTCGCCGGTGGGCAGCTCGGGGTTCACGTTGTCCGCGCCACGGGAGACGACCTTGCCGTCGATGCGGACGACGGTCTCCTTGGTGACGCTGCTCAGCGCCTCGTTCGCGGCGGTGCCGGGACGGGCCACGAGCTGCGTGATGCCGTAGTGGTCACGCAGATCGATGAAGAGGATGCCGCCCAGGTCTCGACGGTTGTGCAGCCAGCCGCTCAGCCGGACGTCGGCGGCGACGTCAGAGGCGCGGAGCTCGCCGCAGGTGTGGGACCTGTACCGGTGCATCAGTCATCCAGTTCTTCGCGATACCAAGGTGGATTCAACCGTCCCAAGGTTACCGTCCGGGAGCGGAGCCGGTCGGGCACTCCCGTCGCGCCTGCCCAAACGCGCCCGGCCAGGCCCGCGAACAGGCACGTCACGGGTATGACCTGTAAAGATGACCGGGTGCGCACCGAGGACGTCCTGGCCGCCATCGCGACGGGCCTGTGGCGATGGGACAACGCCTCCGGGACGGTCACGCTCGACGGCGAGGCCGCCCGGCTCCTCGGGCTGCCCGCCGAGCCCGTCGTGCTTCCGGAGGTCGCCGTACGGTCCCGCTTCCACCCGGTGGACTGGAACGAGATCAACGGCATCGTGAACCTGGCCGTCGCCGAGGGCACCCTCGCCGAGGCCCGGCTGCGGATCATGGACGTGGACGGGCGTGTCCTGCGGACCGTACGCAGCCGCTCCAAGCCGGTGGAGAACCGGTCGGCCGACGGCACGCTGGACTACGAGCTGATCGGGACCATCCAGGAGATCGCCGAGCCGCAGCCCGGCACCACGGCCGCGCACACCCCCATCACCGGTGACTGGCGGCGCTCCCGTGAGGCCTTCCTGCTGGACGCGGGCCGGGCCCTGGCGGAGGCCCGGTCCACCGCGGAGGTGCTGCGGGTCGCGGCCTCGCTGTCCATGCCCGGCTTCAGCCCCGACGGGCTGGCCGTCTTCGGCCTGGCCGGGGACCGGCTGTCGGTCACCGGGCACCACGGGCACGATCCCGGGGAGGAGGGGCCCTTCACGGACATGCCGCTGGACACGGACTATCCGGCCGCGGAGGTCGTCCGTACCGGCCGGGCGATCTACCTGCCCACCCCCGAGGACTACAAACGGCGCTTCCCGGCCGCCTGGCCGCTCGCCCAGCGCTTCGGCCGGGTGTCCTGGGCCTTCCTGCCGCTGATCGTGGCCGGGCGGACCCTGGGCGCCTGGATGGCCGCCTTCAAGCATCCGGCGTCCTTCTCCCCCGACGAGCGGTCCGTCCTGACGACTGTGGCCCGGATGCTGGCCCAGGCGCTCCAGCGGGCCGGGGTGGCCGAATCCGAGCGGGAACTCACCACCGGCCTGCAGCGGTCGATGATGCCGCAGCTCGGCCCGGACATCCCGGGCATGCAGATCGCCGCCCGGTACGTGCCCACGGGCGGCGGCCTCCAGGTCGGCGGCGACTGGTACGACATGATCCCGCTGCCCTCGGGCAGGTTCGCGCTGGTCATCGGCGATGTGCAGGGCCACGACGTCCGCGCGGCCGGGCTGATGGGCCAGCTGCGGATCGCCGTACGGGCCTACGCGTCGGAGGGCCACCGCCCGGACGCGGTGCTCTCGCGCGCCTCCCGCTTCCTGGCCGGGCTGCACGCGGGCGCCGAGGACCAGGCCGAACCGTACGACGACGCCGACTTCCAGAGCCCGCGCTTCGCGACCTGCCTGTACGTGGAGTGCGACCCGAAGACCGGCATGCTGGAGGTGGCCCGCGCCGGCCACCCCGATCCCGCGATCCGGATGACGGACGGCACCGTCCTGATGCGTCCCACCGCGGGCGGACTCCCCCTCGGGATCGTCCTGGACACCGACTACCCCACCACCCGGTTCACCCTGGAACCGGGCGAGACGATGATGCTCTGCACCGACGGGCTCATCGAGACCGGCGGGCACGACCTGGACACCGGCTGGGCGCGGCTGCGCGCGGTCCTGGAGTCCGACGCGCACGAGCACGGGTCGGAGGGCGGCGTCGAGGGCGTCATCGACGGCGGTCTCGACGGCGGCCCCGACGGCGGGCAGCTGGACGGCCACCTCGAGAGGCTGGCCGACCTGCTGGTCCAGGCCGTGCACGGACCCTCCTCGCACCACACCACCGGCCCGCTGGCCGACCGCCGCGAGGACGACATAGCCGTGGTGCTGCTGTGCCGCGAGGGCGAGAGCTGCGGCTGCGGTTCCACCCTCGCGCACCCGGCCCGCCCGGCGCGCCGCACGGCGCTGACCGTGGCCCAGGCGGAACCGGAGCGGATCGCGGGCGCGCGCCGGCAGGTCCGGGAGCTGTTGCACGACTGGGCCGACGCCGACCAGGTGGACTCGGCGGTGCTGATGGTCTCCGAGATGGTGACGAACGTACTGACGCACACCGACGGCGACGCGCTGCTGGTGGCGGAGGCGGTGGGCGAACTGGGCGGGCGCCGGCTGCGGATCGAGGTCGCGGACGCCAGCGACGAGCTCCCGCACAAGCGGCAGCCGGGCGAGATGTCCTCCAGCGGCCGCGGGGTGCTGCTGATGGAGATGCTGGCCGACACCTGGGGCGTGGACCCGCGGGGCGAGGGCAAGTCGATCTGGTTCGAGCTGTACGAGCAGTCCAAGCCCGCCTCCGACTGACGTGGTTGGATGACCGCGTGCCGAACTCCCTTCTGCCCGAGCCCGTACGGCGGGTCGCCGCCTGGTGCGCCGTCTTCCTCCTGGTCACCGGCGTCGTCGCGGTCCTGGTCTGGCTGTGCGTCACCTTCAAGGCCGCGGTCACCCCGGTGCTGCTCGCCCTGCTCGGCGCGGCCCTGCTCGGGCCGATGCACCGATGGCTGGTGCGGATGCGGGTGAACCGTTCCCTCGCCGCCGCGCTCACCTGTCTGGCCGTGGTCGCGGTGGTCGGCGGGGCGGCGTACGTCGTGGTGCTGGCGCTGATCGAGACCGGCGACCAGATCATCGACTCGCTGCGCAAGGCGGGCAAGGACCTCGCCGAGCACTTCGGGGCGGCCGGCACCTCACTGGAGGACCTCGCCAAGAATTCGAAGGACCTGCTCTCGAAGTTCGGCGGCACGGCCGCCTCCGGCGTGATCGCGGGTCTCAGCGTGGTCGGGCAGATGCTGGCGACCACCCTGCTCGCGCTCCTGCTGATCTTCTTCTTCCTGCGCGACTCCGACCGGGCCGCGACCGGCCTGCGGTCCTTGGTGCCCAGCCGTTCGGGCGACATGATCGAGGCCATGGGCCGGCGCGCCTTCGAGGCCGTCGAGGGCTTCATGCGCGGCACGACCTTCATCGCGCTGATCGACGCCGTACTGATCACCGTCGGACTGCTGGTCCTGAGGGTGCCGGGCGCCGTGGGACTGGGCGCCCTGGTCTTCGTGACGGCCTACATCCCCTACCTCGGCGCCTTCCTGTCCGGCGCGATCGCGGTCCTGGTCGCCTTCGCCGACCGGGGCTGGGTGGTCGCGGCATGGGCGCTGGGCGTGGTGCTGGCGGTCCAGGTGATCGAGGGCAACGTGCTCCAGCCGGTGGTGCAGAGCCGGACGGTGCAGATGCACCCGGCCGTGGTCATGCTGGCGATCACGGCGGGCGCCAGTGTGGCCGGGATCCTGGGGATGCTGCTGGCGGTCCCGCTGACCGCGGCCGCCTTCGGGGTGATCTCGGAGCTGCGGGCCCGGTACGCCGCGGATGCGTCGCCCGGGCCCGTGGACCTCTAGGCCGTCTCAAGGCCGTCTCTAGGCCGTCTCTTCGTCCACCGGACCGGTGCCGCGGTGGCCGAGGCCCGTGCGCGCCGTGGTGGGGATGCGTCCCAGCCGGCCCGCCTGGAAGTCGTCGAAGGCCTGCTGGAGCTCCTGCTGGCTGTTCATGACGAACGGCCCGTAGTGCGCCATCGGCTCCCGGATCGGAAGCCCGCCGAGGAGGACGACCTCCAGGTCCGGGGCGTTCGAGTCCTGGGACTCGTCCGCGCGCACCGTGAGCGAGCCGCCCTCGCCGAAGACGGCCGTCTGCCCGGTGCGGATGGGCCGGCGGTCCTCGCCGACCGTCCCGCGTCCGGCCATCACGTACGCCAGGGCGTTGAAGTCGGCGCGCCACGGCAGGGTGATCTGCGCGCCCGGGCTGACGGTCGCGTGGATCATCGTGATCGGGGTGTGGGTGATGCCCGGGCCGTCGTGGCCGTCGAGCTCACCGGCGATCACGCGGAGCAGGGAGCCGCCGTCCGGAGTGGTCAGCAGCTGGACCTGGCCGCCGCCGATGTCCTGGTAGCGCGGGGGCATCATCTTGTCGGAGGCCGGGAGGTTCACCCACAGCTGGAGGCCGTGGAAGAGCCCGCCGCTGACGACGAGGGACTCCGGCGGGGCCTCGATGTGCAGGAGGCCCGAACCGGCGGTCATCCACTGGGTGTCGCCGCCGTTGATGACTCCGCCGCCGCCGTTGCTGTCCTGGTGGACGAAGGTTCCGTCGATCAGGTAGGTGACGGTCTCGAAGCCGCGGTGCGGGTGCCAGGGGGTGCCCTTGGGCTCGCCCGGCGCGTACTCCACCTCGCCCATCTGGTCCATCATGATGAACGGGTCGAGGTACTGGTAGTTGATGCCGGCGAACGCGCGGCGCACCGGGAATCCCTCGCCCTCGAACCCACCGGGAGCGGAGACGACGGCCAGCACCTTGCGCGCGACGGCGGCCTGGGGCTCGGCCACTCGCGGAAGGGTCAACGGGTTCTCAACAGTCACTGCGGGCATGGTCAGGACCTCCTTCTGCGTCGAGTTTAGTTGAAACTCGAACTTTCTGCCACACCCCGCAGAACAGCGGACCCCCGGGAACCATTCCCCGGGGGTCCGCTGTGCGCTCAGATGCTGGTCAGCAGGGGTCGATGTAGTAGATGTCGTTCCAATTGACCCACTGGCGCTGCTCCGAAGGGGCTCCGCCGACGTACCACGAGTTGCCGGAACCTCCCTGGAAGCGGGCGCGGGTGCCGGGAGTCTGGTCGTTGTACCAGGACCCGTTCGTCTCGATCCAGGGGATGAACAGGTTGTCGCTGCATTTCCACACGTCCAGCTTGTCGCTGCTGAAGAACGGCCCCTTGTACGCGCAGAAGTACCCGTAGGCACAGCTGATCGGCGCCGGACCCGCGCCCGCCGCCAGACTGCGGGCCTTCTCCTCGTCCGGCAGGGCCAGCGTCAGCCGCGCGCCGTCATACGTGATCTCGTTCGCGGCGGTCTGGACGCCTCCGGCCCGGGCGAGGTAACCGTCGACCCTGGCCTGCAGCTCCTTGGCCTGCGCCGCGCTCAGCCCCGCCTGCTCGGACTGGGCGGCGAAGGGCGCCTTCGCCGGAGCGGCGGTGGCCGCCGTCATCCCCAGAGCGGCCACGCACGCCGCGCTGAACGCGGCGATGGACATCCGCCACAGCCCACGGGGCTGCGCCATACGACCTTCTGTCACGTCGGACTCCCTCGTCTCCGGTGTCGACGGGGGTTCCCCCGTTGGATCCCCCCGTGGCACCGATACTCCTGACCCCCGGCAGCGGCCGCGATGGTTTCGGGCGTGCCCGAAAGCTTCAGCGGCCGCCGCTGTGGAGCAGGTCCACGCCCAGGCCGGTGGCCGAGTGGAGGACCGCCTTGCCGTCGCGCTGGGTGGTGATCAGGCCGGCCGCGCGCAGGGTGCGGGTGTGTTCGGAGACCGAGGGCAGGCTGATGTGCAGGTCGCGGGCCAGTTCGCTCGTCGTGCGCTGCTGGATCAGCAGCTGGAGCACCGCCGCCCGGGTCCGGCCCAGCAGCGCGTCCAGCGCGCCCTCCGCCGGGCCCGGTCCGACCAGCGGCAGGGGGGTCAGCGCCGGATACATCAGCAGGCGCCTGCCGTCCGGCCCCTCCGGGCCCTCGGCCAGCAGCGGACGGCCCGTCCAGAACGGCGAGGGCATCAGCAGCAGGCCCCGGCCGCCGAGGGTGGTCGTGTAGTGGGGCGGCAGCCCGACCTCGAAGACCGAGCCCGTCCAGTCGGCCTGCGGATGGGTGCTGGCCAGGCACGCCTTGATGCCGTGGGCGGCCAGCAGCCGGGTGCGCCAGGCCACGTCCGCCTGGAAGGACTGCCGGATGCGCGGCCACTGCGGGGCGACGAGCACCTCGTACGCGGACCTGATCGCGCCGCCGAGCTGCTCCCAGGCCTCGCGGTCCTGGTCCCACAGCGCACGCAGCCAGGAGGCCGGGCCGGGGGCCCGGGCGGCGGTGCGGGCCAGCTCCTCGGCGGTGAGCAGCGCGCCCCCGTCCCGTACGGCCACCAGCCCCTCGTCCAGGGTGCGCGAGTACGGCTCCACGAACTGCGGGTTGTCGCCGTCGGGCCGCAGCAGGTCCAGGAGCGGCCGGACCCGGCCCGGTAATTCCCGGCCGACGCGGCTGCGCCAGCGGCCGAAAACCGCCTGCTCGTCGCGGCGCTGCCAGGCGACCAGCGCCATCGCCAGCTCCACCAGCGGGAGCGGCTCGCTCGCGAAGGTGACGTTGAGCAGGTCCTCGGTGGTGAACTGCACCCTCAGCAAAGCGCGCCCCCCGTCATGCGTCAGGCCTCGGCGCCCGCACGGCGTCCAGCCGCCCGCGCAGCAATGGCGTCTAGCCGCCTGCGCAGCAATGGCGTCTAGCCATACATGCGGCGCATCGCGAAGTCGACCATCTGCTCGACCGCCTTCGCGTCGAAGACCATCCGGTGGTCGCCCTCCATGTCGAGGACGAAGCCGTACCCGGTCGGCAGCAGGTCGATCACCTCGGCGCCGGTGATCACGAAGTACTTGGACTCCTTGCCGGCGTACCGGCGCAGCTCCTTGAGCGTGGTGAACATGGGGATGACCGGCTGCTGCGTGTTGTGCAGCGCCAGGAATCCGGGGGTCTCGCCGCGCGGGCAGTAGACCTTCGAGGTGGCGAAGATCTGCTGGAAGTCCTCCGCGGACAGCGACCCGGTGGTGAAGGCCCGCACCGCGTCGGCGAGCGAGGGCGGCGATGGCTCCGGGTAGAGCGGCTGCTCGCCGTACCCGCCGGCCATCTGCTGCGGGGCGGCGTACTGCTGCCCCGCGTGCCCCGCGCTCACGTTCTGGTCGTAGCCGTACATGGGGCGAAGCCTACCGACCGGCCCCGCACCGCAGGACACGCTTTTCCCGCCAGGCTTGACGCTGGTCACAGTCGTGAAGGGTTGCGTCTTATTACCGGCGGGTAGCATCATGACATTACCGATTGGTATGTACGAGGAACCTGTCTCCCCGAGCCTTAACGGAGCCGTCGCCATGGGGCACTACAAGTCGAATCTCCGCGACATCGAGTTCAACCTCTTCGAGGTGCTCGGCCGCGACAAGCAGTACGGCACCGGTCCGTTCGAGGAGATGGACACCGAGACCGCCAAGAGCATCCTCGGCGAGCTCGCCCGCCTTGCCGAGAACGAGCTGGCCGAGTCCTTCGCGGACGCCGACCGCAACCCGCCGGTCTTCGACCCGGCCACCAACACCGCGCCGGTCCCGGCCTCCTTCAAGAAGAGCTACGAAGCCTTCATGGACTCGGAGTACTGGCGCCTGGGCCTGCCCGAGGAGATCGGCGGCACCACCTCGCCCCGCTCCCTGATCTGGGCCTACGCGGAGCTGCTGCTCGGCTCGAACCCGGCCGTCTGGATGTACTCCTCCGGCCCGGCGTTCGCCGGCGTCCTCTTCGAAGAGGGCAACGAGGCGCAGAAGAAGATCGCCCGGATCGCCGTCGAGAAGCGCTGGGGCTCCACCATGGTCCTCACCGAGCCGGACGCCGGCTCGGACGTCGGCGCCGGCCGCACCAAGGCGATCCAGCAGGCCGACGGTTCCTGGCACATCGAGGGCGTGAAGCGCTTCATCACGTCCGGTGAGCACGACATGGAGGAGAACATCCTCCACTACGTCCTCGCGCGCCCCGAGGGCCACGGCCCGGGCACCAAGGGCCTGTCCCTCTTCCTCGTCCCGAAGTTCCACTTCGACTGGGAGACCGGCGAGCTGGGCGAGCGCAACGGCGTCTACGCCACGAACGTCGAGCACAAGATGGGCCTCAAGGCCTCCAACACGTGCGAGATGACCTTCGGCGACCAGCACCCCGCCAAGGGCTGGCTGATCGGTGACAAGCACGACGGCATCCGCCAGATGTTCATGATCATCGAGTTCGCCCGGATGATGGTCGGCACGAAGGCCATCGCCACCCTCTCCACCGGCTACCTGAACGCGCTGGAATACGCCAAGGAGCGCGTGCAGGGTCCGGACCTGGCGAACTTCATGGACAAGACCGCGCCCAAGGTCACCATCACGCACCACCCCGACGTGCGCCGCTCGCTCATGACGCAGAAGGCGTACGCGGAGGGCATGCGCGCCCTCGTCCTCCACACGGCCACCGTCCAGGACGAGATCCAGGTCAAGCAGGCCGCGGGCGAGGACACCTCCGCCCTCGTCGGCCTGAACGACCTGCTCCTGCCGATCGTGAAGGGCTACGGCTCGGAGAAGTCCTACGAGCTGCTCGCGCAGTCCCTGCAGACCTTCGGCGGTTCCGGTTACCTCCAGGAATACCCGATCGAGCAGTACATCCGCGACGCCAAGATCGACACCCTCTACGAGGGCACCACGGCCATCCAGGGCCAGGACTTCTTCTTCCGGAAGATCGTCCGCGACCAGGGTGCGGCGCTGAACGTCCTCTCCGAGACGATCAAGAAGTTCCTGGCCGAGGCCGTCGGTGGCGAGGAGCTGGCCGACGCCCGCGACGCGCTCGCCAAGGCCGCCGTGGACCTGGAGGCCATCGTCGGCCAGATGATCGTCGACCTCACCGCCACCGGCGAGGACGTCAAGAACATCTACAAGGTCGGCCAGAACACCACCCGCCTGCTGATGGCCTCCGGCGACGTGGTCGTCGGATACCTGCTGCTCAAGGGCGCCGCCGTGGCCGCCGAGAAGCTTCCGGGCGCCTCCGCGAAGGACGTCCCCTTCTACACGGGCAAGATCGCAGCCGCGAAGTTCTTCGCGGCGCAGGTCCTCCCGGGCGTCTCGGTCCAGCGCCAGCTGGCCGAGGTCGTCGACAACTCCCTCATGGAGCTCGACGAGGCCGCCTTCTAGGCTGCGCCACATCGCCGATCGCACCTGCCGATCGCGCCACAGCTGTACGCGGTGTACGTACGCACAGCGGCCGGGTCTCCGAACGGAGGCCCGGCCGCTCGTGTACCCGCCGCAGGTCCCCGGCCCCCGGCCCCAGGCCCCTGTCCTGCGGCTTTCCCCCGTTGTCAGTCGTTCATGGGACGCTCGTACGCATGAGTCCACAGGATCAGCACGGCAGCAGGGGGTATTCCGTCCCCACCGGGCGGCCGTATGCCCTCAAGGAGCTGCAGGCGACCCTGGGGAGCCTCGGCGACCACCTCCGGGAGCTGTACGACGGCTCCCACCCCGCCGAGTACGACGGCATCGCCGACGCGCTCTACGTGGCCTTCCAGACCGCCGCCGGGCTGGCCCCCGCGAAGAGCTACACCGGCTGCCCCGAGCACCCCAACGGCGCCCTCGACCCCGAGGCGCCCGAAGGCTGGGGCCGCTGCCTCATCTGCAACGACCGGCGCCGCCTCGGGCGGCGGCTGCAGGGCGCCCGGGCCGCCGGGCCCGCCGGCGAGCAGCGCCGCCTCGGCTACCCCGTACCGGAGGGCCCGTACACGCTCCCGGCGCTGCGCGCGTGCCTGCGTACGGTCGAGGACCAGCGCTTCCACCTGAGCCTGTCCTCGCCCCCCGAGGACTTCGTCCGCATCGCCGACGACCTCCACCGCGCCTTCATCGTCGCCCGCGAACTGTCCCGGCCCCGCAACGCCTCGGGATGCTCCGAACACCCCGGAGCCCCCATCGACCCCGACGCGCCTCCCGGCGAGGCCTGTATCTTCTGCGCCGGACGCAAGAGACGCGCGCAGCGCTCCCCGCAGACCCCGGAGATGCTCCCGCGCATCCGCCGGGGCGAGCGCAGACAGCTGCAACGCCGATTCGAGCGACCGCCGGGCTGAGAATCGACCGGACCGCAGATCACACCCCCTGCGGCCCGATCCTCGGCTATCCCCCGCAGTCCGGCCATGGCGAACACGACCGTCGTTAAGGTGAACCACATGAGCTCTCCCGCCCGCTTCGACCGCGGCCACACCGACGACCTGATGACCTTCCTGACGGCCAGTCCGTCGCCGTACCACGCCGTGGCCAACGCGGCTGAGCGGCTGGAGAAGGCAGGCTTCAGGCAGCTGTCGGAAACGGACGCCTGGGATGCGGGCACCGGGGGCAAGTTCGTGCTCCGCGGCGGCGCGCTCATCGCCTGGTACGTCCCGGAAGACGCGGCCGCGCACACCCCGTTCAGGATCGTCGGCGCGCACACCGACTCCCCCAACCTGCGGGTCAAGCCGCTGCCGGACACGGGCTCGCAGGGCTGGCGGCAGATCGCCGTCGAGATCTACGGCGGCACCCTGCTCAACACCTGGCTGGACCGGGACCTGGGCCTGGCCGGGCGGTTGACCCTGCGCGACGGCACCGAGCGCCTGGTGAACGTGGACCGCGCGCTGCTGCGCGTGCCCCAACTCGCCGTGCACCTGGACCGGTCGGTGAACACCGACGGCCTCAAGCTCGACAAGCAGCGCCACATGCAGCCGATCTGGGGGCTGGGCGAGGTCCAGGAGGGCGACCTGATCGCCTTCCTGGAGGAGGAAGAGGGCCTGGAGCAGGGCTCGGTGGCCGGCTGGGACCTGATGGTCCACTCGATCGAGCCGCCCGCGTACCTCGGCCGCGACCGCGAGCTGGTGGCCGGCCCCCGGATGGACAACCTGCTGTCGGTGCACGCGGGAGTCGCGGCGCTGGCCGCGGTGTCCGGCGCGGAGAAGCTCGACCACATCCCCGTCCTGGCCGCCTTCGACCACGAGGAGAACGGCTCCCAGTCGGACACGGGCGCGGACGGGCCGCTGCTGGGGAACGTGCTGGAACGTTCAGTCTTCGCGCGCGGAGGCTCGTACGAGGACCGTGCGCGGGCCTTCGCGGGCACCATCTGCCTGTCCTCGGACACCGGGCACGCCGTGCACCCCAACTACGGCGAGCGGCACGACCCCACGCACCACCCGCGCGCCAACGGCGGCCCGATCCTGAAGGTCAACGTCAACCAGCGGTACGCGACGGACGGCAGCGGGCGCGCGGTGTTCGCGAGCGCGTGCGAGCGGGCCGGCGTGCCGTGGCAGACCTTCGTCTCCAACAACTCGATGCCGTGCGGCACGACGATCGGCCCGATCACGGCCGCCCGCCACGGCATTCAGACGGTGGACATCGGCGTCGCGATCCTCTCGATGCACAGCGCACGCGAACTGTGCGGCGCCGACGACCCGTTCATGCTGGCGAACGCCCTGGTGGCCTTCCTGGAGGGCTGACGCGGGCCCGCACACCGGACGACCGGCGATCTGCCTGGTCACGGCAGTGATCGCCGGTCGTCCGTCGGTGTGCGGGCCCGCGTCAGGCGTCCATCCCGGCGAGGACGAGGGGGAGGCGGGTGGCCGCTCCCGGGGTGATCCGGACGGGGACGCCCCAGTCCTGCTGGTGGACGTGGCAGGCGGGGTACTCGTTGTCGCCCGCGGCGGAGCCGCTGTCGGATTCAGTGTCGTCGCAGGAGGCCGCCATCGCGGAGACGTGCAGGACGCCCTCGGTGAGGTCCGGGTTCAGGGCGAGCTCCCGGAACAGGTCGCTGCCGGCGCCCTCGCCCTTCACCAGCAGCTCGGGCGGGGTCGAGGAGACGAGCAGCCGGGTGGACGGCCCGTACCGGGTGTCGAGCTTCTGCCCGCTCGGCGCCTGGAAGACCACGTCGAGCCGGAGCGTGCCGGGGGCCACCTCGGTGGCGGCCCGCTGCGTACGGTGGGCGACCCCGTCCACCCGTACGGCCTCCTCCGGGAGCCGCAGCCGGGTCAGGCGGTGCCGGGCGGACTCGACGACCACGATGTCCTGGCCGACCAGCACCGCGTCGCTGGGCTCGCGCAGATCGGTGGCGAGCGTGGACACCTCGCCGGTGGCGGGGTCGTAGCGCCTCAGCGCGTGGTTGTACGTGTCGCACACCGCGACCGAGCCGTCGGGCAGGGCGGTCACCCCGAGCGGGTGCTGGAGCAGGGCCTGGCCGGCGTCCCCGTCCCGGTGCCCGAAGTCGAACAGACCGGTCCCGACGGCGGACGTGACGACGTAACCGTCGGGGGTGTCCGTCACGTACCGCAGGGCGCTGGTCTCGGAGTCGGCGACCCACAGCCGGTCCCCGGCGGCCGCGAGCCCGGAGGGCTGGGCGAACCAGGCCTCGGCGGCGGGCCCGTCGAGCAGCCCCTCGTTGGTCGTACCGGCCGCGACCCCGACGGTCCCGGTCTCCGGGTCCCAGGTCCACAGCTGGTGCACGCCGGCCATGGCGATCCACACCTTGCCCTGCCACCAGGCCACGTCCCAAGGCGAGGACAGGTCCACCTCCAGAGCGGGCCCGGAGGTCGGCGACCCCTGCCACCACTGCCGCCCGGTCCCGGCGACGGTCTCGACGGTCCCGCTCTCCAGGTCGAGGACGCGCAGCGCGTGATTGACGGTGTCGGCGACGACCACCCTCCCGTCGGACAGCAGCGCCAGCCCCTGCGGCTCGCTGAAGCTCTCCGCGGTGAACCCGCGCTCCCCGGTCCCGATCCGCCGTACGACGCTCTCCCCGTCGGCGGCCAGCTCGACGAGCTGGTGCCGCGTCGAGTCCGAGACCAGGAGGTTCCCGCTGGGCAGCACCAGCGCCTTCCCGGGGAACCGCAGGTCGCTCGCGACGGGCTCGGGCGCCACGTACGGCCCGTCCCCGCGCCGCAGGGTGCCCTTGGCCTCGTGCTCGGCCTCCAGCTCCTCGACGAGCCGCGCGATGGCGTGCGCGTGCCCCTCGCCGGCGTGCTGGGCGACGATGTAGCCCTCGGGGTCGATCACTACGAGCGTGGGCCAGGCCCGTACGGCGTACTGCTTCCAGGTCGCGAGCTCGGGATCGTCCAGCACGGGGTGGTGCACCTCGTACCGCTCGACGGCGTCGACGACGGCGGCGTGGTCGGCCTCGTGCACGAACTTCGGCGAGTGCACGCCGATGATCACGACGGTGTCGCGGTGCTTCTCCTCCAGCTCGCGCAGCTCGTCGAGGACGTGCAGGCAGTTGATGCAGCAGAACGTCCAGAAATCCAGGATGACAATCCGTCCTCGCAGATCGGCGAGGTTGTACGGCTTGCCACCGGTGTTCAGCCAGCCACCCTTGCCGATCAGCTCGGGGGCACGGACACGGGCACGTCGGGGCGCGGGCGCGGGGGTGGGCGCCGGGGCGGCATCGTTCATGCTTCAAGCTTGCCATCCGCAGACACGTGCACCCGCACGGGTGATGCCGGGCGGCGGTCGACTGCGTCTCGCACGACTGGGATCACAAGCGCGTCCGGGGCGAGCTGCGCACACAGCTCTCGGACGTGGTCGAGGCACTCGGCTGCATGGCAGGCTCCGGCGACCTCGACCTGCCGGGATCGCTGAACTGGTACGTGCCCGACATCGCTGTGGTGCCCGACCACCTTGCACGCGGCGGCTCGGCACTGATGCCCGATCAGACCCTCCTGATCGTCGAGGTCACCTCCGAGTCGAACGCCGAGACCGACCGCGTCGTCAAGCGCAGCGGGCTCTAGCCGGGCTGGTCGAAGAGGCGCCAGGGCCGCGAATCCGACATCAGGCGGTGACGCCGAGGAAGGAGTGGAGGGATCGGGCGAGCGCCGCGACGAAGGCGTCCTGCACCCCCGCCGGGACGAGGTCCAGCGACAGGTACGGGTTCAGGTCCTCCAGCTCGACGAGGAGCAGCTCGCCCGAGGGGGCCCGGCAGGCGTCCACGCGCTGGATGCCGTGGTCGAGGGTGTTCCACGCGATGAAGGTGCGGGCGAAGGCCAGGTCCGCCTCGGTCGGTGCGTAGGGCCGCAGTTCCCAGCGGCGGGCCGGGTCCGGGGCGTAGAGGGCGTACTGGAAGGCGTCGTCGACGAAGTAGAAGGACACCTCGTACGTGAAGTCGATGCGCGGCTGGATGAGGATCTCCCCCGCCGGGCCCGTCGGGTCCGCGGTGAAGGCGAGGCCGATGGAGTCCGCGCCCTGCTTCGGCTTGACCGCGTACTCCGGGACCTGCGGCACCTCGGACAGCCGGGCGGGGTCGTCGACGGTCGGGATGACCGGGTAGCCGGCGGCGGTGAGGTCGAGGAGGTACTGCTTGCCCGCCATGTCGGCGCGGCCGGTGAGCGGGTTGTAGACCGGGGTGCCGGCGGCGAGGGCCGCCGCGCGGAAGGAGTCGTAGGCCTGCTGGTAGTGCAGGACCGGGCCGCTGTTGCGGACGATCACCGCGTCGAAGCCCATGGGTGCGAGTGCCTCCGCGTCGGCCGGGTGGCACAGGGCGAGCTCGAAGCCGGCGGCGCGCAGCCGGGAGGTGAGGAATATGTCCTCGTCGCAGTACCGGCGGCCGCGCGCCGGGTACGCCAGGTCGGTCACGTAGAGGAGTGGCATGGCGGAAACCTATCGCGGGCACTGATCAGCGCATGAAATACCTCGTACGGGACAAAGTGCTGGCCGTCGGCGACGACTACTGGGTCGAGGACGAGGACGGCCGCCATGCCTTCCTCGTCGACGGGAAGGCGCTGCGGTTCCGGGACACCCTGGAGCTGAAGGACCCGGACGGGCGGATCCTGATCACCCTGCGGGAGAGGATGTTCAGCCTCCGCGACGCCATGACCCTGGAGCAGACAGCGTCCGATGGCGGCTCCGCCGCGGGCCAGCGGCTCGCGGTGATCCGGAAGAAGCGGTTCTCGCTGCTGCGCAACCACTACCTCGTGACGCTGGCCGAGGGCACCGAGCTGGACGTCAGCGGCCGGATCCTGGACCGGGAGTTCAAGGTCGAGTACGACGGGGAGCTGCTCGCGCTGATCTCGCGGCAGTGGTACCGGATCCGCGATACCTACGCGGTGGACGTGGTCCGGGAGGACGCGGACGCGGCGCTGCTGATCGCGGTCGCCGTGTGCGTGATCCGGATGGCGAAGAAGGAGCGGGAGGACGCCTGAGTACGGACCCACGGGGAGGTGAGCATCCGAGCTCATGCCGGGGCGGTGCTCCCGCTGCGAGGATCGTGCACGTCCCCAGGGAAGGAGCCGACGGTGCACCCCGACACGTACGCGACCTTGTACGGCCCGTGGCGGCCGACGAAGCCCGCTCGGAAAGAGCGGCCCCTCGTCGCCGCGCTCGCGGGCCTGCTGTGGGCGATCACCTGCATGTCGCTCATCTGGCTGGCCGGCCTCTTCGCCATCGCCGTCGTCTGGGGTGCGGCGGCCGGGCAGCCGGTCGGAGGCCTCGTCCTGCGCGTCGCCCTGGTCCCGGTGGGCGCCGCCGCCGTGCTCACCGCTCTGGCCTTCGTCCCCGGAATCCGCCGGCTGGCCGTTTCGACCCGTCTGCTCCTCCTGGGCGCCCTGGCGTGCCCGCTTCCGACCGGCGTCGCGATCTGGGTCTGGTTCCGCATCGGCTAACCGGTCAGCGGCCCAGGCGGCGGTCCTTCAGGGCCGGGAACTGTGCCCGGGTTTCGGCGACCTTGGCCGGGTCGAGGTCCACGGTGAGGATCTCCTCGCCCGAGCCCGCCTCCGCCAGGACCTCGCCCCACGGGTCCACCACCAGGCTGTGCCCCGCCTGCTCGACGCCCGCGTGCGTGCCGGCCAGCGCGCACGCCAGGACGTACGACTGGTCCTCCACGGCGCGCGCCCGGTTGAGCAGGGTCCAGTGCGACCGGCGGCGCGCGGGCCAGCCCGCGGCGACGACCATGGTGGTGGCCCCGGCGTCGACCAGGCCGCGGAAGAGTTCCGGGAAGCGCAGGTCGTAGCAGGTGGCGATGCCGAGGGTCTGCTCCGGCAGCTCCACCGTGGTCAGCGAGTCGCCGGGCGACATGAGCACCGCCTCGCCCTGGTCGAAGCCGAAGCGGTGGATCTTGCGGTAGGTGGCGGCCAGCTCGCCCGCCGGGGAGAGCACGAGGGCGGTGTTGTAGAGCGAGCCGTCACCCGCGCGCTCCACGACCGAGCCCGCGTGCAACCACACGCCCGCGTCGCGCGCCGCCTTGGACATGACCTCGTAGGTCGGGCCGTCCAGCGGTTCGGCCTCGGTCTCGAACTGCTCGTAGGCGAAGGCCCCCACGGTCCACAGTTCGGGCAGGACGACGAGGTCGGAATCGGATTGCTCCCGTACGAGCTCGGCCACCCGGGCACGTCGGGAAGGCACCGACTCGCCCTCATTCACCGCGATTTGGATCAGCGAGGCGCGCACACTACCACCGTCCTGGCATTCAAGCCGTCAACTCGGGCCTACGATCGTCACACGAAAGCACTGCCGGGGTGCTCACCGGCAGCGTAGTTTTGGAAACTGAGTCCACTGCTTCCGAAACGCGCCACTGAACAGCACCGCGAGGGGTCCCGTTGACCGTCCATCCGCATCCCAGCCTCAAGCCCTATGCCGACGCGTGGACGCACTCCATCGAGGCGATAACCGAGCTGGTCCTCCCGTTGACGGAGGGCGAGTGGAACCGGGCGACCCCGTGCCCGGGATGGTCCGTCCGCGATGTCGTGTCGCACATCATCGGCATCGAATGCGAGCAGCTCGGGGACCCGCGGCCGATCCACACGGTGGCGCGGGACCTGCGGCACGTGGTGGACGAGTTCAGCCGGTACATGGAGGTGCAGGTCGACGTACGGCGTCACCACACCGCGCCGGAGATGACCTCGGAGCTGGAGTACACCGTCATCCGGCGTGCACGGCAGCTGCGGAACGAGAAGCGGGATCCGGACACGATCGTGCGCGGGCCGCTGGGCGACCAGGTGACGCTGGAGCACGCGCTGCGGCTGCGGGCCTTCGACGTGTGGATCCACGAGCAGGACCTGCGGACGGCGCTGGGAGTACCGGGGAACTGGGACTCGCCGGGCGCCCACGTGACGCGGGACGTCCTGCTGGCCGGGCTGCCGAAGGTGGTGGCCAAGCGGGCGGGGGCGCCGGCGAACTCGGCGGTCGTCATCGACGTGCACGGCCAGCTGGAGTTCATGCGGACGGTACGGGTGGACGCCGACGGCCGCGGGACCGTGGACAAGGCGCCCTCCCTCGGCCCGGCGGTGACGCTGACGCTGGACTGGGAGACGTACGTCCGGCTGGCGGCGGGGCGGGTACGGGCGCACCTCGTGGCCGACCGGGTGAAGGTGGAGGGCGACGCGGAGCTGGCGGAGGCCATCCTGACGCAGTTCGCCGTCACCCCTTAGCGGTTCCTTCACCGCTCGTCGCGGCGGGACAGCCGGCGCCGGGCCCAGGCGCCGGCGCCCACGACGAGGGCGGCGGCCAGCGCGCCCAGGAACTCCGGCACGGCGGCCAGCAGAAGGTGCGTCATGTCGGTCTCCTCCAGGGGTAGTTGCGTTGAGGAGACAATGGGCCGCTTACGGCCGGTCCCCACCTGGGCAGGGACCGGCCGGGACGCCCTGGGACATCCCGGAGGCCGGTGGCGCGCACGTCCGGGCGCCGTCCGGGACCGGCTGGGCCGCCCGGGGACGGCAGGGCCGGAAGGCGGGAGGGCCGCGATGGGGTGGCAGGCGTTCGGTGACTTCCTGCGCGCGCAGGCCGACCGGGCCGGGATGGGCCCCCGCGACATCGAGCAGGCCTTCAGGGATGCGGCCCGGGAGGATCCGCAGCGCTTCGGCGCCATGGCGTACTCCAAGTCGCACATCGACCGCATCTTCGGCGCGCAGGCCCGGCCCAGGCCGCCCTGGCCCTTCACCCTGGAGTTCCTGCGCATCACCGGCCGGGCCGCCCGCCTCACCCAGCAGGAGCACAAGAGCCGCTGCGATCAGGCGCGGTCGCTGCTCCGGGCCGCGACCGACACCGCCCTCCCGGCGCCCCGCACCCCCGCGGTGGTGGCGGACGACACCATCGCCGTCCTGACCCTGGAGCGGGACCTCGAACGCAGCCTCCACGCGGAGACCCGGCTGCGCTACGCCCTGCGCGACGCGAATGTCCTGATGTCGACCCTGCTCCAGATCATCAGCGCCCTCCGCGAGATCATCGCCGGCAACGAGGTCCGGGAGATCCGGGCCCTGCCCGAGGACGCCGCCGGCCTGCGCGAAGAAACCCGGCAGGCCCTGGCCCACAAGTCGACCGCCCAGCAGGAGGCCGACCGCGTCGCCGCCCGGATGCGCGTCCTGGAGGACCTCTGGGACCGCGCACGCGCCGAGATCCACCGCCTCGCCGCGCATCCCGACGCGGCCGACCTCGCCTTCGCCCACCCCGACCCCGGAGGCCCTGCCCAGCCGCTCCTGGCCCGTGACCTCCTCACCCGGCCCGCGCTCGACGACATCGCGGCGGCCCTGGCGAAGGCGCACGAGGTCAACTCCCGTGAGGACGAGGCGGTACGGACCCTGCGCGACGCCGTCGCCGCCGGGGACGGCTTCCTCCAGCCCGATGACGAACTCGGCGTCCTCCTCGCCTCGACCCGCCTCAGCGACCCCGAGGCCCGCCGTGCTGCAGCCACCGCACTCGCCTCCCGCTGGTCCCACACCCGTGAGGCTCGGGAGGCCGTCGTACGCCTGGCCGGTGACGAGGCCGCGGACGTCCGCAGCTACGCCGCCGAAACACTCGGGGAACACTGGCCGGGCGATGCAGAGGTGATGGAGGTCGTTCTACGGCTGACCGACGACCCGGACCCGGAGGTCCGCCTGACCGTCGCCGGCGCGCTCAGTGCGGGCTGGCCCGGAGCCGACACGGCCCGGGCCGCCGTCCTTCACATGACCGGGGACCCGGACGGCGTCGTCCGCCTGGTCGCCGGCGGCGCGCTCCTGGACGGCTGGCCGCAGCACGGCTCGGTCTGGCACGCCTTCCTTCGCCTGGTCGAGGACCCGGAATTGCACGTCCGCGAGTACGCCGTTGAGCGGCTCGGGCGACACTGGGTGGGCGCCGAAGTCCTGGAGGTCGTCCTGCGCCTGGCCGAGGACCCCAGCAGCCGGGTCCGCCGGGCCTCGGTCTCCTGCCTCAAGGACGGTTGGCCCGGCGACCCCACGGCCCGGGAGGCCGTCCTCCGCCTGGCCGACGACACGGACCTGCACGTCCGCCGGGTCGCCGCCGAGGCGCTGGCCGTGGGCTGGCCCGGCGACCACGCCGGCCGCAACGCCTTCCTGCGCCTGGCCGAGGCCCCGGAGCCGGACATCCGCCTGTGGGCGGCGCAACAGCTCGGGAAGGGCTGGCCGGGCGACCCCATCGTTCGCAAGGCCCTTCTCGACCTGGCCGACGACACGGAAGCAGGCGTCCGCGCGGCGGCCGCCGACGCCCTCACGGCGGGCTTGCCGGGCGACTCCGCCCACGGCATGGAGTTGGTGCGGATGTCGGTCGACCCGGACCCGGTGGTGCAGCGGCTCGCCGACGAAGCGATCAAGACCTGGCAGGAACCCGGATCCGGGGACGGCCAGGAGCCGCCCGCCTGACCCCTGCGCCGCCGGCTCAGGCCAGCGCCCGCCCCGGTTGCGCCGGGACGGCCCCGGGGGCCGCGCCCTGGCCCGGGATCGCCGCGCTGGCGCGGGCGCGTTCGCGTTCGCGCTCGCGCTCGCGGGCCAGGGTGCGCCCCCGCAGGCGCAGGATCTGGGTGATGCCGACGGCCTCCAGCACGAACACCGTCGAGAAGGCGATGCGGTAGTCGTCGCCGGTGGCGTCCAGCAGGATGCCCACCGTCAGCAGCGTGGTCATGGAGGCGATGAAACCGCCCATGTTGGTGATCCCCGAGGCGGTGCCCTGACGCTCCGCCGGGTTGGCCGGGCGGGCGAAGTCGAAGCCGATCATCGATGCCGGGCCGCAGGTGCCCAGCACCAGGCACAGGGTGATCAGCAGCCACATCGGCGCCCGGTCGCCCGGGTAGACGAGGACCGCGGCCCAGAGGAGGGCCGTGAGGCCGACCGTGCCCAGGGCGAGCGGGATCCGCGCGGACTGGCGGCGCCCGACGATCTGGCCGTAGACCAGTCCGAGCGCCATGTTCGAGGCGACGACCAGCGTCAGCAGCCCGCCCGCGGTGGTCCGTGCCAGGCCCTGCGCCTCCACCAGGAACGGCATGCCCCACAGCAGCAGGAACACCATCGCCGGGAACTGCGTGGTGAAGTGCACCCACAGGCCGAGGCGGGTGCCGGGTTCGTTCCAGGACTCCCGGATCTGGCGCCGTACGAAGCCCGCGCCGCCGCCCCGCGGCGCGGCTTCCGGCTCGTGCCCCTCCGGGTTGTCGCGCAGGAACAGCACCAGCGGGACCAGGACCACCAGCCCCGCCACCGCGCTGCCCGCGAAGGCCGGCACCCAGCCGACCCCGTGCAGGACGGGCGCGAGGACGAGGGTGGAGACGAGGTTGCCCGCCATGCCGACCAGCCCGGCCAGCTGCGCCATCAGCGGCCCGCGCCGGGCCGGGAACCACCGGGTGCCGAGCCGCAGTACGGAGATGAAGGTCATCGCGTCGCCGCAGCCCAGCAGCGCACGGGCGGCGAGGGCCATCCCGTAGGAGGGCGAGAGCGCGAAGCCGAGCTGGCCCGCGGTGAAGAGCACCGCGCCCAGCGTCAGCACCTTCTTCGTGCCGAGCCGGTCGACCATCAGGCCCACCGGTATCTGCATGCCCGCGTAGACGAGCAGCTGGAGGAGGGAGAAGGTGGCCAGCGCGGAGGCGTTGACGTGGAAGCGGTCGGCGGCGTCGAGGCCGGCCACGCCCAGGCTGGTACGGAAGATCACCGCCACGAAGTAGACGGCGACGCCGATGCTCCAGACGGCGACGGCCCTGCGCCCGCCGGGAGGATCGAGGGCGCTCACCGGGCGTCCCCGCGCATCAGGGTTCCGACCCGGCCCAGGTGCCCCCGTACGCAGGCGGCCGCCCGGTCCGCGTCGCCCTCCCGCAGCGCCGCCAGGACCTCGCGGTGTTCGACGAGGTTCTGCGCGACCCGGTCCGGGTGGGCGTGCATCACCGCGACGCCCATCCGCAGTTGCCGGTCGCGCAGTTGGTCGTAGAGGCGGGACAGGATCTGGTTGCCGGCATGCCGGACGATCTCGGCGTGGAAGCAGCGGTCCACGGCCGCGAACGCCGCCAGGTCGCCGCTGTCCGCGTGCCGCTCCTGCTCCCGCAGCAGTTCCTCCAGCCGCGCGAGGAGTGCGGCCGGGGCCGGGACGGCCCGCCGTACGGTGAACTCCTCGACCAGCAGCCGGGTTTCGACGACGTCCGCGATCTCCTGCGCCGACACGGGCAGGACCAGCGCGCCCTTCTTGGGGTAGAGCCGGATCAGCCCCTCCGTCTCCAGGCGCAGCAGCGCCTCGCGCACCGGCGTGCGGGAGACGCCCACGGCCTGCGCGACCTCGCCCTCGGTGAGGAGCGTGCCGCCCTCGTACCGGCGGTCGAGAACGCCCTGCTTGATGTGCCGGTAGACGCGGTCGGCGGCGGGTGCGGGTGCTGGCATGGGCACAGGATAGATACATGTCGTGTACAGCCTTGGCGCGTCTCAGCATCCAAGACTGCATCGAAGGATGTACGGCGGGTTCGTCCACCGGCACGACGTACACGGCCCCGCGCGCCGGGACGCTGGATCCATGGCCGACACCCTGCTCGCCCCGGTGGTCCCGAAGACCGCCCGGCTCCCCCTCCTCGACGTCCTGCGCGGCGCCGCCATCCTCGGCACGCTCATGACCAATGTCTGGATCTTCGCCTCCCCCGGCTCGGAAGGGAGCGTGCTCCAGGGCGGGCTCTCACTCCCCGACCCGATCGCCGACCCGTCCGCCGCCACCATCGCCGAAACCGTCTTCCGCTTCCTCGCGGACGGCAAGTTCCTGGCGCTGCTGACGGTCCTGTTCGGCGTGGGCCTTGCCATCCAGTACGACTCCGCCGCACGCCGCGGCGACCTTTGGCCCGGCCGCTACCCGCGGCGCGCCGCCTTCCTCTTCGTCGAGGGCACCGTCCACTTCGTCCTCGTCTTCGCCTGGGACGTGCTGATGGGGTACGCGGTGACCGCCCTCCTCGTCGCCTGGCTGCTGGCCCGCTCCGAACGGGTGCGGCGCGTGGCCATGTGGACGGCCGCGGGGGTGCACCTGACCCTGGTCGGCCTGGTCACGCTGGGGGCCCTCGCCGACACCGGCGGCTCCGACACCGGCGGCGCCCCGGCGAAGGCGCCGGACGCGGATGTCGTCGAGCTGTACGCCCACGGCGGCTACGGCGCCCAGATCGCCTTCCGCCTGGAGCACTTCGCCGCGCTGCGCATCGAGCCCGTCTTCTCCTTCGGACTGCTCGTCTTCCTCTTCCTCCTCGGTGTGCGCCTGCACCGCGCGGGCGCCTTCACCGCCACCGCGGGCGGCCGGCGCATCCGGACCCGGATGGCCGCCTGGGGCCTCGGCCTCGGGCTGCCCCTGAACGCCGCGACCACCCTCGGCGGCGACGACTTCTACGTCCTCGGCCGCTACGGCGCCGCGCCGCTGCTCGCCCTCGGCTACATCGGCCTGATCGGCGTCGCCCTCGACCGCCGCCGGCTCCCGAAACCCGCGACGACCGCCCTCGCCTCCGTCGGCCGCACCGCCCTGTCCTGCTACGTCGCCCAGAACCTGCTCTGCATGCTGCTCTGCTACGGCATCGGGCTCGGCCTCGCGGAGCGGCTGGGCGGCAGCGGCCCCTGGTGGGTGATCGCCCTGTGGGCCGGGGTCTCCCTCACCCTGGCCGCCGGCTCCCGGCTCTGGCTGCACCGCTTCGACCGCGGCCCGCTGGAAGCCGTACAGCACGCCGTGCTCAGGGCGCGGCGGTGATCTCCACGTCCAGCACGAACTCGTCGTACGGGGCCTCCTGCGGGTAGGGCGGCCGGACCTGCGCGAAGCGGATCCGGGCCCGCCCGCCGCCCGGGGGACGCCCCCGTACGACGTACGTCCGCTCCACGGCCGCCCCGGGGAGCGGCGCCGCCACCGCGGGCGGCGCCACTGCGGGCGGCGTCTCTGCCACCGTCACCAGGTCCGCGTCCCCGGTGACCTGCCAGGTCCACACGTACCCGCGCGCGCCGCGGCCGGTGAGCCGCAGCTCGTACGGCTCACCGGGGCTCAGCACGACGCTCCGTACCTCCACGCCCGCCGGCTCCTCTCCGTAGTCCGGACTCACACGGGGCCGATGACCGGCCCCTCGTGCCAGCCCGCGCCGTCCCGCCAGTAGTGCTGGAGGCGGCGGTCGGTGCGCAGGACGATGACTTCCAGGTTGAACCCGAAGCTGCCCTGGAGCATCCCGGTGACGGCGGCGACGTCGTGCCCGAAGACCGCGCTGCGTCGCCAGGCGGAGCCGCCCGCGTTGCCGCGCCACCAGTGCTCCACCTGCCCGCCGGCGACGGCCACGCACAGCTCGTAGTTCCCGGCGGTGTCCTCGTCCGCGGCACCGTACTGCCCCTCGATCAGGCAGGGTGCGCAGACCGCTGCCGTGCCGCTGCCGAAGACCTCCCCGGCGCGCCAGGCGAAGCCGTTCGGATCGTCGCGCCACCACAGCTGCATGCGGCCGTCGGTGCGGGCGGCGACCAGGTCCAGGTGGCGGGAGCGGGTCTGCACGAGGGCGGGCCCGTAGTGGGCGATGCCGGAGGCGAAGCGGCCGCCGTCGTTCCAGGTCCAGGGGGCGCCGTTGATGCGCCACCAGTGGTTCAGGCGGCCGTCGGCGGTGCGGACGACCACCTCGAAGTTGCCCGGCTTGCCGTAGTCGCTCTGGATGAAGGCCGGGGTGGATCCGATCGCCGCGTCGCCCGGACCGAAGGCGCCGCCGTCGCGCCAGACGCCGGCGGACTGCTCGTAGTACCAGTGGCGCAGCCGGCCGCCGGTGGTCACGTGCAGGGACTCCATGTTCCGGTTGTAGGTGGTGCCGGTGAAGGCGGGCTGGCCGGAGGCGTCGCCGGCGAAGGTGCCGGCGCGGGCCCACGCGAAGGGCGCGTCGCCCTCGCGCCACCAGTGCTGGAGACGGGCGCCGGTGGTGGTGGCGAGCAGCTCGAAGTTGCGGTGGGCGCGGCCGTTGCCGCTCTCGTAGACGTTGCCGGTGTGCAGGCGGCGCTTGGTCCACGGGTCGATGTTGGTGCCGCGCAGGCCGCACTTGGCCCAGTAGTCGATGTTGACCTCGCCGTAGGCGATCCGGCCGTAGCCGCCCACGTGGTAGCCGGTCCCCCAGGAGTTCTTGAACAGCCAGCAGCCGGCCGCGTCGTCGTAGCCGACGATCAACACGCAGTGGCCGCCCGCGAGATGGTCGCTGGTGCGGTGGTACACCCCGGAGCCGAGGCCGAAGAAGTCGTCGTACACGTCGAAGCAGGCGGTCAGCGGGCCGACCGTGTCCAGCCAGACCTTCTGCTGCTCGACGTCGCCGAGCCGGACGTAATCGGTGATCCGGACGGTGCGGCCGGAGCGGTCCCAGCTGGGCGTGTACTCGGCGCGCCAGGCGTCGCGGCGGGCGGCGGGGAGCCCCGCGGGCGGGGTGCTGTACGGCCAGCAGTCCGGGTCGGCGAGCCCGCCGTTGCCCCTGATCCAGTCGAGCGCGGTCTCGGGGTTGGACCCCTGGCCGCAGGTGAACCTCAAGCCGTCGTGCACATCGCCCTCGGAGCGCTCGGCCCATACGTCGTGCTCGATGCGGGCCATGGACTCCACCAGGCCCGCGGCGCCGAAGGCCCAGCAGGAACCGCACGGGTTCTGGTCCTTCACCTTGGTGATCCACGGCCAGCCCCAGCGGCTGCGCCAGTCGACGGCGGCGGGCCGGGCCGCTCCGGCCGTCGGTGCACCGGCGCCCGGTATCAGCCCGTGGGCGGCCCGGCGCCGGGTGAGGTGCGGATTGCCGCTCTCGTGCCCGATGAGCGCCCCCAGGTCCAGGGGCGCCACGGCCTCGGCGGGCGTCAGGTTCGTCCCGGGCACGAGCCCGAGCGAGGGCCGCGGCACGGGCTCCTCGTCGGCGAGGTGCTCGCTCACGGACCACCGCGCCCCGTACGCGATGAGCTGCGCCCGCAGCTCCCCCACTGTCTGGACAGACTCCTCCGGCATACCGGCCCCCCAGTGTGCAACCGCTCGGATGCGAGACCCGCGAGCGTCTCCCTGCCGCAGGGACCCGTCAAGGGGGTCCGCACGGTCGCGCGGTGGCACGGGGGGCGTGCCGGCGGCGTCGGCCCGCGCGGCTCCCCAACGCCCCGTGGAACCACGGGAGTACACGGCCCGTCACGCATTGGCCTTCGATAGAGTGCGGCAGCCATTCCGGGGGACAGGGGAGCCGCATCCAGTGGAGCTCAGCGAGCAGGCCGTGCCGGGCGTTACCCACGTAGGTCACTACGAGGTGGAACGGGTCCTCGGCGCGGGCGGCATGGGGATCGTCTACCTCGCGGTCTCGCCGTCGGGCCGGCAGGCGGCGGTGAAGGTGATCCGGGAGCAGTACGCGGCGGACCCGCTGTTCCGGGTCCGCTTCGCGCGAGAGGTCGAGGCCGCCAGGGCCGTGAGCGGGGCGTTCACCGCCCCGGTCATCGACGCCGACACGAGCGGTGGCGAGCCGTGGATGGCGACCCTGTACGTGCCGGGCCCGACGCTCGCCGAACAGATCGCCGCAGGCGGGCCGATGGCCGCCGACGAGGTGTGGCAGCTGGCCTCCGGCCTGGTCGAGGCGCTACGGGACATCCACCGCGCGGGACTCGTCCACCGGGACCTCAAGCCCGGCAACATCCTGCTGGCCGAGGACGGCCCCCGGGTCATCGACTTCGGCATCTCGCGCGCCGCCGACTCGGACGCCCTCACGCAGACGGGCGTGGTCATCGGGACCCCGCCCTTCATGGCCCCCGAGCAGTTCCGCACGCCGAAGGAGACCGACCGGGCCGCCGACGTCTTCGCGCTCGGTTCGGTGCTCGCCTATGCGGCGACCGGCCGCAGCCCCTTCGAGGCCGAATCCGCCTATGCGATCGCCTGGAACGTCGTACACGAGCCGCCCGCGCTCGACGGCCTGCCGCAGTCGCTGTTGCCCATCGTCGGGCCGTGCCTGGCGAAGGAGCCGGCGGCCCGCCCGACGGCGGACGAACTGCTCGCGCTGCTCGGCTCGCGGGCCCACCGCAGGAAGTCGGGCCGGGCCGCGCCGCCCGTACGCACCGCAGGCCCGCGGCGGCGCGTCAAGGCGGGCGTGGCGGCGGGCATCGCCCTCACGGTGGCGGCGGCCTCGGCCACTGCCTGGGCCCTGTACCCGGACCGGCCGCCCAAAACCCCGCCCGCGGCCGTCTCCCCGTCGCCTTCGGCAGGGCCGGCGCGGGAGGCCGCGGCGGCGATGGCACCCGGGGGGTGGGCCCGGTGGGAGACCCCGATCCCGCAACGAGCCAAGAACCCGGGCCCCGAAGCGGAGCTGGGCAGCTGCCTCGGAACCGGCAAAGACGTCCTCTGCGAAGGGCACGTGGGCATCGTTCAGTTCGACGGTGGCACCGGCGCAGTCATCCCCACGGCGGCCGACGGCATCAAGGACAGCCTCCACCTCCTGGCGGTCGCGCCTGCCACCGGCCTCGCCTACCTCATGAAGCCGGACAGAGGCGTGGAGGGCGGGGAAGCGCCGTCGGGCACCCTGTTCGCCCTGGACACCAGTACCGGGACGTTCCGCTGGCAGCGGCACCTCACGGACACCGCCGGCGAGGAGGCGTTCTTGGCGGGGGACACCCTCGTCACGTCGAACGGACGGGAGAACCCGGTCCTGCGCGCCTGGAGCGCTGCCACCGGAGAGCCGCTGTGGACACGGAAGTTCACCGAGTACACCAACGTCCAGCTGTCCGGCCTCGTGAACGGACTGTTCGTCGAGGGGTTCAAGGCAGGCGTGGGGGACGAGATCGAGGCCGTGCTGCTACGGCTCTCGCCCGCGGACGGGAAGACCCAGTGGCAGCGCCCCGTCGACCAGCGTTTCGCCGTCATCGGCGGCAGGCCGGGCACCCTGGTCGCCGTGACCGCCCCGCCGGGCAGGCAGGGACTGGAGGCGCGCAAGGTACTCCAGCTCTCGGCGGCCGACGGCAAGGATCTTCCCGGCCCGGCCGACATCCAGGTGACCAGCCGGGCCGTCGTCACCGACTCTGCCGTCTTCGACCTCCGCGAGGACGGGCAGCTGCGCGCCGTCGACCTCACCGGCGGCAAGGAACTGTGGGCCGAGTCCACCGGCACGGACCCCCTGCAGGGGCCCGTGGTCCAGGACGGCCGGGTGTACGTCCAGACCACGAACGGCGAGATCGTCTCCAGGGACGCGGAAACAGGGCACGAGCTGTGGCGCAGCGCCCCGCGCAGAGACCCCGAGAAGTCGACCCGGTCCGGCCTCAACCGACCCATCACTCTGATCGTCCAGGGCAGCACCGTCTACAGCACTTCGTCCCGAGGCACCGTCTTCGCCCTCGCCCCACCCCGGTAGGCAATCGACTGGACGTACGATGCCGTCCATGATCCCCCTGTCCGTGGACACCACCTCGCAGAGCTATGCCGCCGGACAGGTCTTCGGGACGTTCGCCGTCGGCGCCGTCGCCATCGCGTTCCTCTGGCGCCTCACCAGGTCCTGGCGCAACGCCGAGGAGGAGAGCGCCCTCCCGCCCGCCGAGCGCAAGCGCCTGCGCGGCAACCGCCACCTGGTCATCGTCGTCGCGACGGTCTTGATCGCCGTCGCCGCTGGGGTGAAGGCCAAGGCCTCGTACCACCCGGGCAGCGCCCCGCAGGAGACCGCGCAGGCGGTCACGCTCGGCGCGCCGGACGGCTTCTCCGGCTATCGGCTGCTCACCGCCGACTCCGCCGAGCGCAACGCCATCGAGGCGAAGGCAGCCGGCAGGAAGAACGGACAGCGCTGGTACTACGACAAGGACGGGGACGGGCTCGTACACGTCTTCCTCTTCGTCACCACCATCGACTCGGACCCCAGCCTGCGCAAGGCGAAGCAGAACGGCACGATCGAGAAGCAGTTCCGCGACGTCTTCACCACCGCGAAGGCATCCGACGTCACGACGTTCGAGCCGGGTCCGACCGGCGGGCGTCTGAGCTGCGGACACGTCGAGGGCCCGGACGGCCCCCAGTCCATCTGCGCGTGGAGCGACGACACCACCTTCGGCGGACTCAGGCTCGCGGACACCGCCGACCTCCCCGAAGCGGCGAGGACGACCACCGCCCTGCGCGCGGCCCTCGTGCGCTGACCGTCCCCGGGCCGCACGACCGGGAAGACCGCATGGGCCGAGCAGGCCCTCCGGGCGCCCGTATAAGGTCCCCGTATGGGGATCTGGATCGCGCCGAGCGTCATCGAGAGAGAGCTGTACGAGGCCAAGACCGCCGGCGACTGGGCAGCGTACTTCGACGTCCTCGCCCGCGCGCAGCTCTACCTCGCGCAGCCCCGCCTGCAGGCCGACGCGCATCCCGAGTCGCTCTTCTTCCACGCCACCCCGGACCGCATGCTCGTCGTCCACACCGCCGGCATGCTGCCCGCGCCCACGCCCGAGACGGTCTACGAGTCCCGGAGCCTGGGCTGGTACTCCAAGGTCTGGGCCCCCACCGATCCCGCCTTCCTCGCCGTGAACCCGGGCTCCCCCGCCGAGGCCTACCTCACCACCACCCCCGCCGACCTGGCCCGCTGGCGCGCGCACGCGGACGCCGCCCCCTCCTACGGCCTGCCCGACGGGAAGGTCCACGCCCTCTTCACCGGCGGACCGCTGCACGGGCCGATCGCGCACGGCCTGGCCGTCGGCGGCCATCTCGCCGTGTCGAACGGCGAGTTCTGGAACTCCATCGCCTACCACGGCAACGGCTACCACCGCGAGCGCCGCCGCCTCGAGCAGTGGTGGGGCATCACCGACCGGGCCGACTGGCTCGCCACGCTGGAGCAGCTCCTGAGCGCCGGCATGGTCAGCCCCGTGTGGGAGTACGCGCTCCGCGTCCGCCGCGTCCTCGCCTCCGACTTCGCCGGGCCCGTGGACGTCGAGCACTGGCGGCACGCCGCCGAGGCCAGCCTGCGCCGCAGCGCCGAGCGCTCCGCCGAGCCGCAGCTCACCCCCGACGGGGTCACCGTCGCCCAGCCGCGCCCCACCGCCGAGGTGGAGGGCGAGATCGCCGGCGTCAAGCGCCTCATCGGCCGCATAGCCCGCTACGAGCAGCGCTTCCGGGCCGACGGGCTGCTCCCCGAGGACGGCTGGGTCCGCTCGGTGGAGGGCTGGGACATCGGCCGGGCCTCCCAGATGGCCCGCTGGGGCGTCGGCTGCCGCTTCGGCACCCTCCACGAGGCGGAGAAGGCCGTGCAGCGTGCCGGGGAGGCGGCCCAGCGGACGTACCGCTCGTGGGCGGAGTTCTCCGCCGGGTACATCCTCGGCCGGTGCCTGCACTTCGACGAGGAGGAGTTCGGCACCTGGTACACGAGCGCCCTCGCCGGGCATCTCACGCTGACCACCGATCCGGCCAGCCCGTGGATCAACATCCCCTTCAAGTGACCACGTGACCGGCGTCGGGTCGTCGGCGGCCCCGGCCGAAAACCGGCGGCGGTCCCACCCGGCCCCGACTAGCCTCGCCGCCATGACTGTTGAGCTGAACGAGACCGTGCGCGCGCTGCTCGATTCGCCGCACCCCGCCGTCCTGTCCACCATCAACCCCGACGGCAGCCCGCAGAGTTCGGTGATCTGGGTGACCCGTGACGGTGGCGAGCTGCTGATCTCCACCTCGCAGGGCCGCCGCAAGGAGCGCAACATCGTCCGGGACGGGCGGGTCGGCCTCACCGTCTTCGACCTGGCCAACCCCTTCCTCTACGCCGAGATCCGCGGCACGGCCACCGTCACCGAGGACATCGGCCGCGAGGTGGCCGTGCGCATCGCCGAGGAGTACCTCGGCCCGGGCGGCGGCAAGGAGTACCGGGACGCCCCGGCCGAGGACGTCCGCGTGGTCGTGCGCATCACCCCGACCAAGGTCCTCGGCAACGCCGCCCGCGGGACCGACCGCTAGACCGACCGCCAGACCGCCAGACCGCCGGACCGCCGGGACGCCGGACCGACCGCCAGACCGCCCGTACTGAGCCCCGACAGGCCTGGAGGCTGTACAACGGGCTCCCACTCACGGCAGGTGGGGCCGGGCCGCCGACCATGCGTCGACCGCCTCCGCGAGGGGGCCCGCGGCCGGGAGGTGGGGGCGTACGAGGGCCATCCGGGCGATCAGGATCTTGATGCGGCGCAGGTGCAGGATCCGGGGGTGCGGGAGGTCGCGCCAGCCGCGGGCCTGCGCCACCGCCGCCTCCGGGGTCAGGTCGATCAGGTCCAGCAGCTCCCGGCACAGGGCGGCCGGGTCGCCGCCGCGCTCCGGGCCGAAGGTACGGATCAAGTAGCCCCGTACGGCGGCCAGTTCGGCCGCCCGGGCCAGCTCGTCCGCGCCCTCGGCCCGCGCGCAGCGGTACGTCGCGGCCAGCGCCACCCGGCCCCAGCGCAGCCGGACCTCGTCGGGCCCGCGCTCGTCCTGCATCCGCCCGACCGCCATGACGCGCAGGGTCCGCGGCGGCGGCTCGTCCTCCAGCGGCGGGCCGGTGGCCAGCCAGGCCTCAGCTCCTCCAGCGAATGTCCCTCGGGCGGCACGGAGGTCAGCACCTGACCCCTGCTGAGCAGCGCGACCACGGTGCCCGTGAGGTGGACCTTCGCGATGTGCCCGGCCCCGAAGGAGCCGACGGGCCGCCCGTACCGCTCGATGCGGCGCAGCCAGAGCCGGAGTTCCCCCGCCGCGTAGACCTGCCCGGTCCGCGCCACGCCGCCGACGCACCGGACCACGCACACGCCGCCGGTGACGTCGGCCTCCTCGACGGAGTACACCTGCAATTCGGCGATGGACACCCCGACCCCCTTCCCCGGGCGGGAGGTTACCGCCCCGAGGGGCCTTCCAGGACGAGGCGGATCTCCGAGACCTGGTACCCGGCACGGTCGAAGGCGGCGGCCATCGGGGCGTTGACGGTGTCCGTGGTCGCGGTGATGCGCTCCGCGCCCTCGGCCGCGTGGAAGCGGGTGATCTCGCCCAGGATCTCGTCGATCAGGCCCTGGCCGCGCTGCTCCGGTACGACGCCCAGGTAGCCGACGTTGCGGTGGTACGGGGTCGCCGAGGGGATCGCCATGCCCGCCAGGGTGCCGTCCGGGAGGTGGGCGAGGCGCCACCAGGAACGCTCGCCGGGGCAGTCCAGGTAGAACTCGATGTCCTCGCGGGCCAGTTGTTCCGCGTCCATCGACCGGAGCTCGGTCTGCGTGTGCAGGTCGAGGCTGCCGGCCGACAGGCGGACGAAGGCGTCCAGGAACTCCTCGTCGGTGCCGTCGCGGAAGAGGAGCCGCCCGGTGGGCTCGGTGGTCCCGGCCTGCGGGGTCCACTCGTAGCGCAGCCGCTCGATCTCGGACGTCAGGCCGGTCTTGTACGCGGCCTCCTGCCGCCAGGCGACCGCGGCGGCCAGCTCCGGCTCGGCCCGCCAGCCGCGGGGCAGGGAGATGTTGTAGACCGGCAGGTTCCCGAAGGCGGCGTGCCCGGCCGCGAGCAGCCCGGCGGCCACGGCGGCCGGGTCGGCCACCGAGGCCCGCACCTGGAGGCAGTCGAGCGCGATGGGCCGCTCACTGTCGGCGCGGCCCCACCACAGGGCGCGGGCCAGGATCTCGCCGTGCTCGTCCTCGGCGAACCAGATCCACTCGGGGCGGAACTGGTTCCCGGCGAGCTCCTCACGGATCCGCTCGGCGGTGAGGGCGGCGACGGGGCCGTCGGCCGGGTAGGCGACGGCGCGGTCGATGTCTGCGGGGTCTGCGGTGGCAGCGCGAAAGATCATCCGGAGATGATCACACGCCGCCTTCCGCGTGCCGAGTGATTTCATCGTGCGCACGGTCACAGCACAAGACACCCCCTAGATCGCGTACGGATACAGCTCGACCGCCGGCGTCACGAACGTGATCCGCTCCCCGGGCGAGGGGACCGCCTCGGCCTCCCAGTCGACCAGGACGATGTCCGCCGCGAGCCGGAGCGCCACCACACCGTCCTCGTCCACCGAGTCCACCACCGCGCATACCGTCAGGTCCGACTGCGGAGCACCCGCCAGGACGTCGGGAGAGTCAGCGGGCCGCCACGTCGTGACAGGCTCCGGGACGTCGAGCTCCACATGCGAGGTGCCGTCGGGGGGCAGGTCTCCGTGCCACCGTCCCCACGCCTGCCCCGCCGAACTCGTGAAGGTCACGTCGCCGGGGCTGCCGGGAATTGCACGGATGTCGACGATCTGCACGGGCCTCACTTCAATCCGAGCGGGACGCGAAAGCCGATGACCGGCCTCCACGGGGGAGACCGGCCATCGGCGGTTGGTGCGGGGTGTGCCGCTACGACCAGGTGATCAGGCGGCGGGGGTGTTCCAGGACCGCCGCGATGTCGGCCAGGAAGCGGGAGCCGAGCTCACCGTCGATGAGACGGTGGTCGAACGACAGGGCCAGGGTGGTGACCTGACGCGGCTTGACCTTGCCCTTGTGGACCCACGGCTGGAGCTTGATCGCACCGACCGCGAGGATCGCGGACTCGCCGGGGTTCAGGATGGGCGTACCGGTGTCGACGCCGAAGACGCCGACGTTGGTGATGGTGATGGTGCCGTTCTGCATGTCGGCCGGGGAGGTCTTGCCGTCGCGGGCCGTGGCGACCAGCGAGGACAGCGACTCCGACAGCTCGCCGAGGGTCTTGGCGTGGGCGTCCTTGATGTTCGGGACGATCAGCCCGCGGGGGGTGGCCGCCGCGATGCCCAGGTTGACGTAGTGCTTGAGCACGATCTCCTGGGCCGCCTCGTCCCAGGACGCGTTGACGTCCGGGTTGCGGCGGATGGCCACCAGGACGGCCTTGGCGATGAGCAGCAGCGGGTTGATGCGCAGCCCCGCGAGGTCCGGGTCGTCCTTGAGCTCCTGGACCAGCTTCATCGTGCGCGTCACGTCGAGCGTGATGAATTCGGTGACGTGCGGCGCGGTGAAGGCCGAGCCGACCATGGCCTGGGCGGTGACCTTGCGGACGCCCTTGACCGGGATACGGGTCTCCCGCGCGGACGGCTCGACCGGCGCGGCCGAGGCGGCCGGAGCCGCCACCGGGGCCGGTGCGGCGACCGGTGCGGGCGCGGCCTGCGGGGCGATCGCCGCGGCGGCCGCCGCGTGGACGTCCTCCCGGGTCACGACCCCGCCGTCGCCGGTGGGGACCACCGCGGCCAGGTCGATGCCGAGGTCCTTGGCGAGCTTGCGCACGGGCGGCTTGGCAAGCGGCCGCTCGCCGGCCGGCTGCGCCGGGACCGCGGGGAGCACGGGCGCGGCCGGAGCCGGCGGAGCGGCCGGAGCGGACGTGCCGTTCTGCGCGGCCACGGCGGGCGCGGGGGCCGCCTTGCGCGGGCGGCGCTTGGTGGAGGCCTCCGAGACGCCGTAGCCCACCAGGACGGGCTGGCGGGCCGCCGGGGCGGCCGGCTCGGCGGCGGCGGCGACCGGAGCCGCGGCAGCAGCCACCGCCTCCGGCTCGGCGCCGCCCTCGGTCTGCACGGAGATGATGACCTGGCCGACGTCGACCGTGGTGCCCTCCTCGAAGAGGAGCGCGTGCACGACACCGTCGAACGGGATCGGCAGTTCCACGGCGGCCTTGGCCGTCTCGACCTCGCAGACGACCTGGCCGTCGGTGACCGTGTCACCCGGCTGGACGTACCACTTGAGGATCTCGGCCTCGGTGAGGCCCTCGCCCACGTCGGGCATCTTGAATTCGCGGATGGTCATGAACGTGGCTCCTCAGTACGCCAGCGAGCGGTCGACGGCGTCGAGCACCCTGTCCAGGCCAGGCAGGTACTCGTCCTCCAGGCGGGCCGGCGGGTACGGGGCGTGGAAACCGCCCACGCGCAGGACCGGCGCCTCCAGGTGGTAGAAGCACCGCTCCGTGATGCGAGCAGCGATCTCCGCGCCGACACCGAGGAAGACCGGGGCCTCGTGGACGACCACGAGCCGGCGGGTCTTCTCCACCGACGCCTGGATCCCGTCGAAGTCGACCGGGGACATCGAGCGCAGGTCGATGACCTCCACCGACTTGCCCTCCTCGGCGGCCGCGGCCGCCGCCTCCAGGCAGACCTTCACCATCGGACCGTAGGCGGCCAGGGTGACGTCCGAGCCCTCGCGCGTCACGCGCGCCTTGTGCAGCGGGTAGGGGATCGCGTCGACATCGACCTCGCCCTTGTCCCAGTAGCGCCGCTTCGGCTCGAAGAAGATCACCGGGTCGTCGCTGAGGATCGCCTGCTGGAGCATCCAGTACGCGTCGCTCGCGTTCGACGGGGAGACCACCTTGAGGCCCGGCACGTGGGCGAACAGCGCCTCCGGGGACTCGCTGTGGTGCTCGACCGCGCCGATGCCGCCCGCGTACGGGATGCGCACGACGACCGGCAGCTTGATCTTGCCGAGCGCACGGGCGTGCATCTTCGCGAGCTGCGTGACGATCTGGTCGTACGCCGGGAACACGAAGCCGTCGAACTGGATCTCCACGACCGGCCGGTACCCGCGCAGGGCCAAGCCGATGGCGGTGCCGACGATGCCCGACTCGGCGAGCGGGGTGTCGATGACCCGCTCCTCGCCGAAGTCCTTCTGCAGGCCGTCGGTGATCCGGAAGACACCGCCCAGCTTGCCGACGTCCTCGCCCATGATCAGGACCTTCGGGTCCGTGTCCAGGGCCTTGCGCAGCGACTCGTTGAGCGCCTTCGCGATCGACATCTTCTCGACAGCCATCAGTGACCCTCCTCGAAGGACGCGAGGTAGGCGGCGAACTGGGCGCGCTCCTCGTCGACGAGCGCGTGCCCGTCCGCGTAGACGTTCTCGAAGATCGCCATGGTGTCGGGGTCGGGCATGGCGCGCACGGCCTCGCGCACGCGCTTGCCCAGGGTCTCGCTCTCCGCCTCCAGCTCCGCGAAGAACGCCTCGTCGGCGCCGCCGCTGGCCAGCAGGTGGGCCTTCAGGCGCAGGATCGGGTCCTTCGCCTCCCAGGCCGCCGTCTCCTCGTCCCGCCGGTACTTCGTCGGGTCGTCGGAGGTGGTGTGCGCACCCATCCGGTACGTGAACGCCTCGACCAGGGTCGGGCCCTCGCCGCGGCGCGCCCGGTCCAGGGCCCAGCGGGTCACGGCCAGGCAGGCCAGCACGTCGTTGCCGTCGACACGGACGCCCGGGAAGCCGAAGCCCTGCGCGCGCTGGTAGAGCGGCACGCGCATCTGACGCTCGGTCGGCTCGGAGATCGCCCACTGGTTGTTCTGGCAGAAGAACACCACGGGGGAGTTGTAGACGGCAGAGAAGGTGAACGCCTCGGCGACGTCGCCCTGGCTGGACGCGCCGTCGCCGAAGTAGGCGATGACCGCGGAGTCGGCGCCGTCCTTGGCCACACCCATCGCGTAACCGGTCGCGTGGAGCGTCTGCGAGCCGATGACGATCGTGTAGAGGTGGAAGTTGTTGGTGTTCGGGTCCCAGCCGCCGTGGTTCACGCCGCGGAACATGCCGAGCAGGTTGGTCGGGTCGACGCCGCGACACCAGGCCACACCGTGCTCACGGTAGGTCGGGAAGACGTAGTCGTCGTCGTTGAGGGCCCGGCCGGAGCCGATCTGGGCGGCCTCCTGGCCGAGGAGCGAGGCCCACAGGCCCAGCTCTCCCTGGCGCTGCAGGGCGGTCGCCTCGCCGTCGAAGCGGCGGGTCAGGACCATGTCGCGGTACAGCCCGCGCAGGTCCTCGGTGGTGATGTCGGCGACGAAGGGGGCGAACTCCGCGTTTTCCGCGTTGTCGACCCGGTCCCCTTCGGGCGTCAGCAGCTGTACGAGCTGAGGTTCGGCGTTCTGCGTCTGCGCGGTGGCAGCGGTGGGCTTGGCGGCGTTGGCCGCGCCTGCCGCCCGCTTGGTGCCGCTGCTGCGTCGCGGCTTGCGCGCGGCAGTGCTCTCCACGGTCACGTGTGCTCCTCCGTCGGTCCGGCACCCGGGTTCTCCGGGGTCCAGTGCGGCTCACCTGGATCCGTGACGCGCGCACGGGGTGGGTGCGTCGCGTAGGGATTCAGGCGTGACAGGTGCCCCGGCGAGTGCCCTGCGCAATGCACGTTACCCAGTGCGCCGCATAACTGCGAAACCCCGTTTGACCTGCGATTTTGCTTGGATTTCCAAGTAAATCGACTGAAGCGGGAACAACCACTGGTCACAGCCTTGCAGGGGCCGGGAACAACGGCACGTTATCCCGGGTAACTCCGGCAGGGAAGGGGTGAGTGTGTGAAACTGACTTCGTGCGCGAAGACGGAAAAATCAAGGTATTCCTCCTGGACGACCACGAAGTGGTACGTCGGGGTGTTCACGAGCTGTTGTCGGTCGAACAGGACATCGAGATCGTCGGCGAGGCCGGTACGGCGGCGGACGCGCTGGTCCGCATCCCCGCCACCCGCCCTGACGTGGCCGTCCTCGACGTCCGCCTGCCGGACGGCAGCGGCGTGGAGGTGTGCCGCGAGGTGCGCTCCCAGAACGAGGACATCAAGTGTCTGATGCTGACCTCGTTCGCCGACGACGAGGCGCTCTTCGACGCGATCATGGCCGGCGCCTCGGGCTACGTGCTGAAGGCGATCCGCGGCAATGAGCTGCTGAACGCCGTACGCGACGTCGCCGCGGGCAGGTCCCTGCTGGACCCGGTGGCCACCGCCCGGGTGCTGGAGCGGCTGCGTGACGGCAAGAACGGCAAGGGCGACGACCGCCTCTCCAACCTCACCGAGCAGGAGCGGAAGATCCTCGACCTGATCGGCGAGGGCCTGACCAACCGCGTCATCGGCGAGCGGCTGCACCTGGCCGAGAAGACGATCAAGAACTACGTCTCCAGCCTGCTCTCCAAGCTGGGCATGGAGCGGCGCTCCCAGGCCGCCGCCTACGTGGCGCGCCTGCAGGCGGAGCGGCGCTAGCGGGGTCCTGCCCCCTGCGAGGTTTGTTCGATTCGGGACCAACGTCCCCGATCCTCGGGGCGGGCTCCTCTTTCGCGGCGACGCGCCGGTCGCGGACAGTGGTGGGCATGTCCCCAGAGGAACTCCACGCCATCGAACTGCTGCGCCGGGTGCCGTACGGCCGGGTGGCCACCAGCATGCGCGCGCTGCCCTTCCTCGCACTCGCCCGCCACATCGTGGTGGACCGAAAAGTCGTCCTGAGAATGCACGCCGGATTCGGCTACCACCAGGCCTGCAACGGCAGTGTGGTGGCATACGGAGCCGACAACTTCAATTCCCGGGACCCCCGGCTCTGGTCGGTCCAGTTCACCGGAACGGCGCAGGTCATCGAACCGACCACCGCCGAACTGGAACTCTTCGGACCGGGTCCGCATTTCGTGGACGGCGCCGTCTTCGACCCCGTCTACATGCGGATGGAACCCCAGTTCGTCACCGTGCACTCGCTCGCCGGAAATCCGGACCGGCAGTTCCAGCACGCGCTCTGACAATCCGACGGGTGGAAACGGGAACGGGCCCGGCGGAAACTCAATTCCGCCGGGCCCGTCCTCGTACGCCCGTGCCCGCGCCTCAGTCCTCGGACTCGGCGCCGTTGCCCGTCTCCGGGGGCTTCGTCGCCGGAGTCGTCGCGGGCTTCGTCGCCGTGGCCGTCGGGGGCTTCGTCGTCGCCGAGGACGACGCCGAAGCGGAAGCGGACGCGGAGTGCGACGCGGACGGCGAGGGCGACAGGCTGCTGCTCGCCGACCTGCTGCGGGTCGCCGTCGGCGAGTTGTCGCTGTACGAGGGCGAGTTGTCCTGCGAGCGCTGCGACGGCGAGGCGTCCGGGGAGGCGGACGTGCTCGGCTGGCCACCGGGAGTGGTCTGGGTGGTCTCCGGCGTCTTCTTGTCCTTGCTCACGGTGTTGACCGCGTAGGCCACGCCACCCGCGATCGCGATGACCGCGAGCACCGCGAACAGCCACATCTTCCACCGGCTGCCGTTGCCGCCGCGGTCGTCGTAACCGTCGTAGCCGCCGCCGTGGCCGCCCGGGCCGCCGTGGCCGCCGGGGAAGGCCGTGCCGTCGTCCGGGTTCAGCGGCGGCACCATGGGCTGCTGGAACTGCGAGGTCATGGCGTTCGAGGGGTACTGCTGCTGCCCGCCGGTCCCGCCCACGGGCATGGCCGTGGTGGCGGCGCCGCCCCGCCCGTGCGGCAGCGCCATGGTGACCGGGCCGGTGTTCCAGGTGCCGGTGTTCGGCCCCTGGTCGTGCAGCATCTGGAGCGCGTACTGGACCAGCCCGCGCATCTCCTCGGCGCTCTGGAACCGGTCGTCCGGGTCCTTCGCGAGGGAGCGCATCACCAGGCCGTCGAGCTCCTGCGGGATCTGGTGACCCTCCGGCAGCTGCGAGGGCGGCACGGGCGCGTCCTGAACGTGCTGGTAGACCACCGACAGCGGGGTCTCGCCGGTGAACGGGGGCCGCAGCGCGAGGAGTTCGTAGAGCAGACAGCCGGTCGCGTACAGGTCGGAGCGGTGGTCGACGGCCTTGCCGAGGGCCTGCTCGGGCGACAGGTACTGCGGGGTGCCCATGACCATGCCGGTCTGGGTCATCGTCGACTGCACGCCGTGCAGGGCGCGGGCGATGCCGAAGTCCATCACCTTGACCGCGCCGGTCTCGGTGATGATGACGTTCGCCGGCTTGATGTCGCGGTGCACGATGCCGTGCTGGTGCGAGTAAGCGAGCGCTTCGAGCACGCCCGAGGTGATGATGAGCGCCTGCTCGGGGCCCGGGGCCTCGGCGCTGATCAGCAGGTCGCGGATGGTGCGGCCCTCGACCAGCTCCATCACGATGTACGGGACGGTGTTCGGGCCGACCCGGTCCTCGCCCGAGTCGTACACGGCGACGACCGCGTGGTGGTTCAGTCCGGCGACGGACTGCGCCTCGCGCGTGAACCGGGCCTTGGACACCGGGTCCTCGGCCAGGTCGGCGCGCAGCAGCTTCACGGCGACGGTGCGGCCCAGGCGCACGTCCTCGGCCGCGAACACCTCGGCCATGCCGCCGCGGCCCAGCCGGTGCGTCAGCCGGTAACGACCGTCCCCCACCAGGCCGCCGGCGCCCCAGTGCTCAGGACCATCGGTCATCCCGGCGCCGTTTCCCTCGGGTTCGGGTGCCATCAGTCCTCGCCGTCGTATGTCTCGGCCGCCGCTCAGCGGTAGTCCTCTTCTTGGTGCTCCGATGAACGCTACAGCCTCGGAACCGGTCACCGTTCGGACAAGGCCACCGTGTGCACGTGTGGTCACGGAACGGGCACCTGGCTTGACGTGTGCTTGCCCTCCGGCAGACTGGGCGCCACATGCGCCCAGCCAGCGGCGTGGGGACACATCCCGAGGGGAAGCAACAGTCATGAGCCAGGACGGCACTCAGGGCCAGTACGCGGGCGGCTCTCTGGCCGGTGGCCGTTACCAGCTAAGGGACTTGCTGGGTGCGGGTGGCATGGCCTCCGTGTACCTGGCCTACGACTCCGCACTCGACCGGCAGGTCGCCATCAAGACCCTGCACAGCGACCTCGGCCGGGAGCAGTCCTTCCGCGAGCGATTCCGCCGCGAGGCGCAGGCTGTAGCGAAACTGTCGCACACGAACATCGTCTCGGTATTCGACACGGGTGAGGGCGAAGTGACGTTCGCCGGCTCCGGCGCGGGCGACGGCGCGGTGATGCCGTACATCGTCATGGAGTACGTGGAGGGCCGGCCGCTCGGCTCGGTGCTCGAAGCGGACATCCGCCAGTACGGGGCCATGCCGGCGGACAAGGCGCTGAAGGTGACGGCCGATGTGCTGGCCGCCCTGGAGACCAGCCACGAGATGGGGCTCGTCCACCGCGACATCAAGCCCGGCAACGTCATGGTCAACAAGCGCGGCGTGGTCAAGGTGATGGACTTCGGCATCGCCCGCGCCATGCAGTCGGGGGTCACCTCGATGACGCAGACCGGCATGGTCGTCGGCACCCCGCAGTACCTCTCGCCCGAACAGGCGCTGGGGCGCGGGGTCGACGCCCGTTCCGACCTGTACTCCGTCGGCATCATGCTGTTCCAGCTGCTGACCGGGCGGATCCCCTTCGACGCGGACTCGCCGCTGGCCATCGCGTACGCCCACGTGCAGGAGGAGCCGGTCGCTCCCTCCACCATCAACCGGACGCTGACCCCGGCGATGGACGCGCTGGTGGCGCGGGCCCTGAAGAAGAACCCGAACGAGCGCTTCCCCACGGCCGCGGCCATGGGGGACGAGGTCGCGCGGGTGCTGGCCTCCGGGCAGACCGGGGCGCCGGTCATCGTGCAGGGGGTCACCACGGGCGGCAGCGGTGCGGGGGTGGCCTCGGCCGTGTTCCCGCCGGTGGACTCCGGGTTCCAGCCGCCGCCGCAGTCGGTGCAGCAGCCGTACCAGGCGCCGCACACCCCGACGCCCGCCCCGTACGCGCCCACGCCGCCGCCGCAGCCGCAGCCGCACGCGCAGGGCGGCTACGCGTACCCCCACACGCCCCCGCCGCAGCAGCAGTACGCGCCGCACACCCCGCCGCCGTACACGATCTCCCCCGCGACCACGGCGAGCCCGTCCGCCGCGGGCGACGGCAAGCGGAACACGCCGTTGGTGGTGGGCGCGGTCGCGGTGGCGCTGCTGGCCGTCGGCGGTCTGATCGCGGCGATCTCGATGAGCGGCGGCGACGAGGACAAGGGGGTGACCGCGGGCCCGGGAAGCTCCACTTCCGCGTCCGCGTCCGCCTCCGCCAAGGCCGGGTTCAAGGGGCCGGACGTCACGCGCACGATCGACCCGAAGAAGTGCAAGGAGCCGGTGAAGCACTACAGCGAGGCCGGCAAATATTCGGCGCCGGACCTCACGTACAAGAACCTGCTCTCCGTGAAGGAGTGCATCCAGGCCTCGGGCGGCAAGTACACGATCATCACGAAGGACGAGGCCGTGTACGGCAAGGACACCGTGCTGGTCCAGTCGCCGGCCGCCGGCGAGAAGATCAACAAGGAAGGCACGGAGTACACGCTGACCGTGTCGACCGGCAATCCCGAGTAGCGGACCGGCACCCGCCTGCGCGTCACGACGGCGGCGCATCACGACACACCGGCATCCCGGGCACCCCGATGGGGCGCCCGGGATGCCGGTTTTGCCCCATTATGCAACTCTGGGCGGGACGCTCGGTCTCCCCCAGACTTCGCCCGGGGGGACCCCCAGGGACGGGAGGGGCTCCCCGTGATCCAAGGCTTCCGCCCGCCGCGCTGGCTGGCCTGCGCCGCACTGATCGCCGCCGCGCTCGTACCCGTCGCGCTCGTACCCGTCGCGCCCGCCGCCGCGCTCGTACCCGCCGCCACCGCGGCCGCGGCCGACGATCCGTACGAGGACGGGGACGGGGACGGGAAGCTGGCCGGCAGCGCCGCCGGCGTCGGGCGCGAGCGGCCCGGGCGGCCGGCGGGGGAGCCCGCGAACCCGGAGCTGATGGTGGCCTCCCGGCCGCTGCCGGTACGCCCGCGCCCCGAGCCCGAGAGCCCGCCGCCCGTCGCCGCCCCGACCCCGAGCCCGCACGAGGTGATCAGCGCGCTCGGCACCGAACCGAACGAGCGGGCCGCCGACCTGGCCGCGCACATACTGCCGCTGGGGACCGGATTCGCCCTGATGGGGCTGGGTCTGGGCTACCTCGGGATGCGGCTGCGCCGAGGCATCTGACCCCCGGTCCGACACCCCTCCCACGCGCCCTCCCACTTGCCCTCCCCCTTCCGGCGTACGACCCGGGATGGTTGCCCTGCGTGAACATACTCGGTATACATACTCGGTATGTCGATCCGTCACGGCCTTCTCGCCCTGCTGGAACGGGGTCCTCGGTACGGCTCCCAGCTGCGCACCGAGTTCGAATCCCGCACCGGCTCCACCTGGCCGCTCAACGTCGGGCAGGTGTACACCACCCTCGCCCGCCTCGAACGCGACGGCCTCGTCGCCCCCGGCGGCGAGGACGCCGCCGGCCACACCCTCTACGCCATCACCGACACCGGACGCGCCGAACTGCACGAGTGGTACGAGCGCCCCGTGGACCGCTCCCACCCGCCCCGCGACGAGCTGTCCATCAAGCTCGCCATGGCCGTGGGCGCACCCGGCGTGGACATCCGCGCCGTCATCCAGGCCCAGCGGCACGCCACGATCAAGGCGATGCAGGACTACACCCGGCTCAAGGCCACGGCGCTCGCCGCGATCGAGAGCGGGAAGTCCCGCGAACGCGACGATGTGGCCTGGCTGCTCGTCCTGGAACAGCTGATCTTCCAGACCGAGGCCGAGGCCCGCTGGCTCGACCACTGTGAAGCCCGGCTCGTCCGGCTCTCCCTGCCGGCCGACCGGAGAGCCGCCGCACCCGAGCCACCACAGGCCGCCTCAGCCGGATCAGAAACGCAAGCTCCGGCCCCGACCACCCGGCCCCGCACCGCCCGCACGCGGCGTGGCTGAACCATCGTTCCAGGGGGGACCCTTCATGCCTGACCAGCATCACCAGCCCGAGCAGCCCGTCCTGCAACTGGACCGGCTCGTACGCACCCACGGCAGCGGCGCCACCGAAGTGCACGCCCTGCGCGGCATCAACCTCTCCGTCTTCCCCGGCGAACTCGTCGCCGTCATGGGCCCCTCCGGCTCCGGCAAGTCCACGCTGCTCACCCTCGCGGGCGGCCTCGACACCCCGACCGGCGGCCATGTGCTCGTTGAGGGCACCGACATCACCACCGCGAGCCGCAAGCGGCTGGCCGCCCTGCGCCGCCGCAGCATCGGGTACGTCTTCCAGGACTACAACCTGATCCCGGCCCTCACCGCCGCCGAGAACGTGTCCCTGCCCCTGGAGCTCGACGGGACCTCCGCCCGCAAGGCCCGGGTCTGCGCACTCGCCGCGCTGGAGGAGATCGGCCTGAGCCAACTCGCCGACCGCTTCCCCGACGAGATGTCCGGCGGCCAGCAGCAGCGCGTGGCCATCGCCCGCGCCCTCGTGGGCGAGCGCCGCCTGGTCCTCGCCGACGAGCCCACCGGCGCGCTGGACTCCGAGACCGGCGAGGCCGTCCTCGCCCTGCTGCGCTCCCGCTGCGACGCGGGCGCGGCCGGGATCCTCGTGACGCACGAGCCGCGGTTCGCGGCCTGGGCCGACCGCGTGGTCTTCCTGCGCGACGGCAGCGTGGTCGACGAGACCCTGCGCAGCGGGGCCGACTCCCTGCTCTCCGGGCAGGTGGCCGGCCAGTGACCTTCTCGCTCCGAGGCTGGTACCACTCCTGGGTCGCGGCCCTGCGCATAGCCCGCCGCGACGCCTGGCGCGCCAAGGGCCGCAGCTCCCTCGTCCTCGCGATGATCGCCCTGCCGATCGTCGGGGTCAGCGCCGCCGACCTCACGCTGCGCAGCGCCGAACTCTCCCCCGAGCAGTCCGTCTCCCGCGTGGTGGGGGCCGCCGACGCCCGGGTGGTCTCCTCCTTCATGGACACGGCCGTCTACCAGAAGCCCGACGGCAAGAACTACTCCCCCGTCGGCGGCTACAAGTTCAACGGCCAGCTGCGGCAGAGCGGGGAGCCGCAGGCGCCGGTCGAGACGGTGCTCCCGGCCGGGGCCCAGGTCGTCAAGGACTCCGCGGGCTACGCCAAGGTCCGCACCACCCACGGGCTGCTCGACACCGACCTGCGCGAACTCGACACGCACAGCCCGCTGGTGGCGGGCCTGATCACGCTCGACCGCGGCCGGCTGCCCGAGCGCGCGGGCGAGCTCATCGCGACGAACGCCTTCCTGAAGCACTCCGGTTTCCACGTCGGCTCCTCGGTCACCCCACGCGGCGCCACCTCCTCGTACAAGATCGTCGGTGCGTACGAGCTGCCGTCCCAGCTCGGGAAGGACGAGATCCTCGCCCCGCCCGGGACCCTGATCGCCCCGCTCGAAGAGGCCCTGAAGGCCTCCGGGGCACGCGGGGTGGGAGCCCGGGACGCCTACCTGGTGAAGGTCGGCGGCGACGGTTTCACGTGGAACATGGTCAAGGCGGCCAACACCAAGGGCCTGGTCGTCGTCTCCCGCGCCGTCACCCTCCACCCGCCCGCCGACTCCGAGGTGCCGCTCTACCAGCAGGAGCCCAAGGAGAGGTCCGAGGGCGGCGAGACCAGCACCACGCGCATGGCCGTCCTCGCCACCGTCGTGGGCCTGGCCATGCTGGAGATCTGCCTGCTCGCCGGACCGGCCTTCGCGGTCGGTGCCCGCCGCTCGCGCCGCCAGCTCGGCCTCGTCGGCGCCAACGGCGGCGACCGGCGCCACATCCGCTCCATCGTGCTCTCCGGCGGCCTCGTCATCGGCGCCGTGGCCGCCGTAGCCGGCACCGTGGCCGGCGTGGCGCTCACCGTCGGGCTCCGCCCGGTGCTGGAGGAAAAGCTCGGCAACCGCTTCGGCGGCTTCGACTTCCGCCCGCTGGAACTGGCCGCCATCGCCCTGCTCGCCGTGGTGACCGGGCTGCTGTCCGCGATCGTCCCGGCGGTCACCGCGTCCCGGCAGACCGTGCTGGCCTCGCTGACCGGCCGCCGCGGGGTCCGCCGCGCCAACCGGGTGCTGCCGGTCCTCGGCCTGCTCGCCGTCGCCGGCGGCGCCGCGATCGCCCTGTACGGCACCGCCTCCGACATGGGCCCCACCGTCGTGGCGGGCGGCAGCGCCCTCGCCGAGCTCGGGGTCGTCGCCCTCACCCCCGTCCTGGTCGGCCTGTTCGGGCGGCTCGGACGGTGGCTGCCGCTGTCGCCGCGGCTCGCGCTGCGCGACGCCGTGCGCAACCGGGGGCGTACGGCACCCGCCGTGGCCGCCGTACTGGCCGCCGTCGCCGGCACCGTCGCGGTGGCCACGTACGAGCACAGCAGGGACATCCAGAACCGGCACGAGTACGTCGCCGACCTGCCGCACGGCACGGGGCTGCTGGAGGCCCGGGAGGGCAGCGCGTACAACGACGTGCCCGCCCTGCGCGAGGCCCTTTCCAAGCAACTCCCGCTGTCGCTGCGGGTGGACGTCGACCGGCTGGTCGTCGGCAAGCCGAGCTGTGACACCTTCTCCATGGACCCGGGCTGCGGCCGGGCCGAGATCATCACGCCCAAGGACCAGCGCTGCCCGCTCGACGGCAACGCCAAGGGCAGGGACGCCTTCACCGAGGAGCAGATGAAGCAGCTGCGCCAGGACTGGCGCTGCCGCCACATGAGGCACGGCACACAGCATCCCCTCGTCGTCGCCGACGAGAAGCTGCTGACCGCACTGGCGGTCACCGACCCGGGCTCCGTGTCCGCCCTGAAGGCGGGCCAGGCCGTCTCCTTCGACAAGCGCAACGTCAAGGACGGCAAGCTCACCCTGCGGCTCGTCACCGACCTCGCGGCGGCCGACCAGCTGCGCGGCAGCGACGAGGAACTGCCCGGTGAGGACCGGGTCCTCCCCGTCCACCAGGCGCCCGACACCGCCGACAGCTGGGGCATCGAGCTGATCCTGCCGCCCGCGGCGGCCAAGACGGCGGGGCTGGCCACCGTGCCGTACGGCTCGTACTTCACCCTCGACGGGACGCTCCACACCGAGCAACGGCAAAAGCTCGCCGGGGACATCGACCGCATGGGCGTGGAAACCTCCCTGCGCATCGAGGAGGGCTACCAGGGCAACGACAGCCTGGGCCTGCTCGCCCTCACCGTCTTCGCGGGCCTGGTCACCATCGGCGCGGCCGGCATCGCCACCGGGCTCGCCCAGGCCGACGCCGAAGCCGACCTGAAGACCCTGGCGGCGGTGGGCGCGGCGCCGCGGGTGCGGCGGACGCTGAGCGGCTTCCAGTGCGGGGTGGTCGCCCTGATGGGCGTCGTCCTGGGCTCGGCGGCCGGAATCCTGCCCGCGGTCGGGCTGCGCCTGACGCAGCGGCGGGAGCTGGAACGCCTCTACCAGTACTCCCTGGACCACGGCTACACGTCGGGGGCGGACCCTCTGCCGTACGTGCCGATCTCCGTGCCGTGGGAGACCCTCGGCGGGCTGATCATCGTGGTCCCGCTGGGCGCGGCCCTGCTGGCGGCCCTGGTCACCCGCTCCAGCGGCGCACTGGCCCGCCGGGCGGCGGGCTGACACGGGGCTGATCCGGTGCCCCCGTACAGGGTGGATCACGACTGTACGGGGGCACACCGTGTGAGTACGGAAGTGTGCGAGAGAATGACGGCATGGAGATGCCGAGGAGTGAACGGTCGCAGGACAGCCCCCCGCACGGCCTGATCGTGGGACAGGACGGGATGCCGGTCGGCGGCGCCGATGACGAGTCGCGCGAGGTCCCGGTGACGGAGATGGTCGAACAGCCCGCCAAGGTCATGCGCATCGGAAGCATGATCAAGCAACTCCTGGAAGAGGTACGTGCCGCGCCTCTCGACGAGGCGAGCCGGGTCCGGCTCAAGGACATCCATGCCGCCTCGGTGAAGGAGCTGGAGGACGGCCTGGCCCCTGAGCTCGTGGAGGAACTGGAGCGCCTGTCCCTCCCGTTCACGGAGGAGGCCATCCCTTCCGAGGCGGAACTGCGCATCGCGCAGGCCCAGTTGGTGGGCTGGCTGGAGGGCCTCTTCCACGGCATCCAGACCGCCCTGTTCGCGCAGCAGATGGCCGCGCGGGCCCAGCTGGAACAGATGCGCCGCGCCCTCCCGCCGGGTGCTCCGCACGACGACGACGATGACGGCGGCCACGGCGCGATCCGCTCGGGCCCTTACCTGTAGCGCCGCCAAAGGCGGGTCCGGCTCTCCGGATCCGCCTTCGCCATGCGCGGCGCCGCTGCCAAATCCAGCCCCGCCGGCGTTTGAGGCGTGGGGTCTGGGGCGGAGCCCCGGGAGAAACGGCGGGCCGCATACCCTGGCGGCATGAGCTACGACGCGATCGTGCTGGCCGGCGGCGCCGCGCGGCGACTCGGCGGGGCGGACAAGCCCGCGCTGAGCGTCGGCGGCCGCGCCCTCCTCGACCGCGTGCTCGACGCCTGCCCGGACGCCCTGACCACCGTCGTGGTCGGCGGCCGCCGCGCCACCGCGCGCCCGGTCCACTGGGCCCTGGAGGACCCGCCCGGCGCCGGCCCCGTGGCCGCGTTGGACGCCGGGCTGCGCCGGACCAGCGCCGAACTGGTCCTCGTACTCTCCGCGGACCTGCCGTTCCTGGACCGGGACACCGTACGGGCCCTGCTGCACGCGCCCGGCCCGGACGGGGCGATGCTGCGCGACGCCGACGGCCGGGACCAGCCCCTCGTCGCCGCCTACCGCGCCGAACCCCTGCGCCGCGAGATCGCGCTGCTCGCCACCGAACACGGCAGCCTCACCGGCCTCCCGCTCCGCGCGCTCACCGCCGAACTGGACCTCACCCCCGTCACGGCCCGGCCACTCGCCTCCTTCGACTGCGACACCTGGGACGATCTCGCCGCCGCCCGAGCCCGGATCAGGGAGCATGGAACCGTGCTGGACCAATGGATCACCGCCGTCAAGACCGAGCTGGACATCGACCTCGCCGTCGACACCAAAACCCTGCTCGACCTCGCCCGGGACGCCGCCCACGGCGTCGCCCGGCCCGCCGCCCCGCTGACCACCTTCCTGGTCGGCTACGCGGCCGCCCAGGCCGCCGCCACCGGCGCCGACCCCGCCCGGGCCGTCGCCGAAGCCTCCCGCAAGGCCGCCGACCTGGCGCTGCGCTGGGCGGCCGAAGAGAACGCCGAACAGAACGGCTCCGGATGACCCCGACCGACGCCGAACAGGCCCTCGAACAGGCGCTGGCCCTCGTCAGCCGCGACCCCGGCCCCGGCCTCGACACGAGCCTCCGCACAAGCGGCGGCACGGGCGGTGACCCGGGCGGCGGCGCAGGCGGCGGCCACCGTGCGGCGGCCTGGCCGCGGGCCCGGGAGGCCGCCTTCCACGCCGGGGCGGGCGTACGGGCCCGTACGCACCGGGTCCCCCTCGCCGACGCCCTCGGCGAGGTACTGGCCGACCCCCTGGACGCACTGACCGACCTGCCGTCCTTCGACACCTCCGCCATGGACGGCTGGGCCGTCGCCGGCCCGGGCCCGTGGACCGTCCGCCCCGGCGGCGGGGTACTGGCCGGCTCCGGCCGGCCCGAGCCCCTCGGGGACGGCGAGGCCGTACCGATCGCCACCGGCGCCCGGATCCCCGCCGACACCACCGCCGTCATCCGCAGCGAGCACTGCCGCGAGGCGGGCACCCAGCTGTTCGCCGACCGGCCCGTCCTCACCGGCCAGGACATCCGCCCCCGCGGCCAGGAGTGCCGCTCCGGGGACCTGTTGCTGCCCGCCGGATCCCTGGTCACCCCGGCCGTACTCGGACTCGCCGCGGCCGCCGGGTACGACGAGCTGACGACCAGGCCCCGCCCCCGCGTGGAGATCCTGGTGCTCGGCGACGAGCTGCTCACCGCGGGCCGCCCGCACGACGGGCTGATCCGCGACGCGCTCAGCCCCATGCTCGGCCCCTGGCTCGCCCGCCTCGGCGCCGAGGTCATCGCCGTGCGCAGGCTCGGCGACGATCCGGCGGGGGCCGCGGCCCTGCTGGAAGCCGTCACCACCTCCACCGCCGATGTCCTCGTCACCACCGGCGGCACCGCCTCCGGCCCCGTCGACCACGTCCACCCCGTGCTGCGCCAGGCCGGCGCCGACCTGCTGGTCGACGGGGTGGCGGTGCGCCCCGGACACCCGATGCTGCTGGCCCGCCTCGGCGAACCGGCCGACGGACGGCACCTCGTCGGGCTCCCCGGGAACCCCCTCGCCGCCGTATCGGGGCTGCTGACCCTCGCCGAACCCCTGCTGCGCGCCCTCGCGGGCCGCCGCAAACGCCCCCGCTACACGGCGCCGGTCCAGAGCGACGTGCCCGGCCACCCGTACGACACCCGGCTGGTCCCGGTGCTGCTGAGCGGCGAGCACGCGGTGCCGCTGCGCTACCACGGCCCCGCCATGCTGCGCGGCGTGGCGGCCGCCGACGCGCTGGCCGTCGTACCGCCCAAGGGCGCGAGGTCCGGGCAGGACCTGGAAATCCTCGATCTGCCGTGGTCCTCGGGAGGATGTTTCACGTGAAACTGCACGGTCAGGACTCCATGGCCCGCGGCGCCGACGAGAAACTCGTCTCCCGGCGCATCAAACTGCCCAAGCGCATCGTCGAGCAACCCCTGAGGCAGGTCACCAGGCGCCTGCTGATGGCCCTGTTCGTGCTCTGCCTGACGGTCCTGCTCGTCTGGATCGACCGCGAGGGCTACCACGACAACGCCAACAACAAGGTCGAATTCCTCGACTGCGTCTACTACGCGACCGTGACCCTGTCGACGACCGGCTACGGCGACATCGTCCCGTACAGCGACAGCGCGCGACTGGTCAACGTCCTGCTTATCACCCCGCTGCGCGTGCTGTTCCTGATCATCCTGGTCGGCACCACCCTGGAAGTCCTGACGGAACGCACCCGGGAAGAGTGGCGGCTGAACCGCTGGAGGAAGAACTTGCGTGAGCACACGGTCGTCGTCGGCTTCGGCACCAAGGGCCGCTCGGCCCTGCAGACGCTGCTCGCCACCGGCCTCTCCAAGGAGCAGGTCGTCATCGTCGACCCCAGCGCCAAGGTGATCGACATGGCCAACGCGGAGGGGTTCACGGGCGTGGTCGGCGATGCCACCCGCTCCGACGTCCTGCTCCGCGCCGAGCTGCAGAAGGCCCGTCAGATCGTCATCGCCACCCAGCGGGACGACACGGCGGTCCTGGTCACGCTGACGGCCCGGCAGCTCAACCGCGGCGCGAAGATCGTCGCCGCGGTGCGCGAGGAGGAGAACGCCCCGCTGCTGCGCCAGTCCGGCGCGGACGCGGTCATCACGAGCGCCAGCGCGGCCGGCCGGCTGCTGGGCCTCTCCGTACTGAGCCCGAGCGCGGGCACCGTGATGGAGGACCTGATCCAGCAGGGCAGCGGCCTCGACCTCATCGAACGGCCCGCCCTCAAGTCCGAGGTCGGCAAGAGCGTGCGGGACACCAGCGACCTCGTCGTGAGCGTGCTGCGCGGGCACCGGCTGCTCGCGTACGACGACCCGCACGCGAGCCCGATCCAGCTGACGGACCGTCTCATCACCATCGTGCGGGCGGCGGCGCCGACGTCGCCGCAGGTGACGCTGGGGCCTGCCGAGTAGGCACGAGTTGGCGTAGCCTCCGGGCCATGCATGCGATCACCATCGAGCAGCCCGGCGGCCCCGAGGCCCTCGTCTGGACCGACGTACCCGACCCGGTGGCGGGCGAGGGCGAGGTCCTCGTCGAGGTCGCGGCGAGCGCCGTGAACCGCGCCGACGTACTCCAGCGGCAGGGGTTCTACGATCCGCCGCCCGGCGCCTCGCGCTATCCGGGACTGGAGTGCTCGGGGCGGATCGCCGCGATCGGACCGGGGGTGTCCGGCTGGTCGGTGGGCGACGAGGTGTGCGCGCTGCTGGGCGGCGGCGGATACGCGCAGCGGGTGGCCGTCCCGGCGGGCCAGCTGCTGCCGGTCCCGGCGGGCGTGGACCTGGTGACGGCGGCGGCGCTGCCGGAGGTCGTCACGACGGTGTGGTCCAACGTGTTCATGGTGGCGGGGCTGCGCCCCGGCGAGACCCTGCTGGTGCACGGCGGATCCAGTGGCATCGGGACGATGGCGATCCAGCTGGGCAAGGCGGTGGGCGCGCGGGTCGCGGTGACGGCCGGCGGCCCGGAGAAGCTGGCGCGCTGCAAGGAGCTGGGCGCGGACATCCTGATCGACTACCGCGAGCAGGACTTCGTGGCGGAGCTGCGCGAGGCGACGGGCGGGGCCGGGGCGGACGTGATCCTGGACATCATGGGCGCGAAGTACCTCGCCCGGAACGTGGACGCCCTGGCCGTCAACGGCCGGCTCGCGGTGATCGGCCTGCAGGGCGGGACGAAGGCCGAACTGAACCTGGGCGCACTGCTGTCCAAGCGTGCGGCGATCACGGCCACGTCCCTGCGGGCCCGCCCCCTGGACGAGAAGGCGGCCATCGTCGCGGCTGTACGGGAACACGTCTGGCCCCTGATCGCCGCGGGCCGCATCCACCCGGTGGTCCACGGGAGGTTCCCCATGGCCGAGGCGGCCGAAGCCCACCGGCTCATGGAGTCGAGCGCCCACGTGGGCAAACTGCTGCTGACGGTCTGAGTGCCGGGGCTCCGCCCCGGACCCCGGTCCTCAAACGCCGGACGGGCTGGATTTCAGCCTCGCCGGCGTTTGAGGCGCGGGGGTACCCCCGGACGGAGTCTGGGGGAGGGTCCGGGGCGGATCCCCGGGATACGGAGAAAGGGCGGGGCGGGGACCAGCTCCGCGCAGCGGCACCCCCGCACCCCGCTGAGGCCCGCGCCGAGCTACAGGCTGCGCAGCAGGACCGCCGGGGATTCGACGCAGTCCGCGACGTAGCGGAGGAACCCACCCGCCGTGCCGCCGTCGCAGACCCGGTGGTCGAACGTCAGCGACAGCTGAACGACCTGCCGGACGGCCAGCTCGCCGCCGTGCACCCACGGCTTCGGCATGATCCGGCCCACCCCGAGCATCGCCGCCTCCGGGTGGTTGATGATCGGCGTGGAGCCGTCGACCCCGAACACCCCGTAGTTGTTCAGGGTGAACGTCCCGCCCGTCAGGTCGGACGGCGCCAGCTTCCCCGCCCGCGCCAGCTCGGTCAGCCGGGCGAACTCCGCCGAGAGGGACTCCGGGTTGCGGCTCTGCGCGTCCCGGACCACCGGGACGACCAGGCCCCGCTCGGTCTGCGCGGCGAAGCCCAGGTGCACCGACGGGAGCCGGACGATCTCCTTCGCCGCGAGGTCCACGGTGGAGTTCAGCTCCGGGTACTTGGCCAGCGCGGCCGTGCAGATCCGTGCCAGCAGCGCGAGCACCGAGATCTTGGGCCCGCCCACGGCGTTCATCGCGGCCCGGGCGGCCATCAGCTCGGTGGCGTCCGCATCGACCCAGCAGGTGGCGTCCGGGATCTCCCGCCGGCTGCGCGACAGCTTCTCGGCGACCGCGCCGCGCACGCCCTTGAGCGGGATCCGCTCGCCCTGTACGGCCACGGCCGCAGCCGCGACGGGGGCCGGCTCGGGGGCTCGCAGCGCGGCCAGCGCCGCCTCGACGTCCGCCCGCAGGATCAAGCCCTCGGGTCCGGACCCGCGCAGCGCGCGCAGGTCGACCCCGTGGTCCTTGGCCAGCTTGCGCACCAGCGGCGAGATCACGGGCACCGGCCCCGCCGGGACGGCCGCAACGGGCGCCGCGGCCGGCACGGCAGGCACGGTCGGCACGGTGACCGACGCCGAGACCTCGGCGGTGACGGGTCGCACCCGTCGCCGACGCGCCGGGCGCGAGTGGTCCGAGCCGTAACCGATCAGGGGCCGGGGCACGTTGCCGGAGCCTTCGGCCGCCGGGGCCTCGGGGGCGGCCGGGGCCTCCGGGAGCGACTCCACACCCACCGCCACGGTGATCAGCGGTGCGCCGACGGGGAGTTCCGTGCCCTCCTCCCCGAACCGGGCGGTGACCACACCGCCGTACGGGCAGGGCACCTCGACCATCGCCTTGGCCGTCTCGACCTCGACGACCGGCTGGTCGATGGCGACGACATCGCCCACCGCGACCAGCCAGCGCACGATCTCGGCCTCGGTCAGTCCCTCGCCGAGGTCCGGCAGCTTGAATTCCATGACCTGCGGCATCAGTTCTCCCACTGCAGGCGGGCCACGGTGTCCAGGATCCGGTCCACACCGGGCAGGTGGTGCTTCTCCAGCATCGGCGGCGGGTACGGGATGTCGAAGCCCGTCACCCGCAGCACCGGCGCCTCCAGGTGGTGGAAGCACCGCTCCGTGACGCGGGCGGCGATCTCCGCGCCCGGTCCGCCGAAGCCGTTCGCCTCGTGGACGACCACCGCGCGCCCGGTGCGGCGTACGGACTCCACGACCGTGTCCTCGTCGAAGGGGACCAGCGAGCGCAGGTCCACGACCTCCAGGTCCCAGCCCTCCTCGCGCGCCGCCTCGGCAGCCTCCAGGCACACCGGCAGCGAGGGCCCGTAGGTGATCAGCGTCGCGCTCGTGCCCGTCCGCCGGACCAGCGCCTTCCCGATCCCCGGCACCGCCGCCGGCGCCTGCGGCGACCAGTCGGCCTTCGACCAGTACAGCCGCTTGGGCTCCAGGAAGACCACCGGGTCGTCGCTGGCGATCGACGCGCGCAGCAGTCCGTACGCGTCCTCGACCGTCGCCGGGGTCACCACGTGCAGGCCGGGGGTGGCCACGTAGTACGCCTCCGAGGAGTCGCAGTGGTGCTCCACGCCGCCGATCCCGCCGCCGTACGGCACGCGGATGGTGATCGGCAGCGGCATCGCGCCGCGGGTCCGGTTGCGCATCTTCGCCACGTGCGAGATCAGCTGCTCGAAGGCCGGGTAGGCGAAGGCGTCGAACTGCATCTCGACGACCGGCCGCAGCCCGTACATGGCCATGCCGACGGCCGCGCCCAGGATCCCGGCCTCGGCGAGCGGGGTGTCCGTGCAGCGCTCCTCGCCGAACTCCTTCGCGAGCCCGTCCGTGATCCGGAAGACCCCGCCCAGCGTCCCGACGTCCTCGCCCATGACGTGGACCGTCGGGTCCTCGGCCATCGCGTCGCGCATGGCCCGGGTCAGGGCCTGCGCCATCGTCGCGGGCTTGACCCCCGACTTCGCGGTCTTCGCCGCCACCGTGGTCATCCGCCGTTCTCCGCTTCGTTCTCCGCGTCGCTGTGCGCGTCCAGCTCGGCGCGCAGCATCGCCGCCTGCTCACGCAGTCTGTCGGTCTGCTCCGCGAAGACGTGCGCGAACAGGTCCATCGGATCCACCACCGGATCCGCGTTCATCGCCTCGCGGAGCGCCGCCGCCATCACCTCGGCGTCGTCGCGCGCCGTCTGGATGCCCGCCTCGTCGAGGATCCCGCGCGCGGTCAGCTCGCGCTCCAGGAGATCGATCGGGTCGTGCGCCTTCCAGGCCTCCACCTCGGCGTCACCGCGGTAGCGGGTCGCGTCGTCGGCGTTCGTGTGGGCCTCCATCCGGTAGGTGACGGCCTCGATCAGGGTCGGACCGCCGCCGGCCCGGGCCCGCCGGACCGCCTCGGCCAGCACCTCGTGCACCGCGGCGATGTCGTTGCCGTCGACCAGCCGGCCGGGCATCCCGTAGCCCACGGCCTTGTGGGCCAGCGTCGGGGCGGCGGTCTGCTTGGCGAGCGGGACGGATATCGCGAAGCCGTTGTTCTGGACGAGGAAGACCACCGGGGCCTGCCAGACGGCGGCGAAGTTCAGCGCCTCGTGGAAGTCGCCCTCGCTGGTGCCGCCGTCGCCGACCATGGCGAGGGCGACGACGTCGTCGCCGCGCAGCCGGGCCGCGTGCGCCAGGCCCACCGCGTGCGGCAGCTGGGTGGCGAGCGGGGTGGACAGCGGGGCTATGCGGTGCTCGCGCGGGTCGTAGCCGGTGTGCCAGTCGCCGCGCAGCAGGGTCAGGGCCTGTACGGGGTCCAGTCCGCGCGCCACGGCCGCCAGGGTGTCGCGGTAGCTCGGGAAGAGCCAGTCCTGGTCCTCCAGGACCATGGCGGCCGCGATCTCGCAGGCCTCCTGGCCGACGGTGGACGGGTAGACGGCGAGCCGGCCCTGCTTGGTCAGTGCGGTGGCCTGGGCGTTGTAGCGGCGGCCGCGCACCAGCTCGGCGTAGCAGCGGCGCATCAGCGCGGCATCGAGCCGGTCGGCCGCCTCGGTACCCAGCACCCGGTAGGGCTCGGCGTCGGGCAGCAGCGGTGCGGGGTCCGTACGGGGCCTCCAGGCGGGCGGCGGGGTGGAACGGTGGGACGCACCGGCACCGGGCAGCTCTTGGACCGTCATGGCGGCGTACACCTCCTCGTGGGAAGCGGGCTGGGGATGCCCCGGGTGTGAGGCCCCTCACCTACCGATTGTTCGGTTGTCTGCGCATTTTGGCTACAGGCGGCTCCAGGCTGTGGACAAACTGGCGCCGGGGCCCTGGGATGGATGCAGGACGTCCAGGAGAGGGAGGCATCGGGCAATGCCGGATGAACAAATGGCCGGAGCGGGTTCCGCGCCGGTCCCACCGGGGGGAGCGCCGGGCGCACCCGTGGCCCCTGGAGTCCCACCCGTGGCACCCCGTCCCCTGGACCCGATCGACCGGTCGATCATGCGGCTGCTCCAGGCGGACGGCCGCGCGTCGATACGGTCGGTGGCGGAGCAGGTGCACGTCTCGCGGGCGAACGCCTACGCCCGCATCAACCGGCTCATCGACGACGGGGTGATCCGCGGGTTCACGGCCCGCGTCAACCACGAACGCGCCGGCCAGGGCGCCTCCGCCTACATCACCTTGAAGATCGTCCAGAATTCCTGGCGCACGGTCCGCGAGCAGCTCCGCGAGCTGCCCGGCGCCGCCCACATCGCCCTGGTCAGCGGGGATTTCGACGTGCTGCTCCTGGTCCACACCCCGGACAACCGGACCCTGCGCGAGCTGGTCCTGACCCGCCTCCAGGCCATCCCGGAGGTGCTCTCCACGCGCACCCTGCTGGTGTTCGAGGAGACGGACCTCCTGGACTCCGGCCCGGTCGGGCCGGGCGGGCCGGCCGGCACTCCGGCGCTCACCGAGGAGTGAGGACCCGCCCCGGACACGACAGCGCCCCGGGAGCGGCCTGTACGGCCGTTCCCGGGGCGCTGTGCGAGGCGTCTGCCGACGCCCTACCGGTGGATCACTTGCTCTCGTAGTAGCCGAAGAGGTCGATGACGAGGTCGGTGATCTCCCAGCCCTGGTTCCAGAAGTCGATGATGCCGGTGGTGCCGGAGCTCGCCTGGACGAGGTTCGGGACGGTGGCGTTCTTCGTCCAGTTCAGGTTGGAGGAGTTCGGCGGCGTCGGCCAGATCTCGGTGCCGCCGTCGTAGGCCTCGATCGTGTTCGGGTCCGGGGCGACCGTGAGGAACCCGTTGCCGACCGGGTTGGTGACCGTGGCGTTCAGCACGAAGCCCTCGAGGCCCTGCTCCCCGGCGGCGAGCGGCATGTAGATGTAGCTGCGGCCGCCCAGCGGCCCGTACACGCTGCTGTTGGGGTCGCGGGTGTCGGCCAGCCGGAAGGGGGGCAGCGGCATGAAGGCCGCCTTGCTGTCGGTGCTGTAGTAGCCCACGACGTCGACGACGACGTCGGTCGGGGACCAGGCGCCGTTGAAGACGCTGATCTTGCCGTCCGCGCCGACCGGCACGATCACCGAGTTGGCGACCGTCTGACCGGCGGTGAAGTTCAGGTGGGACGCGGTGGGGGTCTGCGACCCGCCCGGGAAGACCGACAGGTGCCCGGCCTGCTTCGGGTTGGTGACGGTCACGTTCAGCGCCACGGCCTTGATGCCCTGGGGCACGCCGCGCAGGCCGCCGATCTGGGTGGAGAAGGTGCCCCGCCCGGCGAGCTGGCCCTTCGCCGTGCCGAGGCCCTCGCGGGTGTCGACGAAGCGCGCCGGGGTCATCGAGGTGTAGCCGCTGGACTGGCTCCGGGTGAAGTAGCCCGTGACGTCCGCGATCAGGTCGACCGACTGCGAACCGCGGTTGGCCAGCTCCACGTAGCCGTCCATGCCGACCGGCACGATCACCAGGTTCGGGACGCTCTGGCCGGCCACGTAGTTGACGTTCGACGTGGTCGGAAGGTCGTAACCCTTGCCGGGGAAGGCCGTGATGTGGCCGCCGGCAGTGGTGTTGGTGACCGTGACGTTGAGGACCACCGCGGTGACGTTGTCCGGGATCTTCCCGTTGCCCTCGATCTTCACGCGGGTCGAACCGTACGCGGGGACCTTGGCCGCCGGGGCGCCGGTGCCGTCACGGGTGTCCAGCAGCCGGGTGGGGGCGTGGGCCGTGAAGTCGGAGCCCGGCGTCAGGTACATGAAGTCGTTGACGGCCTGCACGTTGTTCGTGGTGTCCGTCACGGTGACCGAGACGGAGTATTCGCCGGTCTTCGCGTAGGTGTGCTGGTGGTTCAGCACGGTCGAGCCGGACGCGGCGGCCACGGCCTTGGTCCCGTCGCCCCAGTCGATGACGACCTCGAGGGTGGCGGGCGCGCTCGTGATGGTGGTCTCCATCTCGAGCCCGTGCGCGGTGTGGCTGCCGGCGTTCATGTCGATCGCCAGGTCCGGGTTGCCCGCGGCGGCGCCGGCCGCCTGCGGGGCGGAGGCCACCTTGTTCTTGGCGGCGGGCAGGGTCGTGCGGACCGTCTTGTCGGCGGAGCTCTTGAACGTGGTCGCGTTCGACGCGCCGAGCTTGGTCAGGTCAGGAGCCGTGACCGCGCGGCCGGCGGCGGGCGCGGACGGGTCCGCGGCCTGGGCCGTAGCGGGGATGAAACCAACGCATGCCGCGACGATGGCGGCAGCGGAAACTACGAGACGGCGATTGCGCACCGGCCCCCCATATTCTTCACTTTGAACACGGCTTTTGAACGCGCTCAGGACTGAAATCCCGCTCAGCGTACAGAGCCCCCGTGCGGCCGCTCAGGCCGGTCCCCCCGGAGCTCGGCGCACCGTCCGCAGACCGTCCAGGGCCATGTGGACGACCGCGTCCGCGAGCTGGTCGGGGCCCGTGCCCGGGTGCGGGCGGTACCACTCGACCAGGGAGTTCACCATGCCGAAGAGCAGGCGGGTGGCCAGGCGGATGTCCACGTCCGCCCGGAGGTCGCCGTCCGCGGCGGCGGCCTTGAGCAGGTCGGCGACCTGGTGGTCGAACTCGCGGCGGCGTTCCAGCGCCCAGCGCTCGGTCCGCGTGTTGCCGCGTACGCGCAGCAGCAGCGTCACGTACGGCAGCTCGGCGACCAGCACCTCCACCGTGCGGCGCGTGACGTACTCGACGCGCTCGACCGCCCGGCCCCGGACCGCGCCCGGCTCCCCCAGGACCGCGAAGAGCCCGTCGAGGGCGCGGCTGACGGCCCGCCGCAGCAGTTCCTCCTTGCCCGCGACGTGGTGGTAGATCGAGGACTTCGAGATGCCCGCGGCCTTGGAGAGGTGCTCCATCGAGGTGCCGTCGTAGCCGCGCTCGTTGAAGACCTGTACGGCCACGGACAGCAGCGTCTCGGGGGTGTAGGTGTCCCGCTTGGCCGTGGTCACTGCGCCCCCTCCGCGTCGCCCGCCGCGTAGCCCAGCTTGAAGAGGGCCAGCGAGGGCGCGTAGCGACCGCCGGGGACCCGCTCGTCGAGGTGGTGCAGCAGGTCGTAGGCCCAGTCCCGGCCGAGCCGGTCGTGCCATTCGGCCGGGCCCAGCGGGTAGTTGACGCCGAGCTTCATCGCCGTGTCGATGTCCTCGGCGGAGGCCACGCCCCGGGCTACGGCGTCGGCGGTGAGGTCGATCAGCATCGCGACGGTGCGGGCGACGATCATGCCGGGGACGTCGCCGATGACGGAGACCTCCTTGCCCAGCTTCTGGAAGAGGCCGATCGCCTCGGCGAGGGTCCGCTCGCTGGTGTCCTCGCTCGCGGAGAGCGCGATCCGGGTGGCGCCCCGGTAGTCGAGCGCGAGGTCGAAGTAGACGACGTCCGCGAACTCGACGGAGGTCTTCCCGTCCGCGAGGACCAGCTGGCCCTCGCCGGGCAGCTGGATGTACGGGCCCCCGTGCTCGGTGGCCGTGACCGCGATCCCGGCCTCCTCCAGCAGCTCGGCCAGCTCCGCCGCGGGCCCGAGGTCGCCGACGACGGTGACCTTGTCCGGGGCCGCCTCGGGGCCGGCGGTGTGCGGCTTCGCCGCGGCGGCCTCCGGGCCGTACGGGTACCAGCCGTGCCCCGACTTGCGGCCGAGGCGGCCCGACTGGACCAGCCGGCGCTGCGCGAGGGACGGGGTGAACTTGGGGCTGCGGAAGAAGGAGTCCCACACGGAGCGGGTCACGGCCTCGTTGACGTCCTGGCCGATCAGGTCGGTCAGCTGGAACGGGCCCATCTTGAAGCCGCCGCTCTCGCGCAGCACGGCGTCGATGGTGGCCGGGTCGGCGCCCTGCTCCTCGTACACCGCGAAGGCCTCGGCGTAGAAGGGGCGGGCGATCCGGTTGACGATGAAGCCGGGGGTGTCGGCGCAGCGGACCGGCGTCTTCCCCCAGCCGAGGACGGTGCGGTACGCGCGCTCGGCGGCGTCCGGGTCGGTCGCGGAGCCGCTGACCACCTCGACGAGCGGCAGCAGCGGGGCCGGGTTGAAGAAGTGCAGGCCGAGGAAGCGGCCGGGGTGCGCGAGCCCGGCGGCGAGCTCGGTGACGGAGAGGGAGGAGGTGTTGGTGGCCAGCAGTGCGTCCGGCGAAACCACCTCTTCGAGTGCTGTGAAGAGAGCGCGCTTGACGCTGACGTCCTCGACGACCGCCTCGATGACGAGGGCGGCGCCGGCGAGGCTCGCCAGGCCGTCGGCCGAATCGATTCGGCCGATCGCGTCCTCGGCCTCGGCGTGGTCGAGGCGGCCCTTGGCGGCCATCCGCTCGACGCGGTCCTGCACGAAGGAGACCCCGTCGGCGGCGAGGGAGGCGTTGATGTCGTAGATCAGCACGCGGTGACCTGCGAGAAGGGCGACCTGGGCGATGCCCTGCCCCATGGTGCCCGCGCCGACGACCGCCACTGTGCGGGACCGCTCGATTGCTGTCATGTCCTGATCCTCCCGCACCGACTTATCCACAGGTCTGCCGGGCCCTCTTGTCCCGACCGATCGTTCGGTTACTCTAACTCCAGTCTGCTCTCCTTCGCCCGGTTCAACGAGGAGTTGGTCCCTGATGGCCGCCGAGCTCACCGTCCCCCAGCTGTCCGCGCTCTCCGCCAAGCACCGGCCCACCCTGGACGGGGCCCTGTCGGCGATCCGCAGCCGCGCCTACTGGTCCCCGCACCCCGAGCACCCCAAGGCCTACGGCGAGACCGCGCCGGCCGACGGGCTCGCCGCCTTCGAGGCCCTGCGCGGCACGCGGCTGGACCTGGGGCAGCCCGGCACCGACGGCTGGACGGGCGGCGAGGTGTCCCCGTACGGCCCGGAGCTGGGCGTCGAGTACCCGCACGCGGACCCGGACGTGCTGCTGCCCGCGATGAAGGCGGGCATGGCCGCCTGGCGCGACGCGGGTCCCGAGGCGCGCGCCCTGGTCTGCATCGAGATCCTGGCCCGCATCTCCGCCCGCACCCACGAGTTCGCGCACGCGGTCATGCACACCAGCGGCCAGGCCTTCATGATGGCGTTCCAGGCGGGCGGCCCGCACGCGCAGGACCGCGGCCTGGAGGCGGTGGCGTACGCGTACGAGGAGCAGACCCGGGTCCCGGGGCAGGCCGACTGGTCGAAGCCGCAGGGCAAGAAGGACCCGCTGGAGCTCGGCAAGAGCTTCACGGCGGTCCCGCGCGGCATCGCACTCGTGATCGGCTGCAACACCTTCCCGACCTGGAACGGCTACCCCGGCCTGTTCGCCTCCCTCGCCACGGGCAACGCGGTGCTGGTCAAGCCGCACCCGCGGGCCGTCCTCCCGCTGGCGCTCACGGTCCAGGTGGCCCGCGAGGTCCTCGCCGAGACGGGCTTCGACCCGAACCTGGTGGCGCTCACGGTCGAGCGTCCGGGCGAGGGCATCGCCAAGAGCCTCGCCGTCCGCCCGGAGATCAAGCTGATCGACTACACCGGGTCCACGGAGTTCGGGGACTGGCTGGAGGCCAACGCCCGCCAGGCGCAGGTCTACACGGAGAAGGCGGGCGTCAACACCGTCCTCATCGACTCCACCTCGAACTACAAGGGCATGCTGTCCAACCTGGCCTTCTCGCTCTCCCTCTACAGCGGCCAGATGTGCACCACCCCGCAGAACCTGCTGATCCCGCGCGAGGGCATCGACACCGACGCCGGCCACAAGACGTACGACGAGGTCGTCGCCGACCTCGCCGCCTCGGTCGGCGGTCTGCTCGGCGACGACGCCCGGGCCAACGCGCTGCTGGGCGCGCTGGTCAACCCGGACGTCAAGGCCCGTCTGGACGCGGCGGCCGCCCTGGGCGAGGTCGCGCTGGCCTCCCGCGAGGTCACGAACCCCGAGTTCCCGGACGCGGTGGTCCGCACCCCGGTGATGGTCAAGCTGGACGCAGCACGGAAACACTGGGAAGGGGCCGACCCGGACGCGCCCTACCTCTCGGAGTGCTTCGGCCCGGTCTCCTTCGCGGTGGCCGTGGACACCACCGCGGACGCCCTGGACCTGCTGCGCCGCACGGTGCGGGACAAGGGCGCCATGACGGTGGGCGCGTACACGACGTCGGCGGACACCGAGCGGGCGATCGAGGAGGTCTGCCTGGAGGAGTCCGCGCAGCTCTCGCTGAACCTGACCGGCGGGGTCTACGTCAACCAGACCGCGGCCTTCTCGGACTTCCACGGTTCGGGCGGCAACCCGGCGGCCAACGCGGCCCTGTGCGACGGCGCCTTCGTCGCGAACCGCTTCCGCGTGGTGGAGGTCCGCCGCCAGGCCTAGTCCTGGCGGGGCCCGCCCCAGTGGAAGAGGGTCATGGCCACGCTGGTGGCCAGGTTGTAGCTGGAGACCTGCGGGCGCATCGGCAGGGACACCAGGTGGTCGGCGCGGGCGCGCAGCTCGGGCGAGATGCCGTGGCGTTCCGAGCCGAAGGCGAGCAGGGCGTCGTCCGGGAGGGTGAGGGCGCGGATGTCCTCGCCCTCCGGGTCGAGCGCGTAGAGCGGCCCGGGCGGCAGTTCGTCCAGTGCGAGCCGTTCGACGGTGGTGGCGTAGTGCAGCCCGGCCCCGGCCCGGACCACGTTCGGGTGCCAGGGGTCGAGGTCGCCGCGGGTCACCACGCCGGTGGCGCCGAAGCCGGCGGCGAGCCGGACGACGGCTCCGACGTTGCCGAGGTTGCGGGGGTTGTCGAGTACGACGACGGGCGCGGGCCTCGGCATCCGGCCGAGCCCCGCGAGGCCCGCCGCCCGGTCCGGCCGTACGGCGAGGGCCGCGACCCCGGTGGGATGCACGCGGGGCAGGAACTCCTTGAGCACGGCCCGCCGCACCAGCCGCGCCACATCGGCCTCGACGTCCGGAGCCAGCTCGCGCGCGAGGGCCCGTACGGCGTCCGGATCACCGGCGACGACCATGCGCACATCGGCCCCGAAGCGCAGGGCGTGCTTCAGCGCGTGAAACCCGTCCAGCAGAACGAGGTCCCCTCGCCCGGCGGCCTCCTGCCAGTGCCGCGCGTTCTCCTCGGGACTCTGCTCGTCGCTCATGCCCCCGACCCTACGGTCCGGGCCCCCATCGGCCGCTGTGCGGGGCTCTCTGCCCGCCGTCCTTCAGCCCGTCCGGCGTTTGAGGACCGGGTCCGGGCAGAGACCGGCTTCGGGAAGGGGCGGGGTGGGGGAAAGCCCCGCGGGGACCCGGTCGGGCCGGAGCGCGGCGACCCGCACCCCCGCCCACGCCAGGAACGCCGTCGGCAGGAAGACCGCGTCGGCGGCGATCATCGCCAGAGAGAAGAACGGCAGGCCCAGCAGCACCGCGATCCCCGCGTGCTCCAGCATCATCACGGCCAGCAGCACGTTCTTGATCCGCCGGTTGAACAGCGTGAACGGGAACGCCACCTGCACCGCCACCGTCCCGTACGACAGCAGCATCACCAGCGTCCCGCTGCCCGCCAGCAGCGACGACAGCGCGGGCCACGGGGTGAAGTAGTCCAGCCCCAGCGGGTAGTACAGGGCCGTCCCGTCCTGCCACCGCGAGCCCTGGATCTTGTACCAGCCCGCCGTCGCGTAGATCAGGCAGACCTCCGCCATGATCACCAGCATCCCCGCGTTGTGCAGCAGGTTGGCCAGGACGTCCAGGACCGCCCGCCGCTCGCCCTCCGGCTCGTAGCGGTCGGCCATCCACCACAGCCCGCAGCCCACCCACACCGCCGCGAACGCCGCCAGCCAGCCCGCGCTGAACCGCCCGGTCGCCGCCCCGTACGCGAACACCAGTCCCAGCACACCCCACAGCGCCGGCCCGGCCGCCCCGGCCGTCGCCGAGCCGCGCGTACGGACCCTGCGCGCGTCCAGCGACCACACCTGCGCGCACCGGGTCAGCACCAGGTAGATCGCCATCAGGTGGATGACGTTGTCCCCTCCGTCGCCCATGAACACGCTGCGGTTCTGCAGCGACAGCACGCCGATCATGAAGACCACCGAGGTCGCCCGCGTCCGCCAGCCCAGCAGCAGCCCCGCGCTCGCCAGCACGGCCACCGCGTAGACGATCTCGAACCACAGCGTCGAGTCCGACCACATCAGCACCGTGAAGGCCCCGTTGGAGGCCGTCAGCCGGTCGGCCAGCCCCCAGCTCCACGGCCCGTCGGGCCCGTACAGCTCGGCGCGGTTCGGGAACTCGCGCAGCAGGAAGAAGAGCCAGGTGCCGGCGAAGCCGATGCGGACCACCGCGCTCTGGTACGGGCCCAGCGCCTGCCCGGTGACCTTCGCGGCCGCCCGCACCAGCGCCTCGCGGGCCCGCCTCACACCGTCCACCACGGCAGCTCCCGGTAGTAGGTCTCGGTGTCGATCGTCTCGGTGCTCCATTTCGGCGCGTCCAGCGCCGTCGTCGCCGAGCGCAGCTGGATCCGCAGGACGCGCCCGGCGCGCTGCTCCGGGGAGAGCCGGGCCACCGCGATCCGCCGCAGGTACTCCTCGGACAGCTCGCCGCGCTCGCCGCCCGGCTTGTTGTCCTCGTCGTGGGAGCTCGTGAAGAAGTCCCAGGCCCGGCGCAGCTCGTTCTGCTCGGTGTGGCTCGGCAGCAGGCTGTGGCGGATGGCGGCGCCGTCCTCGGCGCTCAGGTCGCGCCAGTCGGTGGTGATCAGCTCGCCGCCGTCGGTCCGTATCTGCGCGCGCGCCTCGACCGCGATGTTCTGCTGGAGCGGATTGGGTGCGAAGAGCTTCCAGTTCTGTTCGAACTCGGGATATATCCAGCCGTCGATCGTCCCCGCGTGCTGCTTGCTCACCGTGTTGGACGGGGCGACGTGCAGGAAGACGAGCGCGAGGTGCGTGCAGGCGGCCACGGCGACCGCCCCCAGGGCGAGGGCCGCGACCACGCGGTACGGGGTGGACAGACCGGCGATTCCGGGCGCCCGCGGGGGTGGCGGAACGGCCCCTTCGGCGGGCTCGTGCGCGTTCGAATCCATCCCGCCCCGATCGTCCGGCGTCCACAGGGTTGACCACAGAGGTTGACACCCTACGGGCCGTCGACTCACCATTGAAGCGGATGAACCGAACGATCGGTCGGTCGGGCGGACGGCAGACTCTCACAGGGGGCCGGAATGGTGGCAGTGACCCCGGAAACGGGACCGGACACGGCCCTCGGGACAGACGGGACGGACGGCACAGGCATGACGGCTGACCTGGGCGCACAGCTCTTGGCCGCATTCGACGCGGCCGTGGCGGCCGACGAGCGCGTGGAGCCGCGCGACTGGATGCCCGACGAGTACCGCGCCTCGCTGGTCCGTCAGATGGCCCAGCACGCGCACTCCGAGATCATCGGCATGCAGCCCGAGGCGAACTGGATCACCCGCGCGCCCTCGCTGCGCCGCAAGGCGATCCTGATGGCCAAGGTGCAGGACGAGGCGGGCCACGGGCTGTACCTCTACAGCGCGGCCGAAACGCTCGGCACCAGCCGCGACGAGCTGCTCGACAAGCTCCACTCGGGGAAGCAGAAGTACTCCTCGATCTTCAACTACCCCACCCTGACCTGGGCGGACGTCGGCGCGATCGGCTGGCTCGTGGACGGCGCCGCGATCACCAACCAGGTGCCGATCTGCCGCTGCTCCTACGGTCCCTACGCGCGCGCCATGGTCCGCATCTGCAAGGAGGAGTCCTTCCACCAGCGCCAGGGCTTCGAGCTCCTCATGGCCCTGTCCAAGGGCACCGAGGCCCAGCACGCGATGGCCCAGGACGCGGTCGACCGGTGGTGGTGGCCGTCGCTGATGATGTTCGGCCCGCCGGACGACGAGTCGGCGCACTCGGCGCAGTCGATGGCCTGGCGGATCAAGCGCCACTCGAACGACGAGCTGCGCCAGCGGTTCGTGGACATCGCCGTCCCGCAGGCCGAGTCCCTCGGCCTGACCCTGCCCGACCCGGACCTGAAGTGGAACGAGGAGCGCGGGCACCACGACTTCGGCGCGATCGACTGGGCCGAGTTCTGGAACGTGCTCAAGGGCAACGGTCCGTGCAACGAGCAGCGGATCGGCCAGCGGCGCAGGGCCCACGAGGAAGGCGCCTGGGTGCGGGACGCGGCAGCGGCGTATGCGGAGAAGCACGTGAACAAGAAGAACGAGGAGGCACGGGTATGACGCAGAACTGGCCCCTGTGGGAGGTGTTCGTGCGCTCGCGGCGCGGTCTCTCGCACACGCACGCGGGAAGCCTGCACGCCCCCGACGCGGAGATGGCCCTGCGCAACGCCCGCGACCTGTACACCCGGCGCGGCGAGGGCATCTCCATCTGGGTGGTGCCCTCCACCGAGATCACCGCCTCCTCGCCGGACGAGCGGGACCCGTTCTTCGCCCCGTCCGCCGACAAGCCGTACCGCCACCCCACCTTCTACGACATCCCGGAGGGGGTGAGCCACCTGTGACCAGCACCGATGTCACCATGTCGGCCGCCCTCGCCCTCGGCGACGACGCGCTGATCCTCTCCCACCGCCTCGGCGAGTGGGCGGGGCACGCCCCCGTCCTGGAGGAGGAGGTCGCCCTCGCCAACATCGCCCTCGACCTGCTCGGCCAGGCCCGCATCCTGCTGTCCATGGCCGGCGACGAGGACGAGCTGGCCTACCTGCGCGAGGAGCGGTCCTTCCGCAACCTCCAGCTGGTCGAGCAGCCGAACGGCGACTTCGCCCACACCATCGCCCGCCAGCTCTTCTTCTCCCTCCACCAGCACGAGCTCTACGGAGAACTCGCCCGCGGGGACGGCCCGTTCGCGCCCCTGGCGGCCAAGGCCGTCAAGGAGACCGCGTACCACCGCGACCACGCCGAGCAGTGGACCCTGCGGCTCGGCGACGGCACCGAGGAGAGCCGGGGCCGCATGCAGGCCGCCCTGGACGCGCTGTGGAAGTACACCGGGGAGATGTTCCAGCCGGTGGACGGCCTCGACGGCCTGGACTGGGCCGCCCTGGAAGGGCGCTGGCTGGCCGCGCTGACCGGCGTGCTGGAGCAGGCCGGGCTCACCCTGCCCGAGGGGCCGCGCACCGGCGCCTGGGCGGCCGGGGCCGGCCGGCAGGGTCTGCACACCGAGTCCTTCGGCCGGATGCTCTCCGAGATGCAGCACCTGCACCGCAGCCACCCGGGGGCGTCATGGTGACCGCCGACGCCGGGACGACCCGTCTGGAGGCGGAGCTGGCCGAGCTGGCCGGTTCCGTCCCGGACCCGGAGCTGCCCGTGCTCACCCTCGGCGAGCTCGGCGTGGTGCGCGGAGTGCGGATGCACGAGGACGGCCACGCCGAGGTCACCCTCACCCCCACCTACACCGGTTGCCCGGCCATCGAGGCCATGTCCGCCGACATCGAGCGGGTCCTGACCGGCCACGGCATACCCGAGGTGCGGGTGACCACCGTGCTGGCCCCCGCCTGGTCCACCGACGACATCAGCGCCGAAGGGCGGCGCAAGCTCGCCGAGTTCGGCATTGCCCCGCCGCGCCCGCACGCGGCCGGCGGGCCGGTCCCGCTGACCCTGTCGGTCCGCTGCCCGCACTGCGGATCGACCGAGACCGAGCTGCTCAGCCGGTTCTCCTCCACCGCGTGCAAGGCGCTGCGCCGCTGCACCGCCTGCCGCGAACCGTTCGACCACTTCAAGGAGCTGTAGATGGCCGCACCCCGCCACGGCGCGTTCCACCCGCTGACGGTGGCGGCAGTCGACCGGCTCACCGACGACTCGGTGGCACTGACCCTCCGGGTTCCCGAGGAACTGCGCGAGGAGTACCGGCACGCCCCCGGCCAGCACCTCACCCTGCGCCGCACCGGCCCCGAGGGCGCCGCCGAGGTCCGCCGCACCTACTCGATCTGCTCCCCCGCCCCGGCGGCGGGCGGCCCGGGCCCGGCGGCGCTGCGGGTCGGCGTGCGGCTGGTGGAGGGCGGGGAGTTCTCCACCTTCGCGCACAAGGAGATCGCCGCCGGGGACGTGCTGGACGTCATGGTCCCGGCCGGCCGGTTCGTGCTGGACCCGGCTGCCGCACCGGCCTCGGGGCACTACGCGGCGATCGTCGGCGGCAGCGGCATCACGCCCGTGCTGTCGATCGCGGCGTCCCTGCTGGCCACCCGGCCCGACGCCCGCTTCTGCCTCGTACGCAGCGACCGCACGGCGGCCTCGACGATGTTCCTGGAGGAGGTCGCCGACCTCAAGGACCGGTATCCGGCGCGGTTCCAGCTGGTGACGGTCCTCTCCCGCGAGGAGCAGGAGTCCGGGCTGCCGTCCGGGCGGCTGGACGAGGAGCGGCTGGCTGCCCTGCTGCCGGCGCTGCTGCCGGTGGCGGAGGTGACGGGCTGGTTCCTGTGCGGGCCCTACGGCCTGGTCCAGGGCGCGGAGCGGGCCCTGGGCGCGCTCGGTGTCGTACGGACCCGGGTGCACGAGGAGATCTTCCACGTCGAGGACAGTGCGGCGCCGGTCCGTACCGCGGCTTCGACGGCCGCCTCGCATGGGCGGGTCACCGCGCGGCTCGACGGGCGCTCCGGCACCTGGCCGGTCCAGGACGGGGAGTCCCTCCTGGACGCGGTGCTCCGCAACCGCGCGGACGCCCCGTACGCCTGCAAGGGCGGGGTCTGCGGCACCTGCCGGGCGTTCCTGGTGTCGGGCGAGGTCCGGATGGACCGCAACTTCGCGCTGGAGGCCGAGGAGACGGAGGCCGGGTTCGTGCTGGCCTGCCAGTCGCACCCGGTGACGGAGGAAGTGGAGATCGACTTCGACCGCTAAGCGGCTTCCCCGAGGCCGCTTGGGGAGTTCCTCTGTCCAATTTCCAGAACGTGTTCTATCTTGACGCACCGTCAGACCTGAACGCGCGCGGGAGGACAGGCAGTGGACTTCACCTTCACCGAGGAGCAGCAGGCCGCCGTCGAGGCGGCCCGGGCGGTGTTCGCGGACGTCGCACCCGACGGCGTGCCCAGCCCCGCGCTCACCCCGGGAGCCGTCGCCGACGATTTCGACCGCCCGCTGTGGGCCAGGCTCGCCGGATCCGACCTGCTGAGCCTGGTCCTCGCGGAGGAGCACGGCGGCGCCGGCCTGGACGCCATCGCCCTGTGCCTCGTACTGCGCGAGGCCGCCAGGGTGCTGGCCCGCGTGCCGCTGCTGGAACACTGCGCCACCGCCATGGCCGTCCAGGCCCACGGCAGCCCCGAACTGGCCGCCGCCCTGCTGCCCGGCGCCGGGCGCGGCACGCTCGTGCTCACCGCCGCCGCGCACGGCCGCTCCGGCCACGATCCGGCCGAACTCGCCGTCATCGCCCGCCGCGACGGCGAGGAGTGGATCCTGGACGGCACGCAGACCGCCGTCCCGTGGGCGCAGAGCGCCGACTGGATCGCCGTACCGGCCCACACCGGCGAGGGCGAGGCCGTCCTCGCGTTCGTCCCGCGCACCGCCGAGGGCCTCGCCCTCGCCGAGCAGGTCTCCACCAGCGGGGAGCGGCTCGCCGAACTCGCCCTGGACGGCGTACGGGTGGACCCGGCCCACCTCATCGAGACCCCGGGAGCATGGGAGCGGCTGCGCCAGCTCCTCGCCACCGGGACCTGCGCACTGGCCCTCGGGCTCGGCGAGGGCGTTCTCACCATGACCAGCCGGTACACGAGCAAGCGCGAGCAGTTCGGCTTCCCGGTGGCCACCTTCCAGGCCGTCGCCGTCCAGGCCGCCGACCGCTACATCGACCTGCGCGCCATGGAGGTCACCCTCTGGCAGGCCGCCTGGCGGCTCGACGCCGGGGCCGGCGGCGCCGGCGGGCCGCTGCCGAGCTCCGGTGACGTGGCGGTCGCCAAGATCTGGGCCTCGGAGGGCGTACGCCGGGTCGTGCAGACCGCCCAGCACCTGCACGGCGGCTTCGGCGCGGACACCGACTACCCGCTGCACCGCTACCACGCCTGGGCCAAGCAGCTGGAACTCCAGCTCGGCCCGGCCGCCGCGCACGAGGAGGCCCTGGGCGACCTGCTGGCCGCCCACCCCCTCGCCTGAGCGCGACTACAGGACGAAGGCCGGGGTCCCGTTGTCCGTCACCATCGGGCGCCCGGCACCGTCCCAGGCCTGCATCCCGCCGTCGACGTTCACGGCGTCGATCTCCTGGCGCACCAGGTACTGGGTGACCTGCGCGGAACGCCCGCCGACCCGGCACATCACGTACACCCGGCGGCCGTCCTCGACGGCCTCCGTCAGCTCACCGAAGCGGGCCACGAAGTCGCTCATCGGGATGTGCAGAGCGCCCTCGACGTGACCGGCCGCCCATTCGTCGTCCTCACGGACGTCAAGGACAAAGCCTTCGGAGGGCACCGCGGCGGCGTCCACCGAGGGAAGCGGTCCGAAGTTCATACGTCGCCTTCTCTCATCGCAGATAGTGCTTCCAACCTATCCGACGTGCCCATTCAGCCCCGCCCGAACCAGCCCCGCCGGCGTTTGAGGCGCGGGGTCCGGGGCGGAGCCCCAGCAGCGGCGCCGCACGCGCAGCGGCCCCGCACCCTCGGCCCCGTTACGGCGCGGCGAGCGCAGCGGCCAGCTCCGCCTCACGCTCGGAAACCTGCGCCAGCAGCTGCTCCGCGATCTCCTCCAGCAGCCGGTCCGGATCCTCCGGCGCCATCCTCAGCATCGACCCGATCGCGCTCTCCTCCAGCTCCCGGGCCACGAGCGCCAGCAGCTCCTTGCGGCGCGCCAGCCACTCCAGCCGGGCGTACAGCTCCTCGCTCTCGCCCGGCGCCGCCGTCTCCGGCGCCGGCCCGGCCGCCCACTCCTCGGCCAGCTCGCGCAGCAGTCGCTCGTCACCCCGCCCGTACGCGGCGTTGACCCGCGCGATGAACGCGTCGCGCCGCTCCCGCTCGCCGTCCTCCTGGGCGAGGTCGGGGTGGGCCTGGCGGACCAGCTCGCGGTACAGGCGGCGCACCTCCTCCGAGGGGCGCACCCGCTCCGGCGGCCGCACGGGCCGGTCGGTGAGCATCGCGGAGGCGTCGTCGGAGATCCCGTCCGAGCCCAGCCAGTCGTGGAACAGCTCCTCCACCCCCGGCATCGGCATGACCAGCGAGCGCGCGTCCTTGGCCCGCTGGAGGTCCGCGGGATCCCCGGTGCGGGCCGCCTTCGCCTCGGCGATCAGCGCGTCCAGTTCGTCGAGCCGCGAGTACATCGGGCCGAGCTTCTGGTGGTGCAGGCGGGAGAAGTTCTCCACCTCCACCCGGAAGGTCTCCACCGCGATCTCGAACTCGATCAGGGCCTGCTCAGCGGCCCGCACGGCCCGCTCCAGGCGCGCCTCGGGGCGCTCTTCCGCGGTGACGGCGGAATCGTCGGGGACGGCGGAATCGTCGGGGACGCTCTGCTCGGTGTGCTCGCTCACCCGGCCAGCCTACGGCCCGCCCGCGCGGGCGGTGCTTTCCCCCGGGGGAACACCCGCCCGCCGCGAAGCGCCCCGCTCAGACCCCGGCCTCCGCGGCGATCCGGCCGCACCGCACCGCCGACACCAGGTCTTCGTGGTCGGCCTCGGTCCGGTCGGCGTAGGCCACCGCGAAGGCCGCCATCGCCTCGTCCAGCTCCTCGTTCTTTCCGCAGTACCCGGCCAGCAGCCGCGGGTCGACGCTGTGCGCGTGCGCCCGGGCCAGCAGGGCCCCGGTCATCCGCCCGTAGTCGTCGATCTGCGGGGCGGCCAGCGCCGCCGGATCCACACTGCCCTTGCGGTTGCGGAACTGCCGCACCTGGAACGGGCGGCCCTCCACCGTGGTCCAGCCCAGCATGATGTCCGAGACCACCTGCATCCGCTTCTGCCCGGCCACCACCCGGCGGCCCTCGTGCTCCTCCGGCGGCGCGCTGAAGCCCAGCCCGGGCAGGTGCGGCAGCAGCACCGAGGGCCGCGCCTCCTTCACCTGGAGCACCAGCGGCTCGCCCCGGTGGTCCAGCAGCAGCACCACGTACGAACGGGTGCCGACGCTCCCGGTGCCCACCACGCGGAAGGCCACGTCGTGGATCGCGTACCGGGCCAGCAGCGGCAGCCGGTCCCCCTGGAGCGTCTCCAGGTACGGGCCCAGCGAGGCCGCCACGGCCGCCGCCTCCGCGTCCCCGACCCGCCGCAGCACGGGCAGCGCGTCGACGAAGCGGCGACGGCCGTCCTCCCCGATCTCCGTCGACTTGGCGGCGAACCGCGCGGAGGTGTTGTTGCGGGCCTTCTCCGAGACCCGCTCCAGCGTGCCCAGCAGATCGCGGGCGTCGGTGTGCGAGACCAGCTCCTCGTCCGCGATGGCGTTCCACGCGTCGAGCGCGGGCAGTCTGGCCAGCAGCCGCATGGTCCGCCGGTAGGCGCCCACCGCGTCCAGAGCGGCCGCCCGGCAGGTGCCCTCGTCCGCGCCGGCCACCCGGCCGGCCAGCACCAGCGAGGTGGCCAGCCGCTTCACGTCCCACTCCCACGGACCGAACACGGTCTCGTCGAAGTCGTTCAGGTCGATGACGAGCCGCCCGCGCGCATCCCCGTACAGGCCGAAGTTCGCCGCGTGCGCGTCGCCGCAGATCTGCGCGCCGATCCCGGTCACCGGGCCGCCGGACAGGTCGTGGGCCATCAGGCCGGCCGCCCCGCGCAGGAAGGCGAAGGGGTTCGCGGCCATCCGGCCCACCCGTATGGGAGCCAGGGCGGCGACCCGCCCGACGTTGGACTCCTCCACCGCCCGCACGGCGTCCGGCCGCCCGGCCGGCGCCACGAAGGCGGCGTGCGCCGACCGCGGCACGCGTGCCCGCAGCGCCTGGCCCTCTCCCTTGGGCGAATCCGCCGCCACCCGCGGCGCGAAGCCCGCCACGTCCGGAATCCGCTGCCCCACTACCGCCGCCATCGGCGCCGCCCCCACCCGTTCACTGATCGCTTCCAGAACGGGCTGACCGTATCTACAGCCCGGCGTCCCTGGCCAGCAATGCCGCCTGGACCCGGTTCTCGCAGCCCAGCTTCGCCAGGATCCGGCTCACGTACGTCTTCACGGTCGCCTCGCTCATGTGCAGCCGCCGGCCCGCGTCCGCGTTGGACAGGCCCTCCCCGAGCAGCGCCAGCACGCCCCGCTCGCGCTCGCTCAGCTCCGCCACCCGGCGCCGGGCCTCCTCGCCGCGCGCCGCGGCCGTCCCCGACGCCAGCTGGTCCACCACGTGCCGGGTCGCCCCCGGCGAGAGGTACGCGTCCCCGGCCGCGGCCGCCCGGACCGCCCCGATCAGCTCGCCCGGCGCTGAGTCCTTCAGCAGGAAGCCCGCACCGCCCTGGCCCAGCGCCCGCAGCACGTTCTCCTTCTCACCGAAAGTGGTCAGGATCAGCGCCCGCACCTCCGGGGCGGCCCGCCGCAGTTCCCCCAGTGCGGTCAGCCCGTCCATCACCGGCATCTGGATGTCGAGCAGCATCACGTCGGGCGCGTGCGAGCGGGCCAGCTCCACCGCCTCCCGGCCGTTCGCCGCCTCCGCGACGACCTCGATGTCCGCCGCCGAGGTCAGGATCATCCTGATCCCGGCCCGGATCAACGGCTCGTCATCGGCGATCACCACGCGGATCACTTCGGCTGTCACCCGTGCTCCTACTGCTTGACCTCGTACGCCTGCTTGTCCACGAGCTTGCCGTCCTTGAAGCAGAACCGGAAAACCGTATCGGTGGTCAGCTCCGACTCCTCCGTCGACAGCAGGGCCAGACAGCTCGAACCCACCGGCCGCGGCGGCCCCTTCCGGTCCATGCCGGAGGTCAGGATGCTCTCCCCGGAGGGCAGCCGGCCACGGACCGACTGCTCCGAGTCCCCCACCTGCACGGAGTCGAACTCGGCCCGGTCGAGCATCGCGTCGTTGACCGAGCCCACCACCAGGACCGCGAAGGCCCCGATCACGATCACCAGGAGCACCACCGCCGCCACCGCGATCCCGCAGCCCAGCGCGACCCCGCCGGTCCGGCTGCGCCCCCGGACCGCCAACTCCCGGTCCACCGCCGCCCAGTCCATCGGCGGCGCCCCGACCAGCGCCTGGGCCTGCGTCTGCTGGCCGAAGTCGTCCGCGACGTCCTCCACCCCGGCCGGCTCCGCCCCGTACGGCAGCACCCCCGCCACCCGGAACCCACCGCCCTCGGTCTCGCCCGCGTGCACCATCCCGCCGACCAGCCGGGCCCGCTCGCGCAGCCCCGTCAGCCCCTGGCCGCCGGACACCACCTCGCCGACTCCCGGGCCCGCCGCCGGACCGTTGGCGATCTCCACCACCAACGCGTCGTCCTCGTAGCGCAGTTCGACCGTGATGGGCGCCCCCGGCGCGTGCTTGTACGCGTTCGTCAGGGCCTCCTGCACGATCCGGTACGCCGCGTGGTCACAGGCCGCCACCAGCGGCCGGGGCTGCCCCGACGCGGTCAGCCGTACGTCGGTCCCCGCGCCCCGCGCCGCCTCCACGACCCCCGCGATCCCGGCCACCCCGCGCGCCGCGGGCTGCGCCGCCTCGTCCGCGGGGACCGGCGCCTCGACCCCGTCGCGCAGGATGCCGACGACCTCGCGCAGCTCGTGCATGGCCGCCACCGAGGCCTGCCGCAGCACCCCCACGGCCTCGCGCTGGCGGTCGGTGAGCTTCGGATCCACCTCCAGCGCACCGGTGTGCACCGAGATCAGCGCCAGCTGGTGGCCGAGGCTGTCGTGCATGTCCTGGGCGATCCGCTGCCGCTCGCGCAGCCTCGCCTGTCCCGCGACCATGGCCCGCTCGCGCAGCAACTGCCCGTTGCGCTCCTGGAGCGCGCGCAGCAGCGTACGGCGCTGGTGCCAGTACCGGCTGGCCAGGCCCGGCATGACCGTCATCGCCAGGAACATCAGGGTGGAGAAGACGATCACCAGCAGCGGCCGCATCTGCGCCCACTCGTGCACGATGCTGAAGCCGACCGACGCCAGGAAGGCGATCGTGAACGCGGCCAGCGCCCGTCCCACGCCGACGATCCGGCGCCCCGCCGACCAGCCCAGCAGGCCCATGACCAGGAAGGACCCGGGCAGGTACGCACCCACCGCCGATCCGATCACCAGCGTCGTCGCGGGCAGCCGCCGCCGCAGCAGGGTCAGCACCAGCACGACAGCGGCGCTCGCCAGCATCCGCTTCCCGGAGCCGTTGTCGAGCTCCTCGACCCCCAGCCCGAGCAGGGCCAGGACCGCCGCGAGCAGCAGGTCCCCCGCCAGCATCCGCCCGGTCCACGGCTCCGGCCCCTTCAGCCAGTCCCAGCCCGCACGCGTCTTCGCCTTCGCATCCACGCGACCGACCCTAGACACCCGCACACGCCGACGGCCGCCCTCTTTCGTCGCGCCCCGTACGACGAAAGTCGCACGGCGGACAGCGACATCGGCCACGTGTCCTGGATCACCCACGGGACAGCGGCAGATGCCCCGCGTCGAGATCGGGGGAAACACGAAACGGCCGCCACCGCTTTCGCGATGACGACCGTTTCGTCGATGTGGGCGAGGGGGGATTTGAACCCCCACGTCCCGAAGGACACTGGCACCTGAAGCCAGCGCGTCTGCCGTTCCGCCACTCGCCCGAGCAGCGCCCCAGTGGTTCTTCCCTTTCGGGCCGTTCCCCTGGCGACGTCGAAACATTAGCACGGCGTACGGGGTGGAATCACATCGCTTTCCCGTCGCCCCCGCACCCCGGTGGGGACGGCCCCTCCCGCACTCCGCCCCAGGTGCGGGACACTGTCCCTGGGGCGCCCCTACGATCCCTTGTGAGGACCAACACTCGTCCTCGCAGGACCGATGGGGAACCACCCGAATCCGCCACGCGTGGATACGATCAGTAAGCAGTACAGGGCGACAACGACGGAGGAGGTGCCCCATGGGAGTTCTGAAGCGATTCGAGCAGCGACTCGAAGGTCTGGTGAACGGCACCTTCGCCAAGGTGTTCAAGTCCGAGGTCCAGCCGGTGGAGATCGCCGGCGCCCTCCAGCGGGAGTGCGACAACAACGCCACCATCTGGAACCGCGAGCGGACCGTCGTCCCCAACGACTTCATCGTCGAGCTCAGCGCCGGTGACTACGACCGCCTGAGCCCGTACTCCGGGCAGCTCGGCGACGAGCTCGCGGGCCTGGTCCGCGACTACGCCAAGCAGCAGCGCTACAGCTTCATGGGCCCCATCAAGGTCCACCTGGAGAAGGCCGACGACCTCGACACCGGGCTCTACCGGGTCCGCAGTCGTACCCTGGCCTCCAGCACCTCCCAGCCCCAGGCAGGCGGCGCACCGCACGGCCAGGCCCCCCAGGGCCAGGCACAGGGCGGCTACGGCTACCCGCCGGTCGCCGCCCCGCCCATGCCCAGCGCCCCGCCGCCCGGCGGCCCCGGCGCGCGCCGGCCCGCCCCCGGCGGACCCGTCGCCCCCGTGGCCAACTCCGGCGCCCCGAGGCGCCACTGGATCGAGATCAACGGCACCCGCCACCAGATCTCGCGCCCCACGCTCGTACTCGGCCGAAGCACGGAAGCCGACGTGCGGATCGACGACCCCGGCGTATCGCGCCGGCACTGTGAGATCCGGACCGGAACGCCCTCGACGATCCAGGATCTCGGGTCCACCAACGGCATCGTGGTGGACGGGCAGCACACCACCCGCGCTACGCTCCGCGACGGCTCGCGGATCGTCGTGGGCAGCACCACCATCATTTACCGGCAAGCCGAAGGGTGAAGCGGGGGCAATGTCAGAGCTGACCCTGACGGTCATGCGGTTGGGTTTCCTAGCCGTCCTGTGGCTGTTCGTCATCGTGGCCGTCCAGGTCATCCGCAGCGATCTCTTCGGAACGAGAGTGACCCAGCGCGGCTCCCGCCGCGGCGGCGCCGCCGGCGCCCCGCAGCAGGCGGGCCGCCAGGCCGCTCCGCCGCAGCAGCGCCAGCGCCGCGGTGCGCCGACCAAGCTCGTCGTCTCCGAGGGCACCCTCACGGGAACCACGGTGGCCCTCGCCGGCCAGACGATCACGCTGGGCCGCGCCCACGACTCCACGATCGTGCTGGACGACGACTACGCGTCCAGCCGCCATGCCAGGATCTATCCCGACCGTGACGGGCAGTGGATCGTCGAGGATCTCGGGTCCACCAACGGCACGTATCTCGACCGGACCCGGCTGACCACCCCGACGCCCATTCCGCCGGGCGCACCGATCCGCATCGGCAAGACCGTCATCGAGCTGCGGAAGTAGTACGAGAATGAGCGAGCGGAGCGAGCGCGCGGCGGCGATCCGTCCCACCGAGGACACGGACCCGAGCGCGCTCCCGACCGGAGGGTGGGCAGTGTGGCTCGAGACCGGTTGTACCCGGAGGAAGCTTCGTCGACAGGGCAGGTGCGCATGAGTCTGTCCCTGCGGTTCGCCGCCGGATCACACAAGGGCATGATCCGCGAGGGCAACGAGGACTCCGGCTACGCCGGTCCCCGTCTCCTCGCGATCGCCGACGGCATGGGAGGCCAGGCCGCCGGCGAGGTCGCGAGCTCCGAGGTGATCTCCACCCTCGTGCAGCTCGACGACGACGTCCCGGGCTCCGACATCCTCACCTCCCTCGCCACGGCAGTGCAGCGCGCCAACGACCAGCTGCGCGTCATGGTCGAGGAGGACCCCCAGCTCGAGGGCATGGGCACCACGCTGACCGCCCTGCTGTGGACCGGCCAGCGCCTGGGCCTCGTCCACGTCGGCGACTCCCGCGCCTACCTGCTCCGCGACGGCGTCCTCACGCAGATCACCCAGGACCACACCTGGGTGCAGCGCCTCGTCGACGAGGGCCGCATCACCGAAGAGGAAGCCACCACCCACCCTCAGCGCTCCCTCCTCATGCGCGCGCTCGGCAGCGGCGACATCGTCGAACCCGACCTCTCCATCCGCGAGGTCCGCGCCGGCGACCGCTACCTGATCTGCTCCGACGGGCTCTCCGGCGTCGTCTCCCACCAGACCCTGGAAGAGACCCTCGCCGACTACCACGGCCCCCGCGAGACCGTGCAGTCGCTGATCCAGCTCGCACTGCGCGGCGGCGGACCCGACAACATCACCTGCATCGTCGCCGACGTCCTCGACACCGACAGCGGCGACACCCTCGCCGCCCAGGTCAACGACACCCCTGTGGTCGTCGGCGCGGTCGCCGAGAACCAGCACCAGCTCTTCGACGGCGGCAACGCCATGCAGACCCCGGCCGGCCGCGCCTCCGGCCTCGGCCGCCAGGTCCCGCCGCCCGCGGGCGCCTTCGGCCCGCCCGGCAGCGGCGACGCACCCGCCTACGGGTACGGCGACCAGGGCCAGGGCGGCGCGTACGGCACCTTCGGCGAAGCCGACGGCTACGACGCCGACTCCGGCTACGAGGACACGTACGACCACCCCCGCCGGCGCCGCAGCAAAGGGCGCAAGTGGACCACCCGCACGCTGACCCTGCTCCTCGTCGCCGGCGTCATCGGCGGCGGCTGCTACGCCGGCTGGCGCTGGACCCAGACCCAGTACTACGTCGGCGTCAAGGGCGAGCACGTGGCGCTCTTCCGCGGCATCAGCCAGAAGCTCGGCCCGCTGGAGCTCTCCAAGGTGGAGACCGACCGCCCCGACATCGAACTGAAGTACCTGCCGCCCTTCAAGCGCAAGCTGGTCGAGGCCACCATCAGCGAAGGCAACCTCGACGGCGCCCGCGAGAAGATCGACGAGCTCAGCGTCCAGGTCTCCGCCTGCAAGAAGGACGAAGAGCGCCGCAACGCCGAGGCGCAGAACCAGACACCGGGCTCCACTCTGACTCCCGCGGAGCAGCAAGTGGTCAGCCTGTGCGGCAAGCAGTAGACATTCGCGGGCACAGGGGGCCTGCCACACCATGAGCGTTGTCACCAACACGACCACCATCGGCGCCATCGAGCTGCCGAGCCGGCGGAACACCGAGCTCCTGCTGCTCGTCTTCGCCGTGGTCATCCCGATCTTCGCCTACGCCAACGTAGGCCTGTCGATCCACGGCAAGCTGCCCCCCGGCATGCTCACCTACGGACTCGGCCTGGGTGCCCTCGCCGGGATCGCACACGCCGTCGTACGCCGCTACGCCAAGTACGCCGACCCGCTGCTGCTGCCGCTGGCCACCCTCCTCAACGGACTGGGCCTCGTCCTGATCTGGCGCCTGGACCAGTCCGAGCGGCTCCAGAACCTCGCCAAGCGGTCCTTCGGCGCCTTCACCCCCTCCGCGCCCCGCCAGATGATGTACACGGCGGTCGCCATCGCCCTGTTCGCCGCCGTCCTGCTCATCCTCAAGGACCACCGCGTCCTGCAGCGGTTCACGTACATCTCCATGGCCGGCGCCCTGGTCCTGCTGATCCTGCCCGTCATCCCGGGCCTGGGCGCCGACGTCTTCGGCGCCAAGATCTGGATCAGCGTCGGCGGCTTCTCCATCCAGCCCGGAGAGTTCGCCAAGATCGTCATCGCGATCTTCTTCGCCGGCTACCTCATGGTGAAGCGGGACGCCCTCGCACTCGCCAGCCGCCGCTTCATGGGCCTCTACCTGCCCCGCGGCCGCGACCTCGGCCCGATCCTCATGATCTGGGCGATGAGCCTGCTCGTCCTCGTCTTCGAGAACGACCTCGGCACCTCGCTGCTCTTCTTCGGCATGTTCGTGATCATGCTGTACGTGGCCACCGAGCGCACCAGCTGGATCGTCATCGGCCTGCTCATGTCGGTCGGCGGCGCCACCGTCGTCGGCGCCACCGCCAGCCACGTCAAGGCCCGCGTCACCGCCTGGCTCGACCCCTTCGCCTGCTACAGCACCTCGGGCGCCTGCGAGCAGGTCGGCCAGTCGATCATGAGCTTCGGCTCCGGCGGCGTCCTCGGCGCCGGATGGGGCCAGGGCAACTCCGACCTGATCGGCTTCGCCGCCAACTCCGACTTCATCTTCTCCACCGTCGGCGAAGAACTCGGCCTCGCCGGGGTGATGGCCTTCCTCCTGATCTACGGGCTCATCATCGAGCGGGGCGTGCGCACCGCCCTCGCCGCCCGCGACCCCTTCGGCAAGCTCTTCGCCATCGGCCTCTCCGGAGCCTTCGCGCTCCAGATCTTCGTCGTCGCCGGCGGAGTCATGGGCCTCATCCCCCTCACCGGCATGACCATGCCCTTCCTCGCGTCCGGCGGCTCCTCCGTCCTCGCGAACTGGATCCTCATCGCCATCCTCATCCGGATCAGCGACACCGCACGCCGCCCCGCCCCGGCCCCCGCCCCGTCCCCCGACTCCGAGATGACCCAGGTGGTCCGCCCGTCATGAACAAGCCCCTGCGCCGCATCTCGCTGTTCTGCGGGCTGCTCGTCCTCGCACTGCTGATCCGCACCAACTGGCTCCAGTACGTCCAGGCCGAGGAACTCAGCACGCGCAAGGAGAACCGCCGGGTCCAGATCGCCCAGTACGCCACCGAACGCGGCAACATCATCGTCGCGGGCGAGCCGATCACCGGCTCCGCGGTCACCAACGGCAGCGACTACAAGTACAAGCGCACCTACGCGAACGGCGAGCTCTGGGCCCCCGTCACCGGGTACGCCTCGCAGGCCTTCGGCTCCACCCAGCTCGAATCCCTCGAAGACGGCATCCTCACCGGCAACGACGACCGGCTCTTCTTCGACCGCACCATCGGCATGTTCACCGGGGAGAAGAAGCAGGGCGGCAACGTCGTCACCACGCTCAACCCCGAAGCCCAGAAGGCCGCCTTCGAGAAGCTCGGCAAGAACAAGGGCGCGGTCGCCGCCATCGACCCGCGCACCGGCGCCATCCTCGCCCTGGTCTCCACCCCCTCGTACGACCCCTCCCGCTTCGCCGGCAACTCCAAGGACGACGAGAAGGCCTGGGTCGAGCTCAAGGACAGCGAGGACAAGAACCTCGTCAACCGCGCCCTGCGCGAGACGTACCCGCCGGGCTCCACCTTCAAGGTGGTCACCGCGGCCGCCGCCCTGGAACACGGCGTGGTCAAGGAGATCAACGACCCGACGGACACCCCCGAGCCGTACTTCCTGCCCGGCACCAAGACCGTGATGGAGAACCACGCCAAGGGCTGCGAGAAGGCCAACCTCAACGAGGCACTGCGCGTCTCCTGCAACTCCGTCTTCGCGAACCTGGGCGACAAGGTCACCCGCGACAAGATGGTGGAGACCTCGGAGAAGTTCGGCTTCAACAACGACAAGATCGACATCCCGGTCCGCGCCTTCGCCAGCATCTACGACAAGAAGATGGCCAAGGACGGCAACGCCCTGAGCTCCATCGGGCAGTTCAACACCGCCGCCACCCCGCTCCAGATGGCCATGGTCACCGCCGCGATCGCCAACGACGGCAAGCTGATGAAGCCCTACATGGTCGACCACCTCACGGCCCCCAACCTCGACGTCATCGAGAAGCACTCGCCGCAGGAAATGAGCCGGCCCCTCTCCGCCGCCAACGCGCAGAAGGTCCAGCAGATGATGGTCAACGTCGTCGACGCCGGCACCGGCGGCAACGCCAAGATCAAGGACGTGAAGGTCGGCGGCAAGACCGGCACCGCGCAGCACGGCGAGGGCAACAAGAAGCGCCCCTACGCCTGGTTCATCTCCTACGCCGAGAACGCGGACGGCACCTCGCCCATCGCCGTCGCCGTCGTCATCGAGGACAGCGGGGCGGACCGTGAGGACATCAGCGGTGGCGGTCTCGCCGCCCCCGTCGCCAAGGCGGTCATGGAAGCGGTCCTGAAGGGCCAGCAGTAATCAAGGGATAACGGACCGGAGCGGAGTGACCCATGTCACTGAACCCGCACGGATCCGAGCGTACGGTACCGGTCCAGTATCAGGCTGTGGCCACGAACCGATCACGGACGATCGGCCGGTAGCCTTTGCGCGAACAGCACACCGCCGGACCACACACAGGTGCGGTCGGGACTGACGGAGAGGGCTGCAACGTTATGGAAGAGCCGCGTCGCCTCGGCGGCCGGTACGAGCTGAGCCACGTGCTCGGCCGTGGTGGCATGGCCGAGGTCTACCTCGCCCACGACACCCGGCTCGGCCGTACCGTCGCCGTCAAGACCCTGCGTGCCGATCTCGCCCGTGACCCGTCCTTCCAGGCCCGGTTCCGTCGCGAGGCCCAGTCGGCCGCGTCGCTGAACCACCCGGCGATCGTCGCCGTCTACGACACCGGCGAGGACTACGTCGACAACATCTCCATCCCGTACATCGTGATGGAGTACGTCGACGGATCCACCCTGCGCGAACTGCTGCACTCGGGCCGCAAACTGCTGCCCGAACGCACCCTGGAAATGTGCATCGGCATCCTCCAGGCCCTCGAATACTCGCACCGCGCCGGCATCGTGCACCGCGACATCAAACCCGCCAACGTGATGCTGACCCGCACCGGCCAGGTCAAGGTCATGGACTTCGGCATCGCCCGCGCCATGGGCGACTCCGGCATGACCATGACGCAGACCGCCGCCGTCATCGGCACCGCCCAGTACCTCTCCCCGGAGCAGGCCAAGGGCGAGCAGGTCGACGCGCGCTCCGACCTCTACTCCGCGGGCTGCCTGCTCTACGAGCTCCTCAGCGTCCGGCCCCCGTTCGTCGGCGACTCCCCCGTGGCCGTCGCCTACCAGCACGTACGGGAAGAACCGCAGCCGCCGTCGAACTTCGACCCCGAGATCACGCCCGAGATGGACGCGATCGTCCTCAAGGCACTGGTCAAGGACCCCGACTACCGCTACCAGTCGGCCGACGAGATGCGCGCCGACATCGAGGCCTGCCTCGACGGCCAGCCCGTAGCCGCCACCGCCAGCATGGGCGCGGCCGGCTACGGCTACCCCGACCAGAACCACGGCTACGGGCAGCCCGGCTACGACCAGCCCACCACCGCCCTGCGCACCACCGACGCCGGCCAGACCTCGATGATGCCGCCGATGCCCCCGGGCGACGGCGGATACGGCTACGGCGACCAGGGCCACGGCGGCTACGACCAGGGCCCGAACCGCCGCCAGCAGAAGAAGAGCAAGGCCTCCACGGTCCTGCTCGTGGCGGCCGGCGTCCTCGTCCTCGTCGGCGCGATCCTCATCGGCCGCTCCCTCTTCAGCGGGGGCGCCGACAACCGGCCCTCCGTGCCCAAGCTCGTCGGCCAGACCCTGGAGCAGGCGCAGAAGAGCGGCGACAACGTCGGCCTCAAGGTCGTCAAGGGCACCGACGCACCCTGCGACGACCAGCCCAAGGGCAACGTCTGCAAGCAGGACCCGGTGGCCGACACCAAGGTCGAAGAGGGCTCCACGGTCACGGTGACGATCTCCTCGGGCGCCCAGAAGATCCCCGTCCTCGACGTGCTCAACATGAAGTACGAGGACGCGGAGCGGGCGCTGAAGGAGAAGGGCTTCCAGGTCGACCGCAAGCCCCAGGAGTCCGACCGCACCCCGGGCACCGTCCTCGAACAGAACCCGAAGGCGGGCGTCGAGGCGGAGAAGAACAGCGTCATCACGCTGACCGTCGCCAAGGAACTGTCCAAGGCCGATGTCCCGGAGCTCAAGGGCAAGACCAAGGACGAGGCGATCAAGGCCCTCAACGACGCCAAGCTGAAGCTCGGCAGCGTGACGGAGGCCGAGCAGCCCGGAGCCGCCCCCGGCACGGTCGTCCAGCAGCAGTACGCCGCCGGGCAGCAGCTCGAGGTGGGCAAGACGGTCAACATCACCATCGCCAAGGTCGCGCAGGCGACGGCCGTCCCGAGCTTCGTCGGCAAGACCCTGGGCCAGTACAAGGACGACCTCAAGCGCGCCAACCTGAAGCTCGGGATCGTCAGCGGCCCGACGGACGACAACGCGATCATCGTGGCCTCCGACCCGGCGCCGAACACCCCGGGCACCTCGGGCCAGTCGGTCAACGTCTGGACGACGGCGGGCCAGCAGCAGGACGGCGGCATCATCGCCGGCCTGACGGGCGGCCCCGGCCGCCGCTAGCCTCCGGCCCGGCCCGCAGGACAGAACAAGGTCCGGCCCCTCTCCTCGGAGAGGGGCCGGACCTTTTTGCGTACGTGTCTTCATATGTACGAATTCGTTAACCCGGATGGGGGTGGGGTACCGGACTCCACCCGGGAGGGACGGGTCATGATCAACGAATCGGTACTGCTGGAATCTCGGACCCTGCGAACGAGCGTTCTGGAACGGACGCACGTCCTGGACAAGGTGAAGGCCCTGTCCTTGCTGCCGGACGGGCTGCACGTGACGACGGCGATGGTGGCGGCGTATTACGAGGTTGCGGAGACGGCAATCCGCCAACTTGTCCAACGTCACCGTGAGGAGCTTGCAACCAACGGACTGTCCGTGCTCAGGGGTTCCGAACTACGGGATTTTGAGAGTGACAACTTGTCACTCTCAAAGCGCCGCAACCTCACGATCTACAGTCGGAGGGCTGTCCTCAACGTCGGAATGCTCCTCCGGGACAGCGAAGTCGCACGTCAGGTGCGTACGTACCTCCTCGACGCCGAGTACGAGGTGCGTACACGACCTGTGGATAACTCTATCCACAGGCCCAAATGGGACGAGCTCGACGAGCGGATCGACGGCCGGATCACCGACGTGCTCGGAAAGACCGTCGTGCCCATGCTGAACGTGCTCATCGAGACTTCCGGCGAACAGGGCCGCGAGCTGATCTCCCTCCGGGAGGACGTCCAGCAGATCCAGATGAAGCTCGTCGAGCACGACCTCCAGCTCAGCCGGCTCCAGCGCGGCCAGGACGTGAAGGCCCTCACCGGGGTCATCGGGACCATCGACGCCATGAACTGGAGGGAGTTCGAGCAGCATGTCGCCGGGCTGCTGCGCCGCGACGGGTGCACCGACGTCGAGGTGTACGGCGGGCACGGCGGCGACCGCGGGGTCGACATCACCGCCCGCACCGCCGACGGACGCTCGGTCGCCGTGCAGTGCAAGAACTTCGCGCCCTTCCGGCACGTGCTCAGCGGAGAGATGCAGAAGTTCCTCGGCGCGTCCAAGGTGCTCCACCAGGCCGACGTGGCCCTCTACGTGGCCACGTGCGCCTTTACCCGGGAGGCCCTGGCCATCTCCGCCCAGGGAGGCGTCACGGCCGTCCACAGGGGCCTTCTGGAGGCGTGGAGCGCGGGTGTCCAGCTCCAGGTACTGCGCTAGTGACTGAGTTACTTCCAGCAACTCAGTCACCCGACTTATCCACAGCCCCCGTAACTGAGTGCCTGCGAGGCACTCAGTTACACACCGTAACCACCGTCACCACAGCTCCGCCGGAGGCGTTCGCTTCGCGTCCACCTTTTCCGTCCGGACCAGCTCGCCCCACAGGATGTACCGGTACTTCGACGTGTAGACCGGGGTGCACGTGGTCAGGGTGATGTAGCGGCCCGGGGCCGTCTTGCCCGATTCCTTCGGGACCGGGTTGATCACGTCCGTGTTGTACTTCGAGGTCTGGCGCAGCTCCGCGAAGACCTTGTAGACGTACCAGGTGTCCCGCGTCTCGAAGACGATCGCGTCGCCGTTCTTCACCTTGTCGATGTTGTGGAACTTCGCCCCGTGCCCGTCCCGGTGCGCCGCGAGCGAGAAGTTCCCCTTCGCGTCCCACGGCAGTGCCGACTTCACCGGCTGCGTGTAGTAGCCCGCGACGCCGTCGTCGAGGACGTCCGGGTCGGTACCCGGCTTGACCAGCACCTCGCCGTTCTTCATCGCCGGCACGTGCAGGAAGCCGACGCCGCCCTCGGTGTCCAGCGCCCCCGGCTCCGCCGGCTTCGCGGGCGCCGGCGCCTGCCACTGCTGGCGGATCTCGTCGCCGCGCGCCGACGCCTGCCGGTCCGCGAGCACGTTCGTCCACCACAGCGAGTAGGCCACGAACAGGCCCAGGACCAGGCCCACGGTGATCAGGACCTCGCCCAGCAGGCTCAGGAACCCGGCGAGCACACTGCGGCTGCCGACGGGCGGGGCCGCGGCGCGGCGGCGGGCACGAGACACTGCTGATTCGTCCTTAGAGCGGCTACGGGCTGGTCAGCGCGGGCGGTGGGCCCTGGCTGCGGGGGCGTTCATCGGTCATCCTGCCCCATACGATCATCCGGTAGGTGCTGGTGAACTCCGGGGTGCAGGTGGTCAGCGTGATGTACCGGCCGGGTGAGGTGAACCCCGACCCCTCCGGCACCGGCTTGATCACCGACACGTTCGTCGGCGGCGTCTGCGCCAGCGCCGAGGTCATCTCGTACGTGTAGTACGCGTCCCGGGTCTCGACGACCACGGGATCCCCGGGCACCAGCCGGTTGATGAAGCGGAACGGCTCGCCGTGGGTGTTGCGGTGTCCGGCCACCGCGAAGTTGCCCTGCGCGTCGGCCGGCATCGCCGTCTTCAGGGAGCCCTCGCCGTAGTGCCCGACCATTCCCCGGTCCAGCACCTTCGGCTTGCTGATGCCCTCCGCCACGGGGACCTTCACGTCCAGCTTCGGGATGTAGAGGATCGCGAAGCCCTGGCCGGGCTCGAACGCCGTCACGGGCGGCGCGGCGGCTCCGCCGCCCGGTTCCTTCTCCCACGTCTGCCGCAGCGAGCCCGCGGCTCCGTTCGCCGTCCGCTCCGCCAGCAGGTTCGTGTACCAGAGCTGGTAGGCGACGAACAGCAGCATCACCAGGCCCAGCGTGATGAACAGCTCTCCGGCCAGCCGGCTCGCGATGACCACCGGGCCGCCCGAGGCCGGCCGCTTGCGCCGCCGGCCGCCCCGTCTGCGGGTGTTCCTGGCGGCCCGTTTCGCGGCCTCCTGAGCTGCCCTGCGTCGCGCGGCCCGGCCCTGCGTGGGCGCGGACGGCGCGACCGCGGTCACGCGACGGCCTTGCCCACCACCGGGGCCAGCCCCACCGAGCGCTCCACGGCACCCGCGTCACCGCACCGGACCAGCCAGTTCGCGAGCATCCGGTGCCCCCACTCGGTCAGCACCGACTCGGGGTGGAACTGCACGCCCTCGACGTCGTGCTCCCGGTGCCGCAGCCCCATGATGATCCCGTCCTCGGTCCGCGCCGTGACCTCCAGCACGTCGGGCAGGGTCTCGGGCTCGGCCGCCAGGGAGTGGTACCGGGTCGCGGTGAAGGGGGAGGGCAGGCCCTCGAACACGCCCCGGCCCTCGTGGACCACCGGCGAGGTCTTGCCGTGCAGCAGCTCGGGCGCCCGGCCCACGACCCCTCCGTAGGCCACCGCCATCGACTGCATGCCGAGGCACACGCCGAAGACGGGGACGCCCGTGTTCGCGCAGTGGCGGACCATGTCGATGCACACGCCCGCCTCCTCCGGCGTGCCGGGCCCGGGGGACAGCAGCACTCCGTCGAAGCCGTCCTGCGCGTGCGACAGCTCGACCTCGTCGTTGCGCAGCACCTCGCACTCGGCGCCGAGCTGGTAGAGGTACTGGACCAGGTTGAAGACAAAGCTGTCGTAGTTGTCCACAACCAGAATGCGCGCGCTCACGGAGTGGCTCCCGATCCCTCGTCCACCGTCACGTCATTGAACGGAAGGAGCGGCTCGGCCCACGGGAAGACGTACTGGAAGAGCACGAAGACCACCGCGAGGACCAGTACGAGTGAGATCAGCGCGCGTACCCACGCGTTCCCCGGCAGATGCCGCCAGATCCAGCCGTACATGCCGTCTGTTTCCCTTTTCGTCCACGATCGTTCCACGTACCGCAGGAGCGGTACGCGAACAGACTAAAGGCAGCGGCCCGGCCGGGTGGGTCACCCGGACGAACCGTCCGGCCGGCCCTGCCCCACGGTGCGCGTGCCGGTCAGCTCCGCCCAGACCACCAGCCGGTGGCTGTGGCCCCATTCGGGATCGCAGGTCGTCAGGGTCAGATACCGGCCGGGGGCCGTGAACGGCGACTTCCGCGGCACCGCGTCGACCACTGCGACGTCGGTCGGCAGCGTGCGCAGGGGCCCGCCCCGGACCGTGTACGTGTACCAGGTGCTCGCGTCCTTGAGGATCACCTCGTCCCCCTCGCGCAGCTGCGGGAAGTCCTTGAAGGGGTCTCCGTACGTGCGCCGGTGGCCGGCCACCGAGAAGTTCCCGGTGGCGCCGAGGCGGGCGGTGCCGGCGTAGTGGCCCAGGCCCTTCTTCAGCAGCTCGGCGCCCGTGCCCTCCAGGACGGGCTTGTTCCAGTCCGGGCCGAAGCGCGGGATGTACATCTCGGCGAAGGCCTGACCGGCGGGGTAGCGCTGCGGGGGCGCCTGCCCTGCCGGGGCCGCCGGTTCCGGTGCCGCCGGCTGCGGCGCGGCCGCCGGGGCCGCCGCCGCCCAGCGGTCGCGCAGCCGGGCCATCTCCCCGTCCATGGCCCGGTCGGCCTTGACCCCGGTCCACAGCAGGACGTACGCCACGAACAGCACGATCAGGGTGCCCGCCGTCAGGCACACCTCGCTGAACGTCCGTACCACCAGGCGCAGTACGACGTCGGGACGGACCCGTTCACGGGGTGGTTGCCACCGGCTTCGCATAGTGGAGGTCCACTGTGCCGGAGTAGCCGGGAAGTGTCAGCGCCTTGTGCTCGTCCACTTTCCAGCCGAGCCCGTACGCGTTCACGTACAGCTGGTAGTTCTGCAGGGCCGACGAGGCCGCCATGGCCTTGCGCAACGCGCCCGGGTCGCCGACCGCCGAGATCTTGTACGGCGGCGAGTAGACCCGGCCCTGGAGGATCAGGGTGTTGCCCACGCAGCGCACCGCGCTGGTGGAGATGAGCCGCTGGTCCATGACCTGGATGCCCTGGGCGCCGCCCTGCCACAGGGCGTTCACCACGGCCTGGAGGTCCTGCTGGTGGATCACCAGGTCGTTGGGCTGCGGCTCGGGCACGTTGGGGATGCGGGCGGTGGCGTTCGGCGGGGCGTCGTTGAGGGTCACCGTCAGACCCTTGCCGGAGAGCTCCTCGGTGCCCGAGGCCTTGCGCAGGGCGGCCAGCTTGGCGTCCTCGGCCTTGGTGCTGCCGTCGTCGCGATCGGCGAGGGCCTCCACCCGGCGGCGGGCCGCTCCGGTGCTCTCCTCCAGCGCCGCGTTGTCCTGGCTGCGCTCCTCGATGAGGTCCGACAGCTTCAGGAGCGAGGCGTCCGTGCGGATGTTCGTACCCTTGGAAGTGTTGAAACTGGTGACGAAGAGCAGCCCGGCCAGGGCGAAGACGGCGGCGGTCAGCAGCCGGACCGGTCTGGCCCGGCGGCGGGGACCCGCGGAGGAGTCGTCGGAATTGCTCAACGTACCCTTCTCCTTCTACGCCACAGGTCCACTACGCTAACGGACGCCCGGGGCAGGCAAGGTCCCCAGCGCATCGACAGGAGAGCCCCTCGTGCCGAAGTCACGTATCCGCAAGAAGGACGACTACACGCCGCCGCCCACGCGGCAGCCGCAGGCCATCCGGCTGACGAACCGCAGCTGGGTAGCCCCGGTGATGCTGGCCTTCTTCCTGATCGGACTCGCGTGGATCGTCGTCTTCTACGTGACCGAGACCCAGCTGCCGATCGAGGCCCTGGGCAATTGGAACATTGTGGTCGGTTTCGGCTTCATCGCCGCGGGATTCGGCGTTTCCACGCAGTGGAAGTAGCACGTCCCGGTCTCTGACGGAAGCTCTCCCCATGAGTTATCCACAGCGTCATCCACACCTGAGGAAAAGACAGAAGATCTGTGGATAACCCTGTGGAGAGTTGACGCCGGTGTGATCAGGTGAGTTCCGCCGTGCGGAGCAGGATCAGCGCCGCTGCCAGCAGGAACACCCCCGCACAGGTCACCCATTGGATGAGTGTGCGATTCCTGCCGGCGGTGGGCGCGAGCATGCCCAGGCCCACCAGGGCGCCGGTGACCAGGCCGCCCACGTGGGCCTGCCAGGACACGCTGAGCCCGCTGCCGATCGGTACGAAGGTCAGCACCAGCATCAGCACGACCATGGTGATCACCGGCCGCATCTCGTACCGCAGCCGCCGCGCCAGCACGACGGTGGCGCCGAGCAGGCCGAAGACGGCGCCGGACGCGCCGAGCGTCGGGGTGTTCGGCGCGGTCAGCAGGTAGACGAGGGCGCTGCCGCCCAGGCCCGAGAGCAGATAGACGGCCAGATAGCGGGCCCGGCCCAGCGCCGCCTCCAGCGGGCCGCCGATCACCCACAGGCCGATCATGTTGCCGATGATGTGCCACCACTCGGTGTGCAGGAACACCGAGGTCAGCAGCCGGTGGTACTCGCCGGTGGAAACCCCTTCGACGGGCGCTCCCAGGAATTCGACGTACCGGCCGAGCAGCTCCAGCCGGACCACGAGCGCCGGGGCGGCCAGGCCCGCGAGGAACACCGCGGCATTGATCCCGATCAGGGTCTTGGTGACGAGATGGGGGTCGGCGGCGACCACCCCGCCGGCGAGGGTGCGCGGCGCGTTGGCGCTCGGGCGGTGCCCGGTGCCTGAGCCCGCGCGGACGCATTCGGGGCACTGGAAGCCGACCGAGGCGCTGATCATGCACTCGGGGCAGATGGGGCGCTCGCAGCGGGTGCAGGTGATCCCCGTGTCGCGGTCCGGGTGGCGGTAGCAGCCCGGCAGACGGTCGGTGTCCATCGGTTCCCTCGATCGGCGGCGAGGCACAGGGTGCGCCCCGCCGGTCCGGCATGGCCCCCGCAATGGGTACGCATGCAGTACGGACGGGCGGGGCGGAAAGGTTCCCGGGGCGGTGTCCGGGGTCCGGCGGCCGGGTCCCGGGGCGGTCAGCGCTTCTCGACGACGACGGACTGGATGATCACGTCGTCCAGGGGGCGCTCGGTGCGCGGGTTGGTGGCGCTGGCGGCGATGGCGTCCACGATCTTCTGGCTGGCCGGGTCGGTGACCTCGCCGAAGATGGTGTGCTTGCGCGTCAGCCAGGCGGTGGGCGCGACGGTGATGAAGAACTGCGAGCCGTTGGTGCCCGGGCCCGCGTTGGCCATGGCGAGCAGGTAGGGCTTCGTGAAGGCCAGGTCGGGGTGGAACTCGTCCGCGAACAGGTAGCCGGGACCGCCGGTGCCGTTGCCGAGCGGGTCGCCGCCCTGGATCATGAAGCCGCTGATGACACGGTGGAAGACGGTGCCGTCGTACAGCGGGTCCGTGGTCTTCTGGCCGTCGGTGGGACGGGTCCACTCGCGGGCTCCGGTGGCGAGCTCGACGAAGTTCCGGACGGTCTTCGGAGCGAAGTTCTCCAGAAGCTCGATCTGGATGTCGCCGTGGTTGGTCTTCAGGGTGGCGTAGAGCTTCTCGGCCACGGATCTGCCTTCCATAGTCATCACTGTCGGTCCAGATGGTCGCACGGAGCGCTCCGCGGCACTGAAATCGTCCACCCGTATGCCCTGTCACGCATGCCGGTCGGCGATATGGCAGGCATGATCCGACAAAGGGTGGAAAGGTGAACTGTGTCCGCCACCGAGAAGGAGGAATCCTGTGACCCGCAAGGACAGCGTGCTCGCGGCAGCGGAAAGCGCCAGGGAGACCGTGCGGCACGCGTCGGAAGTGGTGGCACCGTACGCAGGGACCGCCAAAGATGCCATGGCGCACTACGCGCACGAGGCGAATGAAGTGCTCGCGCCGAAGCTGTCGCACGCGGCCAACGAGACCGCGCGGCAGGCCCGCATGACGTACGACAGCCATCTGCATCCCCGGCTCAAGGCGGCGCGGGCGCATGTGCCGCCGAACGTGGACCGGGCGGCGACGAAGGCGGTGCGGCAGACGCGCCGGGCGGCGCGGCAAGCGGCCGACTACACCCAGCCGAAGATCGAGAGCGCGATCGCGGCCGCCACCCCGATGGCCGAGGAGGCCGCGTCGCGGTCCACCGCCGCGCTGGCCGCGCTGCGCGGCCAGGTGTCGGCCAAGGAGGTGCGGAAGCTGGTGCGGCGCCACGAGCGGCGGGCGCGCTGCGGCCGGGCGCTGCGCGGCGTGGCGGTGGTCGGCGTCCTGGCGGGCGCGGCTTTCGCGGCGTGGAAGTGGTGGGACCAGCAGTCGAACCCGGACTGGCTCGTCGAGCCGCCGGCGGCCACCGAGGTGCCGGCGCGCGATGCCGAGCCGGCGAGCTTCGACGACGAGCTGGCGGAGAAGGAGCGCGAGGCGGAGCCCGGTCCCTCCTCGGAGGACAAGCAGCGCTGAGCGGCGCACGCACGCGAAGGGGCCCGGATCCGGCTGGATCCGGGCCCCTTCCGCGTCGCCTTCCCTCAGCTCGGGAGGGTGAGGACCATGCCCGGCCGGATGAGGTCGGGGTTGGGGCCGACGACGCCCTTGTTCATGGCGTAGAGCTCGCGCCAGCGCGCCTCGTTGCCGAGCTCGCGGCCGGCGATCGCGGAGAGCGAGTCGCCGGGCCTGACGGTGTACGTACGCTTCCTGGCCGTGGCGGCGGGCTTGGGGGTCGGCGCCGCCGGAACGGCCTTGTGCGCGGCCGACGTCGGGGACGGGGTGTGCGGTGCGCCGGGCATCGTGGAGGCCGCGGCGGGCTTGGGCGGCATGGCGGCGGGCTTGGGGGCGACGGGCACGGCCTTGTGCGCGGCCGACCCGGGGGTCGGGGCCGCGGGCTTGGGCGGCGCGGCGGCGGCCATGCGTTCGGCGGCGGCCCTGGTGGCCGAGGCGGCGTCGGCGGCCGGGGCCTGCCGCTCCATCTGCTCCTTCGTCTTCTCGGCGGCCTCGTGTGCCTTCTTCTTGTCGGACTTCAGGAAGTCGAAGAGTCCCATGTCTGTACGCCTCCGGCGTGATCGCGCCCCCCTGGGCTGGTGCCTTCCCCCACTGTCCGACACGGGGCGCCGGGCGGCCCTGTGACGGGGCCATCCGGGGGACGGCGGGGGATGCCGGGGATGCGTGGTCATCAAGTCGGCCGACGAGGCGGGCTGTTGATGGAACGGGCGGCCGCCGCCCGGCCAATGAAAAAGACCCTTCTGACTGCGTTTCCGCAGGTCAGAAGGGTCTGATATGTGGAGCCTAGGAGATTCGAACTCCTGACATCTGCCTTGCAAAGGCAGCGCTCTACCAACTGAGCTAAGGCCCCGTGAAACCGGACGCACCCGTCCCACGCGGGAAGGTGGTCGTTCCGCAGAACAGAGTACCGGGTGTACCCCCTCATCTCGCAAAATAATAGGGACTCCCGCCCTGCGACCACTCTCCGTAAGATGCTCGCGAGGTTCGCACCAGCGAAGGGGAGTAGTAAGAGTGGACGCAGTACAGCAAGAGGCCACGGCCAGAGCCAGGGAGCTTCAGCGCAGTTGGTACGGGGAGCCGCTGGGAGCTCTCTTCCGCCGGCTCATAGATGACCTCGGCTTGAACCAGGCCCGCCTCGCTGCCGTCCTCGGACTGTCGGCGCCCATGCTGTCCCAGCTGATGAGCGGCCAGCGCGCCAAGATCGGGAACCCGGCCGTGGTGCAGCGCGTCCAGGCCCTCCAGGATCTCGCCGGCCAGGTGGCCGACGGAAGCGTCAGCGCGGGGGAGGCCACCGACCGGATGGACGAGATCAAGAAGACCCAGGGAGGCTCCGTCCTCAGCAACAGCGGCCAGACCACCACGAGCTCCGGCGCACCCACCGTCAAGCGGGTCGTCCGCGAGATCCAGTCGCTGCTGCGCTCGGTCTCCGCGGCCGGCGACATCATCGACGCGGCGAACACCCTCGCCCCCAGCCACCCGGAACTGGCAGAGTTCCTCCGGGTGTACGGAGCGGGCCGCACCGCAGACGCCGTCGCGCACTACGAGGCGCACCAGAACTGACACGCACGACGAGGCACGCACGAGGCACGCACGAGGGCGGACGACGGGTGACGGGGGACGGGCGCAGCGATGGGTGAGGTCTTCGCCGGCCGGTACGAGCTGATCGATCCGATCGGGCGCGGGGGCGCGGGTGCCGTATGGCGTGCCTGGGACCACCGCCGTCGCCGCTACGTCGCCGCGAAGGTCCTGCTGCAGAGCGACGCCCACACGCTCCTGCGGTTCGTGCGCGAGCAGGCCCTGCGGATCGATCACCCGCACGTACTGGCCCCCGCCAGCTGGGCGGCCGACGACGACAAGGTCCTCTTCACCATGGACCTGGTCGGCGGCGGCTCCCTCGCCCACGTGATCGGGGACTACGGGCCCCTGCCGCCCCGTTTCGTGTGCACGCTGCTCGACCAGCTCCTGTCGGGTCTGGCGGCGGTGCATGCGGAGGGCGTGGTGCACCGCGACATCAAACCGGCCAACATCCTCATGGAGGCCACCGGAACCGGGCGGCCGCACCTGCGGCTGTCCGACTTCGGCATCTCCATGCGCAAGGGCGAGCCCCGGCTGACCGAGACCGACTACGTGGTCGGCACGCCCGGTTATTTCGCCCCCGAACAACTACTGGGCGCTGAGCCCGACTTCCCCGCCGACCTCTTCGCCGTCGGGCTGGTCGCCCTCTACCTCCTCCAGGGCAGCAAGCCCGATTCCCAGGCCCTGGTGGAGCACTTCCTCGCCCACGGAACGCCCGGCCCCCCGCAAGGCGTTCCCGCGCCACTCTGGGGCGTCATCTCCGGTCTCCTGCAGCCGGACCCCCAGGGCCGGTTCAAGACGGCCACAGGGGCGCGCAAGGCCCTTGCCGAGGCCGTGGAGCTGCTGGCGCCGCCCGCCCCGGACGAGGATCCGGTGGAGGTGTTCGACCAACTCGGCCCGCTGCCGCCCGGTTTCGGCCCCGGGGGCCCGGTGACCCCGGCCGCGGCGGGCCCGCAGGCGCCCGCGGCCGCCGCGGTCCCGCCGGGCGGATCCGCCTCCGTGACGGTGGCCGCGGAGCCCGCCCGCACCGACCCGCGCGGCACCGCCACGACGGCCGCCCCGACGGCCGCCACGTCGCCTCCCACGTCCCCGTACCCGGCCGTCCCGGCGCAGGTGCCGGCGTACGGCCCCTCGGAGACGGGGAGTTTCCACCTGCCGCCACCGAGCCCGGTACCGGGCCCGGTGCCGGCCCCGGTCTCTCCCGCCGCCCCGCCGGCCGAGGTGAGCGCCAAGATCGCCCCGCCCCCGCCCAAGGCCGTGGCCGCGCTCCTCACCGCCGCGCTGCTCTGCTTCGCGGTCGGCGTCTGGGCCCTCACCCAGCTGTAGCGCCTCGCCCCCGCCGCCGCCCGAGCAGGGTCCAGCCGCCCAGCACGAGCAGCAGCAGCGTCCCGGTGCCGAAGCCGGCGCCCGCCACGACCCGCATCACCGAGGCCTTCTCCGCGGCGTCGGCGGCCTCCGGGGCCGTGAGCCCCTCCTCGGCGGCGGTCCGGTCCTCGGCCCCGATCCCGAACCCGCCCGCGGCCAAGGCCTCCTTGTACGCGGGAGCCTTGGCCGGGGCGCCGGTGACGTCCAGGCGCAGCGTCAGCGGTACCGGGGTCGCCTCCGCGGTGAAATCGGCGACCCTCGCGCCCATCGTCACCGCGACGTAGTACCAGCCGGCGATCGCGGCGTGCTCCACGTCCTTGTCATGGGCGAAACGGTTCTCGTAGAACACCGGCGGGGTCTTCTCCAGCGTGACCCCCGCCTGCTTGCCGTCGTAGGAGGCGTCCTTGTACGAGACCAGGCCCCGGTAGGGGCTGTAGAGCGACACGGTGATCCCGTTGGACGCCGAGCCGGACGGCTTGGTCAGCGTGGCCGCGGCCAACTCCGCGCCGACGCCCAGCTGCTGGCCCCAGTCCAGCGGCACCCGGTACCAGCGGGTCTGCCCGGGCCGCAGGTCGTCGCGCCAGACCCCGCCGCGCACCGCCCGGGCGTCGTTGAAGCCCGTGCCACCGGTCCGGGCCACCGGCTCCGTACCGGGCAGGGTCGGCGCTCCCGAGGGCCAGGTGCCGGGCGCGGCCGTGGGGCCCGCCGCAGCCCGGCCGGGCTCGCGCTGGACGCGGAGTTCGAGCGGCCAGGGGCTCTGGTCGGAACCCTTGGCCGAGGTGCGCGTGACCTTCGCGTAGTAGGGGCCGCCCGGCGCGCAGTCGTCGTCCTCCACGCCGCTGCGCACGCCCACCGCGCTGATGGGCACCGGGTCGTAGCCGAAGGACGCGCGGCCGGTGCTGCCGGGGCAGGAGCGGCCCGCGGTGGTCATGATCTCCACCTCGATGCCGTCGCTGCCGGTGACCTTGGCCCCCGCTCCGGGCCGCACCACGGCGGAGACGTACACGTAGGACTGGTCCTTCTCCAGGACGAGCCGGTAGAAGCGCTCCCCGGGGCCGAGGGTGTCCGCGTAGGTGCTGCCGGCCTCCACCAGCGGGGCGTCCGCCGTGGAGGGCTTGCCCGCGACCGGCTTCGCGCCGTCGGCCGCCCGGTACGTCGCCGCGGGCTGGGGCGCCGTCCCCTCGGCGTACGCGATTCCCGGCAGACCCGCCCCGACCAGCCCCAGGGCCGCCGCCCACGCCGTCGCCCGTATCCGACCCATCACGCCCACCCCGAGTTTGCTAGCGCAAGCCAAATCTTTGCATAACGGAAGTTTTCGTCACAGAACAGCACAAAGCCCCGGCCGCAGCGGCAGCCGGGGCTTCATGAGATCAGCCTTGGGTCTCACACACCGGAACCAGAGGGCACGGAGTCAGTTGCCTCCGTCCACAGGTCCTGCTCGGCGCGGTCCGCCTGGATCTGGCGGTACACGAGGAGCCCGCCGATGGCGGCCAGTGCGACCAGGAGCAGCTTCTTCACCGCGCGACCTCGTCTTTCGTTGACGTAGGGGACTTCTGAAGCCCAACAATACACACGGACCGATACCGATCGGTGACCTGTCGGCCCACCAACTGGCCCAACGACAAAGACCCCCAGGCCTGGGGCCTGGGGGTCTTCGACACTGTGGGGCTAACAGGATTTGAACCTGTGGCCTCATCCTTATCAGGGATGCGCTCTAACCAACTGAGCTATAGCCCCATCCGCGCTGCGCGCTGACTCCTGAAGATTAGCGCACAGAGCGGGTCCAGCCAAAATCCCCCGGGGCGAAGCCCCAATGAACGGTGCCCGCGGGCGTCCCCGCAGGTCAATCAGCAGGTCACTCGTCCTCGGCGAGCGTCAGCTCCACACCGCCGACGAAGCCCGCCGACAGGTTGTAGATGAACGCGCCCAGCGTCGCCAGCGCCGTCGCCAGCACCACGTCGATCACCGCGATCACCGACGTGAAGATCAGCACGCGCGGCAGCGACAGGAACGACTGGAGGTCGAAGCCGTTGCTCTCGTTCGAGCCGGTCGCCTCGCTGATCGTGCCGCCGACGGTCGAGAAGACGCCCATCGCGTCCATGACCATCCACAGCACCACCGCCGCCACGATCGTGCAGATGCCCAGCGCGATCGACAGCAGGAAGCTGACCTTCATCACCGACCACGGGTCGGCCTTGGCCACCCGCAGCCGCGCCTTGCGCGTCCTGGGGGCCGTACGGACCCCAGGACGCGGCATGCGCTGCCCGGCGGCGCCCTTGGTGCCCCGCGGCGCACCCGGGCCCGAGGGCGCCGCGTAGGCCTGCGGCGGCTGGTACGGCGGCTCTGCGGGTACCGCACCGGCCGGCGGCTGCGGTCCTCGGGTGTCCGTCACGGTTCCCCCCTGGGAGTCCGCGGCAGGGCCACGGGCACCGTCCTCTCCAGTCTTGGCCGGTCCGGCGCCCGTGGCTCCACTCACGACTTACTCCTCGTGCTCCCCGGCCGAAGGCTCAGTGCCCTCGGCGGCTGCCTCGGCGGCCTGTCCCTCGCCCGCCTCGGTCTCGTTCTCGTCGACCTCGACCTCATCAGCTTCCTGACCGGCCTCGGCATTGCGTGCGATGCCCACCACGGCATCGCGCTTGCCCAGGTTGATCAGCTGAACGCCCATGGTGTCACGGCCGGTCTCCCTGACTTCGTTGACGCGCGTACGGATCACACCACCGCCGAGCGTGATGGCGAGGATCTCATCCGTTTCGTCCACGACCAAGGCCCCGACCAGTGATCCGCGGTCCTCCACGATCTTCGCGGCCTTGATGCCCAGACCACCACGACCCTGGACGCGGTACTCGTCGACCGGCGTCCGCTTGGCGTAGCCGCCGTCGGTCGCGGTGAAGACGAACGTACCGGGCCGGACCACGCTCATGGAGAGCAGTTCGTCTCCTTCGCGGAAACTCATGCCCTTCACACCCGAGGTCGCACGGCCCATCGGACGCAGCGCGTCGTCGGTCGCCGTGAAGCGGATCGACTGCGCCTTCTTGCTGATCAGCAGCAAGTCGTCGTCCGCGGACACCAGCTCAGCGCCGATCAGCTCGTCATCGCTGCCGTCCTCCGTCTCCCGGAGGTTGATCGCGATGACACCACCCGAACGGGGCGAGTCGTAGTCCTTGAGCGCCGTCTTCTTCACCAGGCCGCCCTTGGTGGCCAGGATCAGGTAGGGCGCCGCCTCGTAGTCGCGGATCGCGAGGATCTGAGCGATCTTCTCGTCCGGCTGGAAGGCCAGCAGGTTCGCCACGTGCTGCCCGCGCGCGTCACGCCCGGCGTCCGGAAGCTCGTACGCCTTGGACCGGTAGACCCGGCCCTTGTTCGTGAAGAACAGCAGCCAGTGGTGCGTGGTGGACACGAAGAAGTGGTCGACCAGGTCGTCCTGCTTCAGCTTCGTACCGCGCACGCCCTTGCCGCCGCGCTTCTGCGAGCGGTAGTCCTCGGTTTTGGTGCGCTTGACGTAACCGCCGTGCGTGATCGTGACGACGATGTCCTCTTCGGCGATCAGGTCCTCGATGGACATGTCACCGTCGAAGGGCACCAGCTTGGAACGCCGGTCGTCGCCGAACTTCTCGACGATCGCCGCCAGTTCCTCACTCACGATGGAACGCTGACGCTCCTCCGAGGCCAGGATCGCGTTGTACTCGTTGATCTTCGCCTGGAGCTCGTCGTGCTCGGCGACGATCTTCTGCCGCTCCAGCGCCGCCAGGCGGCGCAGCTGCATCTCCAGGATCGCGTTCGCCTGGATCTCGTCGATCTCCAGCAGGCCCATCAGGCCCTCGCGCGCGATCTCGACCGTGTTGCTGCGCCGGATCAGCGCGATGACCTCGTCGATCGCGTCCAGCGCCTTGAGCAGACCGCGCAGGATGTGCGCGCGCTCCTCCGCCTTGCGCAGGCGGAACTTCGTGCGTCGGACGATGACCTCGATCTGGTGCGTCACCCAGTGGCGGATGAAGGCGTCGATCGACAGCGTGCGCGGCACGCCGTCCACCAGCGCCAGCATGTTCGCGCCGAAGTTCGTCTGCAGATCGGTGTGCTTGTAGAGGTTGTTCAGCACGACCTTCGCGACGGCGTCCCGCTTCAGGACGATCACCAGGCGCTGGCCGGTCCGCGACGAGGTCTCGTCACGCACGTCGGCGATGCCGCCGACCTTGCCGTCCTTCACCAGGTCCGCGATCTTCTGCGCGAGGTTGTCGGGGTTGGTCTGGTACGGAAGCTCCGTGACCACCAGGCACTGGCGGTTCTGGATCTCCTCGACCTCCACCACCGCGCGCATCGTGATGGAGCCGCGACCGGTCCGGTACGCCTCCTCGATGCCCTTGCGGCCCACCACCAGGGCACCCGACGGGAAGTCAGGACCCTTGATCCGCTCGATGAGCGCGTCCTGGAGCTCCTCGTGCGAGGCCTCCGGGTGCTCCAGCGCCCACTGCGCACCGGCCGCGACCTCGCGCAGGTTGTGCGGCGGGATGTTCGTCGCCATACCGACCGCGATACCGGCACTGCCGTTGACCAGCAGGTTCGGGAAGCGCGCCGGCAGGACCGTCGGCTCCTGGTTGCGGCCGTCGTAGTTGTCCTGGAAGTCGACGGTCTCCTCGTCGATGTCCCGGAGCATCTCCATGGCCTGCGGCATCAGCTTGCACTCGGTGTAGCGCATCGCGGCCGCCGGGTCGTTGCCCGGAGAACCGAAGTTGCCGTTCGAGTCCACCAGCGGCATGCGCATCGACCACGGCTGCGCCAGGCGGACCAGGGCGTCGTAGATCGAGCTGTCACCGTGCGGGTGGTACGTACCCATGACGTCACCGACGACACGGGCGCACTTGTAGAAGCCCTTCTCGGGCCGGTAGCCGCCGTCGTACATCGCGTACAGCACACGGCGGTGCACCGGCTTGAGGCCGTCGCGCACGTCCGGCAGGGCGCGCGAGACGATGACGGACATCGCGTAGTCGAGGTAGGAGCGCTGCATCTCCGTCTCGAGCCCGACGGGCTCGATGCGCATCACGGGCTGCTCCTCCGCGGAGTTCTCTGCGGTAGGGGTGGTTTCGTCGGCCATTGCTGGTCAGAAGTCCTTTCAGGCGGCGGTCAGCAGAGCCGACTCAGATGTCGAGGAACCGAACGTCCTTGGCGTTGCGCTGGATGAAGGAGCGCCGCGCCTCGACGTCCTCACCCATCAGCACCGAGAACAGGTCGTCGGCCTGCGCCGCGTCGTCCAGCGTGACCTGGCCGAGGACACGGTGGTCCACGTCCATCGTGGTGACGCGCAGCTCCTCGGCGTTCATCTCGCCCAGACCCTTGAAGCGCTGGATCGAGTCTTCCTTGATCCGCTTGCCGTTCTGCTTGCCGAGCTCCACCAGCGCGTCGCGCTCGCGGTCCGAGTACGCGTACTCGAAGTCGTCCCGGCCCCACTTGATCTTGTAGAGCGGCGGACGGGACAGGTACACGTGACCCGCCTCGACCAGCGGACGCATGAAGCGGAAGAGGAAGGTCAGCAGCAGGGTGTTGATGTGCTGGCCGTCGACGTCGGCGTCCGCCATCAGGATGATCTTGTGATAGCGGAGCTTCTCGATGTCGAAGTCCTCGTGCACACCGGTACCGAAGGCACTGATCAGCGCCTGGACCTCGGTGTTCTGGAGGATCTTGTCGATACGGGCCTTCTCGACGTTCAGGATCTTGCCGCGGATCGGCAGGATGGCCTGGTACATCGGGTTGCGGCCGGACTTCGCGGAACCACCGGCCGAGTCACCCTCGACGATGAAGATCTCGCACTTCGTCGGGTCGTTCGACTGGCAGTCCGACAGCTTGCCCGGCAGCGAGGCCGACTCCAGCAGACCCTTGCGACGGGTCAGGTCACGGGCCTTGCGGGCCGCGACGCGCGCCGTGGCCGCCTGGATCGACTTGCGGATGATGTCCGCGGCCTCGACCGGGTTCCGGTCGAACCAGTCGTTGAGGTGCTCGTGCACGACCTTCTGCACGAAGGTCTTCGCCTCCGTGTTGCCCAGCTTGGTCTTCGTCTGGCCCTCGAACTGCGGCTCGCCCAGCTTCACCGAGATGATCGCCGTCAGACCCTCGCGGACGTCCTCGCCGGCGAGGTTGTCGTCCTTCTCGCGCAGCAGCTTCTTCTCGCGCGCGTAACGGTTGACCAGACCCGTCAGTGCCGCACGGAAGCCCTCCTCGTGCGTACCGCCCTCATGCGTGTGGATCGTGTTCGCGAAGGAGTACACACCCTCCGTGTACTGCGAGTTCCACTGCATCGCGATCTCGACCGAGAGCATGCGCTCCTTGTCCTCGGCCTCGACGTCGATGACGGTCGGGTGGATGAGCTCACCCTTGCGCGAGTTCAGGTACTTCACGAAGTCGACGATGCCGCCCTCGTAGTAGTACTTCACCGTGCGCGCCTGCGGCTCGGCCGTGTCCGCGTCCGGGTCGTCCGCGCCCGCGGTCGCCTTCGCCGACTCGCGCTCGTCCGTCAGCGACAGGGTCAGGCCCTTGTTCAGGAAGGCCATCTCCTGGAACCGCCGCGACAGCGTCTCGAAGGAGTACTCGGTCGTCTCGAAGATGTCGCCGTCGGCCCAGAACGTGACCGACGTACCGGTCGCGTCGGTCTCCTCGTTCTTCGCCAGAGCGGCGGTCGGAGCACCGAGCTTGTAGTCCTGCGTCCAGCGGTAGCCGTCACGCCGGACCTCGACCGCGACCCTTGTCGACAGGGCGTTCACGACGGACACGCCGACGCCGTGCAGACCACCGGAGACGGCGTAACCGCCGCCGCCGAACTTGCCGCCCGCGTGCAGGACGGTCAGGACGACCTCGACGGCCGGCTTGCCCTCGGACGGCACGATGTCGACCGGGATGCCACGACCGTTGTCGACGACCTTGACACCCCCGTCCGCGAGGATCGTCACGTCGATGGTGTCCGCGTGCCCGGCCAGGGCCTCGTCGACCGAGTTGTCCACGACCTCGTAAACGAGGTGGTGCAGGCCGCGCTCGCCCGTGGAGCCGATGTACATGCCGGGCCGCTTGCGGACCGCGTCCAGGCCCTCCAGGACCTGAATGTTGCTGCCGGTATACGAAGACCCACCTGCCTCTGCGGCCTCGCCGTCGGCGGTGGACTCGTTCTTGTCGTTGGGGTTGCCGGAATCGGCCACGAAGCGCCCTTTCTGGCACAGCACAGGCCGAACTCCGGGCCAGCAGGCATGCAAGCAGGAGCGGCTGCGTCGATCTGCGTTGTCAGCGTTTGTCAGCGGGATCCCGCAAGCGGGCGGGATTTGCTCCAGTCTACCGGTACCACCGACATGAATGGGGGTTTGCCGGTACCTGAGTCCTCATGTGCCGCCCTGAACCTCCTCTCTCCGACTCCCCACATCCGGGACGGGGCTCAAAGAGGCTCACACGGGCATCCAGCGCTTCGGCCTGTCAACCTCCCACTACCGTGAGGGACACCACCCGAATCCGGCCCCGCGGGCAACTCCAACCCCTCGGGCAACTCCAGCCCCGCCGGCGTTCGAGGCGCGGGGTCCGGGGCAGCGCCCCGGCAACGGCGCCGCAGGGCTCCCGCCCCCGCACGGTCACCCGTATGTGTCCCCGGGCCCCTTACTGCCCGGCGCACGCCACGGCCCGTACCCCTTCGGCCGCCCCCCGGGCCCCCGCACCATGATCATCCGCACGGTGCCCTGCCCCAGGTCCGCGTTCAGCCGGGCCACCAACTGCGGAGCCAACAACTTCAGCTGCGCCGCCCACGCCGAGGAATCGCACCGCACGACCAGTTCACGGTCCTCGTACCGCTCCGGTTCACAGTGCGCCGCGATCTCCGGCCCCACGATCTCCGGCCAGCGCTCCATCACACCCGCCACCGCCATCGGCATCTCCCAGCCGCGCTCCGTGCGCAACCGGTCCAGCGCCGCCATCAACGGCATCGGGTCCCGTCCGTCCGCACGCGCACCCGACCGCAGCCCGGGACCCTGGTGACGCTTCTTCCCGCCCGCCGCGTTCCCCCGGGCCCGCGCCTGCTCCCGCGCCGCGGCGAGGGCCTGCCGCGCCAGATCCACCCCGGAGACCTCCGGAGCCTTACGACCCTCCTGCGGGTCCTTGCCCTGTTCGCTCACAGCCGGGTCACCTCACCACCGGACACCCCGAACCGCGTACCCGCCAGCACCCCCGGAACGTCGTCGTCCACCGCCGCCGTCACCAGCACCTGCTCACCGGGAGCCACCAGCTCCGCCAGCCGCTCCCGCCGCCGCACGTCCAGCTCCGCGAACACGTCGTCCAGGATCAGCACCGGCTCACTGCCCTCCGAGCGCAACAGCTCGTACGAGGCCAGCCGCAGCGCCAGCGCGTACGACCACGACTCCCCGTGACTCGCGTACCCCTTCGCCGGCAGCTCCCCCAGCCGCAGCAGCACGTCGTCGCGGTGCGGACCCACCAGGGTCACACCGCGCTCGATCTCCTGCTTGCGCACCTCGGCCAACGCCGCCAGCAGCACCTCGTACAGCGCCTCACGCGTCCGCGCCGCACCACTGTCCACCGCCTCGCCCGCGGAGGACTTGTACGCCAGCCCCAGCGGGCCACCGCCCGGCGCGAGCTGCTCGTACGCCTTGTCCGCCAGCGGCAGCAGCGTCGCGATCAGGTCCAGACGCTGCGCCAGCAGCTCCGCACCCACGCGCGCGAGGTGCTGGTCCCACACGTCGAGGGTGGACAGGTCCATCGAGCGACCGCCGTGCCGGCGCGCCATCGCCGCCGACTTCAGCAGGGTGTTGCGCTGCTTGAGCACCCGCTCGTAGTCGGAACGGACCGCCGCCATCCGCGGGGAGCGCGCCGTCACCAGCTCGTCCAGGAACCGCCGCCGCTCCCCCGGATCGCCCTTCACCAGGGCCAGGTCCTCCGGCGCGAACAGCACCGTCCGTACGATCCCCAGCACGTCCCGCGGCCTGACCTGCGAGGACCGGTTGATCCGGGCCCGGTTCGCCCGCCCCGGATTCAGCTCCAGCTCCACCAGCTGCTGCCGCTCGCCCTGGGTGACGGCGGCGCGGATGATCGCCCGGTCCGCCCCCATCCGTACGAGCGGAGCGTCCGAGGAGACCCGGTGGCTGCCCAGCGTCGCCAGGTAGCCGATCGCCTCGACCAGGTTGGTCTTCCCCTGGCCGTTGGGGCCCACGAAAGCGGTGACGCCCGGGTCGAGGGGAACCTCGGCCCGGGCGTACGAGCGGAAGTCGGCCAATGAGAGATGCGAAACATGCATACGGCGCCGACCTCCCCCGGCTTCCAACTGCTCGCTGTGGTGCTGTGCTTCTCGCCGACCGCTACGGGTCGACGACTGCCGGTCGGCTACTTCTTCTCGACCGCGTGGCCGCCGAACTGATTGCGCAGCGCGGCGATCATCTTCATCTGCGGGGAGTCGTCCTGGCGCGAGGCGAACCGCGCGAACAGCGACGCGGTGATCGCGGGCAGCGGCACGGCGTTGTCGATCGCCGCCTCCACCGTCCAGCGGCCCTCGCCCGAGTCCTGCGCGAAGCCGCGCAGCTGCTCCAGGTGCTCGTCCTCGTCGAGGGCGTTCACGGCCAGGTCCAGCAGCCAGGAACGGATGACCGTCCCCTCCTGCCAGGAGCGGAAGACCTCGCGGACGTCGGTGACCGAGTCCACCTTCTCCAGGAGCTCCCAGCCCTCGGCGTAGGCCTGCATCATGGCGTACTCGATGCCGTTGTGGACCATCTTCGCGAAGTGGCCCGCACCGACCTTGCCGGCGTGTACGGCGCCGAACTCGCCCTCGGGCTTGAGCGCGTCGAAGACCGGCTGCACGCGGGCCACGTCCTCCGCGGCGCCGCCGTACATGAGCGCGTAACCGTTCTCCAGGCCCCACACGCCACCGGAGACACCGCAGTCGACGAAGCCGATGCCCTTGGCCGCCAGCTCCCCGGCGTGCTTCTCGTCGTCGGTCCAGCGCGAGTTCCCGCCGTCGACCACGATGTCACCGGGCGACAGCAGCTCGGCGAGCTCGTCGACGGTGGACTGGGTGGCCGCACCGGCCGGGACCATGACCCACACCACGCGGGGGGACTGCAGGCTGTCCACAAGCTCCTGCAGGCTGTGGACATCCGCGAGGTCCGGGTTGCGGTCGTATCCGATGACGGTGTGGCCGGCGCGGCGAATGCGCTCGCGCATGTTGCCGCCCATCTTGCCGAGACCGACGAGACCAAGCTCCATCAGATGGTTCCTTAAGCGTTGTGGCCGTCTTTGCCGGGGCTCCCCGGGCCCTGTCCTCCAGGACGCGCCGGGCGTCGCCCACCGGATCCGAGCCTACGCCGGGCCGTGGCGCCGGGCCCCACGGGCGCTCCATGGCGCTCCATCGGGGTCTGTCCCCAGGCCGTCCCCGGCTTGTGGACGACGTCGGGCCCGGCCCTCGCAGCGTGCGAGACCGGGCCCGACGTCGACGTGGGGAAGGCGTCAGCCGGAGAGGCGCACCGGCATGATCAGGTACTTGTAGGCCTCGTCCGCCTCCGCGTCGAGGGCCGGGCGGCCACTCAGCAGCGCGGGCTTGGTGGAGGTGGTGAAGCTCAGCTGGGCCACCGGGGAGGCGATCGCGCTCAGGCCGTCCAGCAGGAAGGTCGGGTTGAAGGCGATCGAGATGTCGTCGCCGTCGAGCTGGGCGTCGACCCTCTCCACAGCCTGTGCGTCGTCGGACGAGCCGGCCTCGAGGATCAGCACGCCCTGCTCGAAGCTCAGCCGCACCGGGGTGTTCCGCTCGGCGACCAGGGCCACGCGCTTGACGGCCTCGACGAAGGGCGCGGTCTCGATCACGGCGACGGAGTTGAACTCGGTCGGGAACAGCGTCCGGTACTTGGGCAGGTCGCCCTCGAGCAGCCGGGTGGTGGTGCGGCGGCCGGCGCCCTCGAAACCGATCAGGCCTTCGCCCGCACCGGAGCCGGACAGCGCCAGGGTCACGGTGTCACCGCTGGTCAGAGAGTTGGCGATCTCCTGGAGCGTCTTGGCGGGCACCAGGGCCACGGCCGACGCGTCCGGGTTCTCCGGCTTCCACAGGAACTCGCGGACCGCGAAGCGGTAGCGGTCGGTGGAGGCCAGGGTGACGCGGTCGCCCTCGATCTCGATGCGGACACCGGTCAGCACGGGCAGCGTGTCGTCGCGGCCGGCGGCGGTGGCCACCTGCTTGGCGGCGGAGGCGAAGACCTCGCCGGGCACGGTGCCGGTGGCGGTCGGCATCTGCGGCAGCGCCGGGTATTCCTCCACAGGCAGGGTGTGGAGTGTGAATCGCGAGGAGCCGCAGACCACGGTCGCCCGTACACCGTCTGTGGAAATCTCCACCGGGCGGTTGGGGAGGGCGCGGCAGATGTCGGCGAGCAGCCGGCCGGAGACCAGGACGGTGCCGTCCTCCTCGACGTCCGCCTCGACGGAGACGCGGGCCGAGACCTCGTAGTCGAAGCCGGAGAGGCTCAGCGTGCCGTCCTCGGCCTTGAGCAGCAGGCCCGCGAGAACGGGCACCGGCGGCCGGGCCGGGAGGCTACGGGCAGCCCAGGCCACCGCCTCCGCGAGTACGTCGCGCTCCACCCGGATCTTCACCGGAACCGCCTCCTGCTGTTGCTCGCTCGTCTGCCGGCCTTCGTCGTCGGCTCGTCGATGCCTCGACCGATGCCGGGGACCAGTCTGACGTACGGCGCCGACAGTCGGTGCGGCTGGCGGTCAAGTCGGGAGCGAGGCGTCGGGGCGGCCGATCGACGAGTTGTGCACAGGACCTGCTTGAAAACCGAAACCGGCCTAACTCTCTATGGGGGTAGTAGTAGGGCCTGTGGAAACGGTGGATAAGCCCGTTCTCGCAGGTCAGGCCCTGTTTTTTATCCACCGACCCTGTGGGTGACACCGGTGGACAACACGGTGTCTCTGTGGAGAACAAAAACTTCTGCACAGGCTGTCCCCAGGGGACCCCGACTACTCCACAGGTGTGTCCCCAGCTTTCCCCCGGTACTCCACAACCCAAACGTCTACATCCGTGTGACCGCTTTCACTCCGGACGGTGAGAGGGGGTGTTGCGTTGCCGAACAGTGGACAACGGTGTGGAGAAGTCATCGGATCCTGTGCACAGGATGCGGGAACCTGTGGGGTAGCGGTGGACAACGACGTGGACAGAGCTGTGGACGAAAAATCTGTCCACAGGCTGTGGATGGCGCTTGCGCACAATTCCACAGGCGGCTGACCTGGCCTGATGGTTCCTCACCAGGCCTCCCTGTGGACAGATTGTGGGCGACGTGACCCGTCCCCAGGCTGTGGAGGAAAGAAAGTCCCGGAATCTGTGGATGAGTTGCTCCCGTGGGGGCGTATTCGAACAGGTCAGGGGCGCGCGGACGAAGAAGGGCGCCCCCGTCGTAGTCCGGGAGCGCCCTCTCGATGCGTTTGAAGGGGCCCTGGCGCGGGCCCGAACCAGCCGCCGGCCGGTCGTCTGCCAGTCGCCTGCCGGCGGTCCTCAGCCGTTCTTGATGCGGTTGGTGAGCTCCGTGACCTGGTTGTAGATGGAGCGCCGTTCGGCCATCAGAGCGCGGATCTTGCGGTCCGCGTGCATCACGGTGGTGTGGTCGCGGCCGCCGAACTGCGCCCCGATCTTGGGCAGCGACAGGTCGGTGAGCTCCCGGCACAGGTACATGGCGATCTGCCGGGCGGTGACCAGGACCCGGCTGCGCGAGGAGCCGCACAGGTCGTCCACGGTCAGGCCGAAGTAGTCGGCGGTGGCGGCCATGATGTCGGTGGCGGTGATCTCGGGCGCGCTGTCCTCGCCGCCCGGGATGAGGTTCTTGAGGACGTCCTCGGTGAGGCCCAGGTCGACCGGCTGCCGGTTGAGGCTCGCGAAGGCCGTGACCCGGATCAGCGCCCCCTCCAGCTCGCGGATGTTGCGCGAGATGCGGGAGGCGATGAACTCCAGTACCTCCGGCGGGGCGTTGAGCTGCTCCTGGACGGCCTTCTTGCGCAGGATCGCGATACGGGTCTCCAGCTCGGGCGGCTGGACGTCGGTGATCAGGCCCCACTCGAAGCGGTTGCGGAGCCGGTCCTCCAGGGTGACGAGCTGCTTGGGCGGCCGGTCGGAGGAGAGCACGATCTGCTTGTTGGCGTTGTGGAGCGTGTTGAAGGTGTGGAAGAACTCCTCCTGCGTCGACTCCTTGCTCGCGAGGAACTGGATGTCGTCGACGAGCAGGATGTCCATCTCGCGGTAGCGCTTGCGGAAGGCGTCGCCCTTGCCGTCGCGGATCGAGTTGATGAACTCGTTGGTGAACTCCTCGGAGCTCACGTACCGCACGCGGGTGCCGGGGTAGAGGCTCCGCGCGTAGTGCCCGATGGCGTGCAGCAGGTGCGTCTTGCCGAGGCCCGACTCCCCGTAGATGAAGAGGGGGTTGTAGGCCTTCGCGGGCGCTTCGGCGACGGCCACCGCGGCGGCGTGCGCGAAGCGGTTGGAGGCGCCGATGACGAAGGTGTCGAAGAGGTACTTGGGGTTCAGCCGGGCGGTGGGCTCCAGCGGGCCCGAGGGGGAGCCGCCGGACGGGGCCGGTGCCGCCGCGGGCCGGCCCGGGGCCTGGCGCGGTGCGGGCTGCTCGTACTGCTGCTGCTCGTACTGATGGGACTGGCGGGGCTGGTGCTGCTGGTGCTGCTGGGGTTCGTACGGGGACTGCTCGTACTTCTGCGGCTCGTAAGAGTCCTGGTCGTAGCCGGAGGGCTCGGACTGCTGGAGGTAGCCGGGCTGCGGGGAGGCGTACGGGTCGCGCTCGGGGAAGCCGCCGAGGCGGGGCTGCTGCCAGCCGTAGTCGTCCTGCTGGCCGCCGCGGGGCCAGGCGCCGGGCTCGGGGCGCGGCTGCTGGTAGTCCGGGTAGGCGGGACGGGCGGTGGGGAGCTGGTCGTCGGAGGGGCCGCCGCCGGGGCGCTGGCCTCCGTACGGTTCGTACGCGCCCGCCTGGCCGGCGGGCGGGGCGGGGGGTGCGGGCTCGCCGGCGGAGTCGTCCACGGTGATGGCGATCCGGATGGGGCGGCCGCATTCGCGGCTGAGGGCGTCGCTGATCAGCGGGGCGAGGCGGCCTTCGAGGACGCGCTTGCCCCATTCGTTGGGGACGGCGAGCAGTGCGGTGTCGGCGACGAGTGCCAGGGGCTGGCACCGCTCGACCCACTGCTTGTCCTTGGGCTCGATGCCCGGCTGTCCCTCCCCGAGGAGCTTTTCGAGCACCCTTGGCCACACTGCGGCAAGATCGGCAGGTACGTCAGCCACAGAGCACGCTCTCTCACAGGGGTCCCACGAATGTGTGGTTCTTTGGGACGGTCGGGACAAAAAATCCGGGGTCAGGCAACGGTAGTCAGGCCAGCGGGTACGGTTCAAGTCGTTGTCCACAGCCTGTGCACAGTGTGGGGCCTCGTCGGCTCGGTTTGACCGGATGGCGTAGCCGCGCGTACCGTAACGAGGTCGAGTTGTCGATGGCTGCTGCCGCCTGCCTACCGATGGGCGAAGGTCACTGATAGTGATCATTTAGCGGTGCCACTCGGGCGAACACGCGAGTTTCCTCGTGGGCGCACGGTGACAGCCAGGCGATGTCCCGCCACAACGATTCATTCTCTGGAGCCCCCGAGTGAGCAAGCGCACCTTCCAGCCGAACAACCGCCGTCGTGCCAAGACCCACGGCTTCCGCCTGCGGATGCGTACCCGTGCCGGTCGCGCGATCCTCGCGAACCGTCGTGGCAAGGGCCGCGCCGCCCTTTCCGCGTAACAACACGCAGGTCGTGACGTCGTGCTGTCTCCCGAGAATCGGCTGAGGCGGCGCGAGGACTTCGCGAGCGCGGTACGTCGAGGTCGTCGGGCTGGTCGCCCGCTCCTCGTCGTCCACCTACGCACAAGCGGTGCAACGGACCCGCACGAGTCGGGGGAGATCGATCCCTCGTCGCGTGCGGGTTTCGTCGTCAGCAAGGCTGTCGGCAATGCCGTCATACGTAACCGGGTGAAGCGGCGTCTGCGCCATCTGGTCCGGGAGCGGCTGTCTCAGCTGCCCGCCGGTAGCCTGGTGGTGGTACGTGCGTTGCCCGGAGCGGGTGATGCCGGCCCCGACGAACTGGCCCGGGACCTGGATGCCGCTCTGGTGCGGCTCCTGGGAGGCGTGGCTCGATGAAGTACCCGCTGCTCGCTTTGATCAAGCTGTACCAGTGGACGATCAGTCCGCTGCTCGGCCCGGTGTGCCGGTACTACCCGTCGTGTTCGCACTACGGGTACACGGCCATCGACCGGCATGGTGCGGTGAAGGGGACGGCTCTGACCGCCTGGCGGATCCTGCGGTGCAATCCGTGGTCCCCGGGTGGTGTGGACCATGTCCCACCTCGTAAACGCCCGCGTTGGCACGAGCAGCTGCGCAGTGCGTTGCGTAGATCTCGCAATGCTCAAGGAGCCTGATTAGTGGACACGATTGCCAGTCTGTTCAGCTTTATCACCACACCCGTCTCGTGGATCATCGTCCAGTTCCACAAGCTGTACGGGGCGGTCTTCGGTGCGGACAGTGGGTGGGCCTGGGGCCTGTCCATCGTGTCCCTGGTGATCCTGATCCGCATCTGTCTGATCCCGCTCTTCGTGAAGCAGATCAAGGCGACGCGAGGCATGCAGGCGCTCCAGCCGAAGATGAAGGCGATCCAGGAGCGCTACAAGAACGACAAGCAGCGCCAGTCCGAAGAGATGATGAAGCTCTACAAGGAGACGGGTACCAACCCGCTCTCCTCGTGTCTTCCCATCCTGGCGCAGTCCCCGTTCTTCTTCGCGCTGTACCACGTGCTCGCGAGCATCGCCAACGGCGACAAGATCGGCTACATCGACGGTCCGCTCCTGGACAGTGCGCGTGAGGCCCACATCTTCGGCGCCCCGCTGGCGGCCAAGTTCATGGACAGCTCCGAGAAGGTCGCTGCCCTGGGCGCTTCGATCACCGATGTGCGGATCGTCACCGCCGTCATGATCGTCATGATGTCGCTGTCGCAGTTCTACACCCAGCGTCAGCTGATGCAGAAGAACGTGGACCTGTCGGTCAAGACGCCGTTCATGCAGCAGCAGAAGATGCTGATGTACATCTTCCCCGTGATCTTCGCGGTCATGGGCATCAACTTCCCCGTCGGTGTTCTCGTCTACTGGCTGACCACGAACGTGTGGACCATGGGTCAGCAGATGTACGTGATCAACCAGAACCCGACGCCGGGCAGCAAGGCGCAGGACCAGTACCTGACCCGCCTGCTGAAGCACATCAGCTCGCACGGTGACGTCAAGGGCCGGGGCAAGAAGAAGATCGTCGCGGCGATCGTGGCCAAGGGCCCGGACCGCAACGACAACGAGCGCAAGTTCATCACGGCGCTGACGAAGCAGGGCATGGCTGCCCAGCCGGACGGTTCCGTGACCAAGAGTTCCGAGGCCACGGCAGACTCGGATGCGGCGAGCGGCGGTGGCGCCGCGAAGCGGCAGCAGCCGAAGCGGCAGTCGAAGTCGCAGCGCCAGACGCCCAGCAAGCCCTCTCCCAAGAAGTAAGAAGGAGTCCCTCCCGTGACGGAAGGCACCACCACCGCCGCCGCTGAGAGTGGCGACACCCTGACCCGCCTCGAGCAGGAGGGTGAGATCGCGGCCGACTACCTCGAGGGTCTGCTGGACATCGCCGACCTGGACGGCGACATCGACATGGACGTCGAGGCCGACCGGGCCGCGGTGTCGATCGTCAGTGACTCGGCCAGCCGTGATCTGCAGAAGCTCGTGGGCCGCGACGGTGAGGTTCTGGAGGCTCTTCAGGAGCTGACGCGCCTCGCCGTGCACCGGGAGACCGGGGACCGCAGCCGGCTGATGCTGGACATCGCCGGGTTCCGTGCGAAGAAGCGCGAGGAGCTGGCGGCGCTGGGCGCCCAGGCGGCGGCGGATGTGAAGGCGTCCGGTGAGCCGATGAAGCTGGCTCCGATGACGCCGTTCGAGCGGAAGGTCGTCCACGACGCCGTGGCGGCCGCCGGTCTGCGGAGCGAGTCCGAGGGCGAGGAGCCGCAGCGCTTCGTCGTTGTGCTCCCGGCCTGATCGGTAGCGAGAGTATTCGGCCCCGTCTGTGTCGCAGGCGGGGCCGATGTTTGTCAGCCTGGCATGTGAACGACGTGGCATGACGCGGCATCGTGAAGACGTGGTTTTTCAGAACCATGCGGTACGGAAGGACGGTCCCCGTGACGGAGGCAGCTGAGCTTCCCCCGGCGCCTGAAGAGGCGCGCGCGGTGTTCGGTGAGTTTTTCCCGGAAGCTGTGCGGTATGCGGAGCTGCTGGCGGACGCGGGAGTCAAGCGGGGCCTGATCGGGCCGCGTGAGGTCCCGCGGCTGTGGGAGCGGCACCTGCTGAACTGCGCTGTGCTGTCGGAGGTGGTGCCCCAGGGCGTCACCGTGTGCGATGTGGGTTCGGGTGCGGGTCTGCCCGGTATCCCGCTGGCTCTGGTGCGCCGTGATCTGAAGATCACGTTGCTCGAGCCGCTGCTGCGGCGGACGACTTTCCTCCAGGAGGCCGTGGAGCTGCTGGGCCTGGACCACGTGACGGTGATGCGCGGGCGGGCCGAGGAGGTTCTGGGCAAGCTGCAGCCGGTGCACGTGGTGACGGCGCGTGCGGTGGCTCCGCTGGACCGGCTGGCCGGCTGGGGCGTGCCCCTGCTGCGTCCGTACGGGGAGATGCTGGCGCTGAAGGGCGACACCGCCGATGAGGAGCTGGTGTCGGCGAAGACCGCGCTGGCGAAGCTGGGTGTGGTGAAGACCTCGGTGCTGCATGTGGGCGAGGGTCTGGTGGATCCGTTGTCGACGGTGGTGCGGGTCGAGGTCGGGGAGAGCCCCGGTGGGGTGAGGTTCGCGGCCAAGCGGGCTAAGGCGGCCCGCGTGGGACGCGTCCGTCGGCGCCGTTGATTGCCTGATGTATGGGGTTCGGGCGGAGATTTCATCCGTGTTGGGCCCTATAGGTATGGATTTCGGAGTGTCGTAGCGGCCTGAAGACTCCGTCCGGGCATCGTGTTTCACGTGAAACGTCGCTCTCTGCTGCACGGAATCATCAGCCGCGGTCGTGCGGCTGCGTCCCCCCGCCTCCGCAAGGACGGAAGGGGGACGGAGTTGTCCACATCGGTGGATTCATCCACAGGAGTACGGGCCCCGCTGGTTCGCGACCCCGGTGACATGGCAGGCTCTGTTCATCGCGAGCCTGATGTCGAGGAGAGTGACACCGTGCGGTCCGACGCCAACCTCGCGGGGCCGATGGCCGATCCGGTCCCCGGTCCCCGCTCTGAATCGGCGGGTGAGGATGTTTCACGTGAAACATTGCCTCCGCCCCTTGTAGACAACGACACCCCCATCGGCCGAGCCGCCCAGCTGGCCGTGGAGGCGCTGGGGCGTGCCGGTGAGGGCCTGCCCCGGCCGGAGCAGACCCGGGTCATCGTGGTGGCCAACCAGAAGGGCGGCGTGGGCAAGACCACGACGACCGTGAATCTGGCGGCCTCGCTGGCCCTGCACGGAGCGCGGGTCCTGGTGGTCGACCTCGACCCGCAGGGCAACGCGTCCACGGCGTTGGGCATCGACCACCACGCGGACGTGCCGTCGATCTACGACGTGCTGGTCGACAGCCGGCCCCTGCTGGAGGTCGTTCAGCCGGTGGTGGACGTGGAGGGGCTCTTCTGTGCTCCGGCCACGATCGATCTGGCGGGTGCGGAGATCGAGCTGGTGTCGCTCGTGGCGCGGGAGAGCCGGCTGCAGCGGGCGATCCAGGCGTACGAGCAGCCTCTCGACTACATCCTGATCGACTGCCCGCCCTCGCTCGGGCTGCTGACGGTGAACGCGCTGGTGGCCGGCGCGGAGGTGCTGATCCCGATCCAGTGCGAGTACTACGCGCTGGAGGGTCTGGGGCAGCTGCTGCGCAATGTCGATCTGGTGCGGGCCCACCTCAACCCGACGCTGCACGTGTCGACCATCCTGCTGACGATGTACGACGGCAGGACCCGGCTGGCCTCGCAGGTGGCGGAGGAGGTGCGCAGCCACTTCGGCAAGGAGGTGCTGCGGACGAGCATCCCGCGGTCGGTGCGCATTTCCGAGGCGCCGAGCTATGGGCAGACGGTGCTCACGTATGACCCGGGTTCCAGTGGTTCCCTCTCCTATCTGGAGGCGGCGCGAGAGATCGCGTTCCGGGGGGTCGGAATGCAGTACGACGCCCAGCACGCCCATCTGGGCGCGGGCATGAACAGCACGCAGAGTGTGGCGGAGGGGAACCAGTGAGTGAGCGACGTAGGGGTCTGGGGCGGGGGCTCGGTGCGCTGATTCCCGCGGCTCCGCAGGAGAAGACGCCGCCGGTGATCAGTGCCGGGTCGACGTCTCCGTCGTCGGTGCCGGTGATGACGTCGGAGCGTGGGATCGCCGCGGCGAAGCTCGCTTCGTTGGCGCAGGCCGATGTTTCACGTGAAACATCGCTCGCCGTCGTCCCGGTGCAAGAGCCGGAGCCGGCGGTGGCCGAGGCCAATGTGGTGGCGGGAGCCACGTTCGCGGAGCTTCCGATGGACGCGATCACGCCGAATCCGCGGCAGCCGCGTGAGGTGTTCGACGAGGACGCGCTGGCCGAGCTGGTGACCTCCATCCAGGAGGTGGGTCTGCTCCAGCCGGTGGTGGTGCGGCAGTCGGCTCCGGGCCGCTATGAGCTGATCATGGGCGAGCGGCGTTGGCGTGCGTGCCGGGAGGCCGGGCTCGAGGCCATTCCGGCGATCATCCGGGCGACGGACGACGAGAAGCTGCTGCTGGACGCGCTGCTGGAGAACCTGCACCGGGCTCAGCTGAATCCGCTGGAGGAGGCTGCGGCGTACGACCAGCTGCTGCGGGACTTCAGCTGTACGCATGACCAGCTGGCGGACCGGATCGGGCGTTCGCGTCCGCAGGTGTCGAACACGCTGCGGCTGCTGAAGCTGTCGCCGTCGGTGCAGCGCCGGGTGGCTGCGGGCGTGCTCTCGGCGGGGCACGCGCGGGCGCTGCTTTCGGTGGAGGACTCCGAGGAGCAGGACCGGCTGGCGCACCGGATCGTGGCCGAGGGGCTGTCGGTGCGTGCGGTCGAGGAGATCGTGACGCTGATGGCCTCCGAGCCGTCCAGCACGGTGAAGCCGAAGGGTCCGCGGGCGGGTGCCCGGGTGGCTCCGGCGCTCAGTGAGCTGGCGACGCGGCTGTCGGACCGGTTCGAGACGCGGGTGAAGGTGGATCTGGGCCAGAAGAAGGGCAAGATCACCGTCGAGTTCGCGTCGATGGAGGATCTGGAGCGGATTTTGGGGACGCTGGCGCCGGGCGAGGGCCGGGTGTTGGAGCAGGGTCTTTCCGGGGAGTGATCCCCGGGCCGCCGAGGGGCGGATCGTGTCGGTGCGAACCGGCGCGGTCCGCCCCTTCGCTTTGCTGTCGAAGAACGAGGGGCCAGTGGATACGATGCGGTCATGGGTCGTCGGCTGGTACCGCTCACGCTGGACAACCTCCAGGACTTGCCGCGTCGTTGCCGGTCCTGTGTGTTCTGGGAGCTGGATCCGGTGAGTGGTGAGGCCGCTGTGAAGGCGGGTACGCCGGCACTGGAGAAGGAGGCGTGGATCTCCGCTGTCCTTCTGGAGTGGGGATCATGTGGCCGCGTGGTCTATGTGGACGATGTTCCGGTGGGGTTCGTGCTGTACGCGCCGCCGGCTTACGTTCCGCGGGCCACCGCGTTTCCGACCAGTCCGGTCTCGCCGGATGCGGTGCAGCTGATCACCGCGTGGATCATGCCGGGATATCAGGGGCAGGGTCTGGGACGGGTCATGGTCCAGACGGTGGCGAAGGATCTGCTGCGGCGGGGGTTCCGGGCGATCGAGGCGTTCGGGGACGCGCGCTGGGACGGGCCGGCGTGTCTGCTGCCCGCGGACCATCTCCTGGCGGTGGGCTTCAAGACCGTACGGCCTCATCCGGCGCATCCGCGGCTGCGCCTGGAGCTGAGGTCGACGCTGTCCTGGAAAGAGGACGTGGAGCTGGCGTTGGACCGGCTGTTGGGTGCGGCGCGCAAGGAGCCCGCGCTGCGTCCGCTGTGAGCCGGATGCGCGAAACGGGGCCGCCCCAGGGAAGGGGCGGCCCCGTTTCACGTGAAACTCCCCCAGCTACCGCTGGGAGGGGCCCTCAGCGCCTCAGGCCTTGACCTCGACGAAGTCGGAGAGGTCGCGCAGGATGGCGGCCTTCGGCTTCGCGCCGACGATGGTCTTGGCGACCTCGCCGCCCTGGTAGACGTTCAGCGTCGGGATGGACATGACGCCGTACTTGGCGGCCGTGGCCGGGTTCTCGTCGATGTTGAGCTTGACGATCTCGATCTGGTCGCCGTACTCGGCGGCGATGGCCTCGAGGGACGGCGCGATCTGGCGGCACGGTCCGCACCAGGCGGCCCAGAAGTCCACCAGTACGGGCTTGTCGCTCCTGAGGACCTCGGCGTCGAAGTCAGCGTCGGTCACATTCTTGAGGGTGCCGGCCACAGCGGCCTCCTTCTTCATTCCTGCGGGGTGTGGGGTGGGGCTGGTGCGGGGGTCAGGCGGTCGCGTGGGCCTTCTCGGCGTCCGCGAGGGCGGCGAGGAAGCGCTCGGCGTCCAGGGCGGCGGAGCAACCGGTGCCCGCGGCCGTGATGGCCTGACGGTACGTGTGGTCCACGACGTCGCCGGCGCCGAACACGCCGGTGACGCTGGTCCGGGTGGAGGGGGCGTCGACCTTGAGGTAGCCCTCGTCGTCGAGGTCGAGCTGGTCCTTGAAGAGTTCGGTGCGCGGGTCGTGGCCGACGGCGATGAAGAGGCCGGTCACGGGCAGCTCGGAGGTCTCACCGGTCTTGGTGTTGCGCAGGGTGAGGCCGGAGAGCTTCTGCTCGCCGTGGATCTCGGCGACCTCGCTGTCCCAGGCGAACTTGATCTTGGGGTCGGCGAAGGCGCGGTCCTGCATGGCCTTGGAGGCGCGCAGGCTGTCGCGGCGGTGGACGATCGTGACGGACTTGGCGAACCGGGAGAGGAAGGTTGCTTCCTCGATCGCGGTGTCGCCGCCGCCGACGACGGCGATGTCGTGGTCCTTGAAGAAGAACCCGTCGCAGGTGGCGCACCAGGAGACACCGCGGCCGGAGAGGGCATCCTCGTTGGGCAGGCCGAGCTTGCGGTGCTGGGAGCCGGTGGTGACGATGACGGCCTTGGCGCGGTGCACGGTGCCGGCGGTGTCGGTGACGGTCTTGATGTCACCGCTCAGGTCCACGGCCACGACGTCGTCCGGGACCAGCTCGGCGCCGAAGCGCTCTGCCTGGCCGCGCATGTTGTCCATGAGGTCCGGGCCCATGATGCCGTCCTGGAACCCCGGGAAGTTCTCCACCTCGGTGGTGTTCATCAGGGCGCCACCCGCGGTGACGGCGCCTTCGAAGACCAGAGGCTTGAGCGAAGCGCGTGCCGTGTACAGGGCGGCCGTGTAGCCGGCCGGCCCGGAGCCGATGATGATCACGTTTCGGACGTCGCTCACGGGTTTCTTCCTCGTTTCTGCGGACTGCGTGCTGCCTACCGGGGGCCGGTGCGGACTCTCACCCCACCCAACGGATCCTACGGCGCATGCATTCCCCAACTGCCCCGGTACGGCCTGATCGGGTCAGCCGCGCGGATAGGTGCTCGTCAGGAGGACCTTCCCGGGGGTGGTGGAGGCGGTGTTCTCACAGCTGGTGTCCACGAGGTAGGCGTCCACGCGTGCGGAGTCGTCCGGGTGCGGCAGGACGAGGAGGTAGACGGCGGTGCCCTGGTAGGTGCCGCGTTCGGAGGCGAGCGGGGCGTCGGCGTGGCCGGTGGCTTCCTGGACGCACGGCGGGACGGGGGGGAGCGCCCGCTGGTCGCCGGGGGAGGTGTTCTCCATCCCGTAGGTGTTGTTCTGTTCGCCCGGGACGGTCTTGGTGGTTTGTCTCTGGGCGAGGAGCTGCTGGACGTTGTCCCGGAGTCCTTGTGCGGTGTAGTCGCCGCCGTTGGCGGCGGTGACGGGGGAACGGCCGGTGGAGTCCGAGGCCTTGGTGCCGGCGGAGGTGTCGCCGGTGGGGGTGCCGGTGAGGTCGCCGAACAGGAAGAGGCCGAGGGCGCAGGCGGCGGCTCCGGCCAGGCCGCTGAGGACGGCGATCCGGCGGCGGGCGCGGCGCCGCCCGGGGCCGGTTGGGCCGGTCGGGTGACCCGCGGGCGATGTTTCACGTGAAACATCGCGGCCGGTGGTGCGCGGCCGGGGGGCCGGGGCGGCCTGGTCGCGGGGCTGGGTGGCGTCGAGGAGTGCCTCGGCGGCGAGGGCCGCGTCGATGCGGCCTGCGATGTCGGCGGGCATCCGGGCGGGTCCCGGGAGGGTGCCGAGGAGGGAGCGGATCTCCTCCAGGGAGGCGAGGACGTCGGCGCACAGGGCGCAGGCGCCGAGGTGGCGGCGGACTTCGGCCGTGCGGGACGGGGAGAGGAGTCCTTCGGTGAGGTCGGAGATCTCCGAGACGTCCGGGTGCCTGATCGTGCCCGTCGTGCCGGTCGTGCTCGTCGGGGGGGTCACGGTCGTCCACCTCCGCCCTTCACAGCGTCTGGGTCTGGATGCCTGGGTTCTGCCGCTGGTGGGACGGGTGTCCCCGGCGTCCGGTTCCTTCCCCGCTCGGCGGCGGTGTTATCCCCGGCATTCGTGCGCAGATGAGTGAGGAGCGGGACGAGTTTCGCCCGGCCGCGTGCGCACCGGCTCTTCACGGTGCCGGTGGGGACGCCGAGGAGGTGAGCGGCCTCGGCGACGGGGTATCCCTGCATGTCGACGAGGACGAGGGCGGCCCGTTGTTCGGCCGGGAGGGTGCCGAGGGCGGCCAGGAGCTGGCGGTGGAGGTCCTGGCGCTCCGCGGGGGCCTCGGCGGACTCGTGGGGCTCCAGGAGGCGCTCCAGGCGGTCCGTGTCGTCGAGGGGAGCGGTCCTGCGGGAGGCGGCCTTGCGGGCGCGGTCGAGGCAGGCGTTGACGGTGATGCGGTGCAGCCAGGTGGTGACGGCGGATTCCCCGCGGAAGGTGTGGGCGGCCCGGTAGGCCGATACGAGGGCGTCCTGCACGGCGTCGGCGGCCTCCTCCCGGTCGCCGAGCGTCCGCAGGGCCACGGCCCACAGCCGGTCCCGGTGCCGCCGCACGAGCTCCCCGAAGGCGTCGGGGTCCCCGGCGACGTGCAGCGCCAGGAGTTCCTGGTCGCTGCCGCCGCCGGGCGTCGTGTCATCCAACGGTGAGCCCCTCCCCGGTAGTGCGGTCAGCCCGAAAACTTCACGTCCGTGATGCCCTGCTTGAAGCCGGCGCCGCTGAACTCGTCCTGTGGGGCTGAAGGCATGGCGGTGATCCACAGGAGCACGTACCGCGTCTTGACCGGTTTCTCGGCGGTCACCTGGAGGGCGGTCTCCGAGGTGGTCGCGCCGGCGATCTTCGTCATGGCGCTGACGGAGCCCTTGGGGGACTTGTCGGTGGCGTACAGCGTGAGGGTGGTGCGGTCGCCGCCGTACTTCAGCGCTATCGATGCCGCGCTGACGTCCTGCTCGGAGCCGAGATCGTAGACGATGCCGAGGCCGTCCTTGATCTTCACTTCGGGGCCGTCGTAGTAGCTCCGGGTGCGCCAGTAGGTGGTGGCGTCTCCGTCGTAGGTGTTCGAGACACCACTGGCGTCCTGTGGGTTGCCGTCGGGGAAGTACTCCTGGGCTCCCTTGACCGCCAGCGGAGTGGGCTCCTTCTTCTCCCCGTTGTCGTCGGTGCCCGGCTTGGTGTTGTTGGTGCCGCTGTTGCCCTTCCGGGTTTTGTGGTCCAGGAGGGCGTCGGCCAGCTGCCAGCTGCCCAGGCCGAGGGCGGCGATCAGGAGGGCGGCGACGCCCCACTTGAGGGCGCGGCCGGTACGGCTCTGCAGGGGCGGCGGCGGGGGGACCGGCAGGCTCTGGGCGGCGGTCACGCCGGGCGGCGTGGGGCGGCCGTAGTTGCCCTGCTGGTAGGTGGTGTGCTGGTACTCGGGCGGGGCCGTGAAGGCGGGCTCCGGCGGCCGGATGCGGGGCATCGCCGCCACGGCCTTGGCCAGCTCCTCAGGGGTGGTGCAGGGGGGCTCCTGACGGGAGGCGGTGGCCCCGTCGTTGGCGAGTGCGCGCATGGCGAGCTCGCCCAGGCCCCGGTGGACACCTGCGCGGACCTGGTCGGGGGCGATCAGGCCCACGCCCTTGGGCAGGCCGGTGAGGCCGTACGCGTCGTCCTCGTACGGCCAGCGCTGGGTGAGGGCGGCGTACAGCAGGGCGCCGATCGCCTCGGTGTCGGCGCGCTGCGGGGTGTCGCTGGTGATACCGCGCAGGGCGGCGTTCACGGCGAGGCCGCGGATGCGGTACTGGCCCGTGGAGGTGCGCAGTATCGCGCTGGGCGTCAGCCGCAGATGGGCCAGGCCCTCGCGGTGTGCGGCGGCCATCGCCTGGGAGATCTGGCTGACGAGCTGGTAGGCCTCGTGGGCCTCCAGGGGGCCCGCCGCGAGGAGCGCGGTGAGTTCGGTGGCATCGGGCAGCCACTCGTGGACGACGTAGACGAGGTCGTTCTCCTCCACGGCGTCCAGGACTTGGACGAACCGGGGGTCGCCGAGGAGGGCGGAGGAGCGTGCGGCGGCCAGGACGGAGCGTGCCCGCGCGTGGTCGGCGGGCATCAGGTGGACGCCCACGGCCCGGCGCAGTTTCTCGTCCATAGCGCGCCAGCTGCTGAATCCGTCCACACGGGTGACGCACTCTTCCAGCCGGTAGCGTCTGGCGAGCTTGTGGCCGCTGTGGAGTTCGGGTGCGGCCGCAGGGGCCGCGTTGGTGCGTTCGCCGTCCTTGTCGGGCATGGGTCCGTCCGCGGCTCGTCCGTTCTGGGTGTCCACCCCGTCGGACGTGGCCTTTGCCGCCTGAGCGGCCAGCGGCTCATCGCCGCTGTTGTCGGCCACGTCGACGGCAGCCGTGCTACGTTCCGCCACCGTCGTTCCTGCCTCCCCATCCGTTGCGCGCTGTAGGCCAGCCTGCGAAGCCATGCCAATTGTGCCCACAGTCCGACGCTATGCACGACACACGAAAGGGGGCGACGGTTGTGCGCATCAGCGCCCCAAACGTCCGCGGACCATTCCGACCATCGCGTTGAGCTCTTCGATCCGCATGCGCTTGGCGGCGATGAGGAACACGGCCGCCAGGGCGAGGCCGCCGGCGACGAGGGCGGCGGCGGAGCCGGCGACTCCGCTGCCCAGCCACTGGGTGACCCCGTAGGCGGCGGCGCCCGCGACGGCGGCGGCGGGGACGCAGGCGCCGGTGAGGCGGGCGTAGGTGCGCATCACGTGGGCGCCGTCGAGGTCGCCGCCGAGGCGGGTCTTCAGGCGGCGCCAGGCGACGCCGACGCCGACGGTGTAGCCGAGGCCGTATGCGGCGGCCATGCCGACGACGGCCCACCGGGCGGGGAGCACGAAGAAGGAGGCGGCGGAGACCGCGGCGTTGACGGCGGCGACGATGACGGTGTTGTAGAAGGGCGTCCGGGTGTCCTCGTAGGCGTAGAAGCCGCGCAGGACGACGTACTGGACGGAGTAGGGGATCAGTCCGAGGCCGAAGGCCATCAGGACGTAGCCGATGTTCTGGGCGCCGGCGCCGGAGCCGGCGTAGAGCAGGGTGGCCATGGGGACGCCGAGGGCCAGGAACGCGAAGGCGCAGGGCACGATCGCGACGGCGGAGGTGCGCAGCCCGTAGGAGATGTCGTCGCGGACGGCGGCGGCGTCCCCGTCGTGGGCGGAGCGGGAGATGCGGGGCAGTACGGCCGTCATGACGGAGACGGTGATGATGGCCTGCGGCATCTGCCACAGCAGCAGCGCGTAGTTGTAGGCGGTGATGCCGGTGCCGGGGTGGCCCTGCTTCTCGGCGACGGAGCCGGCCCAGGTGGCGAGCTGGGTGACGACGACGAGGCCGATCTGGTTGGCGAGGACGAAGAAGAACGTCCACTTGGCGAGGCGGGCGGCCCTGCCGAGGCCGTGGCCCTTCCAGTCGAAGCGCAGGCGCGGCCTGAAGCCCGCGTCGCGCAGGTAGGGCAGCATCGCGAGGGCCTGGACGGTGAGGCCGAGCAGGGTGCCCAGACCCAGGAGGCGCACGCCGTCGGAGGTGACGGTGGTGGCGTTGACGCCGGAGGTGGTGAAGCCGCCGAAGGCCCAGATGAAGGCGCCGAAGGTGGCGATGACGACGATGTTGTTGAGGACGGGGGTCCACATCATCGCGCCGAAGCGGCCGCGGGCGTTGAGGATCTGACCGAGGACCACGTGGACGCCCATGAAGAACATGGTGGGCAGGCAGTAGCGGGCGAAGGCGACCGCGACGTCCATCTGCTGGGGGTCGGAGGCGATCTTCGGCGACATCATCGTGATGAACACCGGTGCGGCCAGGACGCAGATGGTGGTGATGGCGGCCAGCAGGACCACGACGAGGGTCAGCAGCCGGTTGGCGTACGCCTCTCCCCCGTCGTCGTCGTTCTTCATGGCGCGGACCAGCTGCGGGATGAAGACGGCGTTGAGGGCGCCGCCGCCGACCAGCACGTAGATCATCGTGGGCAGGGTGTTGGCGATCTGGTACGTGTCGTTGAAGGTGCCGACGCCGATGGCGCCCGCGATGACCAGGGTCCGCAGGAAGCCGGTGATGCGGGAGACGATCGTGCCGGCGGCCATGAGCGCGCTGGACTTGAGGAGGCTGGAGGCGCGGCCGGCGGGCTTGCTCGGGGCCGGGGTGGCGACGGGGGCGTCCTCGGCGGGGGTGCGGGGGGCCGCCTCCTGGTCCCGGTAGAGGTGCGCGAAGGCGTCGGGTTCGGGCTGCTCGTCCGATGCCTTGGTGACGAGGGAGTCCACGCCCACGAACTGGGTGGTGGTGGCGTGGTCGCCGTACGGCAGGTGGCGGGAGGGGCCGTCCGGCTCGGGGGGCGGGGTCTGGGCCCAGACGCGGGGGTCGGGGGAGTACGAGGGCGCGGTCGGCGCCGCGTAGAGCGGGCCGGGCTCCTGGTAGGTGCCGGGCGGCGGCGGGGGGTGGGACGCCCGGTCGTAGAGGACCTCGGCGACGGGGTCCTGGGCGGACAGGTCCTGGGACCGGTACGGGTCGTGGTCGTAGGCGTCCTGGACGTACGGGTCGTGGTCCGGCGCGGGCGCGGGCGCGGGAACCTGCCCGGGCACCGGAGTGCCCGGGGCAGTGCCCTGGGAGGGCGCGGGCCCACCAGTGCCCTGCGCGCGGTCACCGTCGTACTGCGCGTTCATCGAAACCCCACCTCATCGTCCCCAGGCCGACCGGCCACGGCGTCGCTCAACGGTCCACTGTCTCACCCGTGCCGGACCCGTCGGTGCTTTGCGGTCCGGTGTCCGGGGACTCGTCACTCGGCTGCGTGTTCTCCTCGGCGGCCGCGCGTGCGGCGACGCGCTTGCGGCTGGCGTACATCTTGATGCCTGCCAGGACCAGGAGGAGCACGCCGCCGGCGATCACGAGCATGACGGTGGGGGTGATCTCGGTGGCCTCGACGGTGAACCTGCGTTCCTTGCCGTAGGGGACGCCGTCCTTGGTGTAGAGCTGCGCGGTGACCTCGACGGGGCCGCTCGCGGTGGCGTTGGCCGGGAATTTGAACGTCTGGGTGTGGTCGCCCTGGACCGTGACCTGCTGCTCTGCCTCGCCGCTGTTGCCGAACATCAGGCGGGTCGGGTTGGCGGACTTCACCCGCAGGACGAGGTCGTGCACGTCCTGGACGAGGCTGTTCTGGACGCTGATCGGGATGGTGGCGCTGTGTCCGGACAGCGTGGCGTCGGACTTGGGGATGACCTTGACCTTCTCGGTGAGGCCGATCAGGTAGGCCTGCACCTGGTCGCGGTAGACGCGGCCCTCCTCGGGGCGCCCGCGCCAGGAGGTGGACATCTCCCGGTTGGTGGTGTTGCCGAAGGGGATCTCCACGCGGTCGGGCGCGGCGAGGATCACCTTGAAGTGGTCGAGGGTGTTCTGCGTGGTGCGGATCTTCTCGAAGGCCGACACCGGCATCTCCTGCTTGCGCAGGGCCTCGGGGTACTGCCCGGCGCCCGGCACCTGGGTGGTGGCCCGGGGATCCGGCTTGGCCGCGGCCGCTGCTTCGAGGTCGCCGTTCTGGGTCCAGCGGCCCGCCTGGAGGCCGCGTACGGCGGCGGCCATCGTCTGGACCTGGCTGACGCTGGGCATCCGCTGCGGGGCGACGACGAAGCTGCGCTGTTCGTCGGTCTTCTGCAGGTTGAGGGCGAGGCTGTGGGCGAGGAACCGCTGCACGGCGAGGGTGGCGTTCCCGGCGTTCAGCATGTCGCCCTCGAAGGCGGTGGACAGCTCGGCGTCCGCGACGACGGCGGTGGTGCCGGCGCCGATGGGCCGGGCGGCGGAGGGCGTGTAGCCGAGGGCTCCGCTCTCCACGAGGCTGTCGCTGCGGGTGAGGACGCTGTGGGCGCCGGCCGAGGTGGCGACGTTGACGATCGAGGGGTCGATGGCGCCGTCCACGGGCCAGGAGAAGTCGGTCGACGCGGAGACGTGCAGGACGGTCTCGACGGCCTGCTTCGCCTTGTCGGTGGCGGGGCGCAGCTGGCCCAGGGTGCCCGAGACGTCCTTGCCGTGGTGGGCGAGGGAGGCGAGGTCGGGGTCGGCGAAGGGCAGGGCGACGACCTTCTTGCCCTGGACGGCGGCTTCCAGGGAGCTCAGCCACTGCTCGGCGACGGCCTTGTTCTTGCCCTGGACCGGCTTGCCGCCCGGGGTGCGGACCCGGTAGCCCTTGGTCATGGCGTCGACCGTGTAGAGCAGGTCGGGGTCGATGACCCAGGTGATCGGCAGCTCTTTGCCGAGGGTGACCATCTGTTCCAGGCGGCCGCCCGCCTTGAGTTCGTCGGCGAGGGAGTCGTCGAGGAAGACGGGGGTCTGGAGCTCGTCGGAGCCGGTCTCCGCCGTCACGCGGGTGGTGGAGATCAGCGGCCACGCGTAGGCGAGCTGGGAGCGCTTGGCGGCGGCCTCGGGCTGCCAGGGCAGGAAGGTCCGCTTGATGCCCAGGACCTGTTCGGACGGGCGGCTCTCGGTCACCCCGGACAGGGAGACGCCGAGCTGGTAGACGCCGTCCTTGTCCAGCTCCAGCTTGTTCACCGGGACGGTGAGGGTGAACTCCTGGCTGACCTTCGACGGCAGCGAGGCGATCTTCACTGCGTGGGCCGGGTCGATCTCGCCGGGGTCGATGCCGGCCCGGAAACCGGTGCGGTCGGCCGCCTCGTCGATCGAGGACCGGTCCGCGAGGACGGGTCCCACCCGCAGGCCCACGTGGGCGTCGTTGATCGTTTCGGGGCCGTTGTTGACCACGGTGCCCTGGATGGTCAGCGTGTCGCCCTTGACCGGTGAGGCGGGGGCCATGGAGGTCAGCTGGACGTCGACCGAGGAGGCCTGCGCGGCTTCGGCCTTCGGGGCGGGAGAGTAGACCAGAGCGGCGAGCACGGGCGTCCCGGCGAGCAGGACGATCGTGCGCCGCAGCCATCGGCGCCGGACAGGAGCGGGGGACGCCCCCTGGATGTCTGCCGCCTCGGCCACGCGCTAGCCCGTCCCTCGAAGTGTCAGTGGTCGTCTTTTGTGCGTCCACGCATGGTAACGAGGCCCGCTGTGTGCGAGTGCCGCGCCTTGCTCCACATGATCGGCTCAGCCCGGGGGCGGCCGTGGACCGGGGTCGCCGCAAAACGGTGAAGCCCCGGGCGGGCCGGGCACGTACCCTTTTCTGTTGTGCCGAACGCCAACGAAGACAACCCCAGTGCCCTGAGTCAGGTGCAGCGCCGCGCGGTCAGTGAACTGCTGCGCGTCGCCCCTGTCGCCGACGAGCTCGGCCGCCGATTCCAGGAGGCGGGCTTCCGCCTCGCCCTGGTCGGCGGGTCCGTCCGCGACGCGCTGCTGGGGCGTCTCGGCAACGATCTCGACTTCACCACCGACGCCCGTCCCGAGGACGTGCTGAAGATCGTCCGGCCGTGGGCCGATTCGGTGTGGGACGTCGGTATCGCCTTCGGCACCGTCGGGGCGCAGAAGAACGCCCGCGTCGCAGGCGCCGTACGGAACTTCCAGATCGAGGTGACGACGTACCGCTCGGAGGCCTACGACCGCACGTCGCGCAAGCCCGAGGTCTCCTACGGGCACTCGATCGACGAGGACCTGGTCCGGCGCGACTTCACGGTCAACGCCATGGCCCTGGCCCTGCCGGAGCAGGAGTTCATCGACCCGCACGGCGGCTTGGAGGACCTCGCCGCCGGCGTGCTGCGCACTCCCGGAACCCCGGAGGACTCCTTCTCCGACGATCCGCTGCGCATGCTGCGGGCGGCGCGGTTCGCCGCGCAGCTGGACTTCGAGGTCGCTCCCGAGGTCGTGGCGGCCATGAAGGCGATGTCCGACCGGATCGAGATCGTCTCCGCGGAGCGGGTGCAGGGCGAGCTGAACAAGCTGATCCTGTCCGCCAACCCGCGCAAGGGCCTGGGCCTGCTCGTGGACTCCGGGCTGGCCGACCGGGTGCTGCCCGAGCTGCCCGCGCTGCGGCTGGAGAGCGATGAGCACCACCGGCACAAGGACGTCTACGACCACTCGCTGATCGTGCTGGAGCAGGCGATCGCCCTGGAGGAGGACGGTCCGGACCTGGTGCTGCGGCTCGCGGCCCTGCTGCACGACATCGGCAAGCCCCGCACCCGCCGCTTCGAGAGCGACGGCCGGGTCTCCTTCCACCACCACGAGGTGGTGGGCGCGAAGATGACCAAGAAGCGGCTGACCGCTCTGAAGTACTCCAATGACATGGTCAAGGACGTGTCCCGGCTGGTGGAGCTGCACCTGCGCTTCCACGGCTACGGCGACGGGGAGTGGACCGACTCCGCCGTGCGGCGCTACGTCCGCGACGCCGGTCCGCTGCTGGAGCGCCTGCACAAGCTGACCCGGTCCGACTGCACCACCCGCAACAAGCGCAAGGCCAACGCCCTCTCCCGTACGTACGACGGGCTCGAGGAGCGGATCGCGCAGCTGCAGGAGCAGGAGGAGCTGGACGCGATCCGGCCCGACCTGGACGGCAACGAGATCATGCAGGTGCTGGATGTGGGCCCGGGTCCGGTGATCGGCAAGGCCTACGCCTTCCTGCTGGAGCTGCGGCTGGAGAACGGCCCGATGGGGCGTGACGCCGCGGTCGCCGCGCTCAAGGAGTGGTGGGCCGCGCAGGCCTGAGGCGGGAACGGCAAGGGCGATGTTTCACGTGAAACATCGCCCTTGCCGGCCCAGCAGCGCCGCGGTCAGGGCGTAGAGGACGGCCACGCAGAGCAGCAGGACCGCGGACTGCCCGTTGGCCGGGAGCATGAGGGAGGCCACCGCGGCGGCGCCGACGAAGGCGACGTTGAAGAGCACGTCGTAGACGGAGAAGACGCGGCCCCGGTACTCGTCGTCCACGCGCGACTGCACTTCCGTGTCGGTGGAGATCTTGGCCCCCTGGGTGGCGAGGCCGAGGACGAACGCGGCGGCCAGCATCGGGCCCGGGGTGAAGGACAGGCCGAGGGCCGGCACCAGGACGGCGGCGCCCGCGGAGCAGGCGGTGATCCAGCCGAGGGTGCCCAGCCGCCCCACCAGCCAGGGGGTCACGACTGCGGCCGCGAAGAATCCGGCCCCCGAGGCGCCGACCGCGAAGCCCAGCAGGGCCAGCCCGTCGGCCTCGTTGCCCGACCAGGAGTAGCGGCAGAGCATCAGCAGCATGACGAACAGGGCGCCGTAGCAGAACCGCATCATGGTCATCGCGGCCAGCGCCCGGGCCGCCTCACGGCGGCCGGCGAGGTGCCTGAGCCCTTCGATCATGCCGCGCGCGGTGACGGCGATCCCTTCGGCGACCGTGGGGTGGATCCGGCCCGGCGGGTGGTCGGGCCCCAGGAGGCCGATGGCCAGGCGCAGGGAGACGAGGGCCGCACACAGGTAGAGCCCGGCCCCGAGCAGGACGACGACGGCGTCGGAGTCGGAGGCGAGCAGGCGGACGAGCAAGGCCAGTCCCCCGCCGGCGACCGCCGCGAGGGTTCCGGCGGTGGGGGAGAGCGCGTTGGCGGTGACCAGCTGATCGGGTCCGACGACGTGGGGCAGCGAGGCGGAGAGCCCGGCGAGTACGAAGCGGTTGACGGCGGTCACGGACAGCGCCGAGGCGTAGAACAGCCAGTCGGGGACGTGCGCGACGATCAGCATTCCGGTGACGCAGGCGAGGAAGGCCCGCAGCAGGTTGCCGTAGAGGAAGACCTGGCGGCGGCGCCAGCGGTCGAGCAGGACCCCGGCGAAGGGGCCGATCGCCGAGTACGGCAGCAGCAGTACCGCCATGGCCGAGGCGATGGCTGCCGGCGAGGTCTGTTTCTCGGGGGAGAAGACGACATAGGTGGCGAGCGCGACCTGGTAGACGCCGTCCGCCGCCTGTGAGAGCAGCCGTACGGCGAGCAGGTTGCGGAAGTCGCTCAGACGCAGGAGTACGCGCAGATCACGTACGACAGGCATGAGGGCAAGGGTCACATACGCGGAGGGTCCCCGGGCATATTGCCCGGGGACCCTCCGCGGAAGAACAGCCGAAGCCCGGGTGTCATCGACACCCTTGGGGTTCGACTAGCGCTCGACCTCGCCCTTGATGAACTTCTCGACGTTGGCCAGGGCCTCGTCGTCGAAGTACTGCACCGGCGGGGACTTCATGAAGTAGCTGGACGCCGACAGGATCGGGCCGCCGATACCGCGGTCCTTGGCGATCTTCGCGGCGCGCAGTGCGTCGATGATGACACCCGCGGAGTTCGGGGAGTCCCACACCTCGAGCTTGTACTCGAGGTTCAGCGGGACATCGCCGAAGGCGCGACCCTCGAGGCGGACGTAGGCCCACTTGCGGTCGTCGAGCCACGCCACGTAGTCGGACGGGCCGATGTGGACGTTCTTCTCGCCGAGCTCACGGTCGGGGATCTGCGAGGTGACGGCCTGCGTCTTGGAGATCTTCTTCGACTCGAGGCGGTCACGCTCCAGCATGTTCTTGAAGTCCATGTTGCCGCCGACGTTGAGCTGCATGGTGCGCTCAAGACGGACACCGCGGTCCTCGAACAGCTTCGCCATCACGCGGTGCGTGATGGTGGCGCCGACCTGCGACTTGATGTCGTCGCCGACGATCGGGACACCGGCCTCGGTGAACTTGTCGGCCCACTCCTTGGTGCCGGCGATGAAGACCGGGAGGGCGTTGACGAAGGCGACCTTGGCGTCGATGGCGCACTGGGCGTAGAACTTCGCCGCGGCCTCGGAGCCGACCGGCAGGTAGCAGATCAGAACGTCGACCTGGCGGTCCTTGAGGATCTGGACCACGTCGACCGGAGCCTCGGCGGACTCCTCGATCGTCATGCGGTAGTACTTGCCCAGGCCGTCCAGGGTGTGGCCGCGCTGAACGGTCACCCCGGCGTTCGGGACGTCGCAGATCTTGATGGTGTTGTTCTCGCTGGCGCCGATGGCGTCCGAAAGGTCGAGGCCGACCTTCTTCGCGTCGACGTCGAACGCGGCGACGAACTCGATGTCACGCACGTGGTAGTCGCCGAACTGGACGTGCATCAGACCGGGGACCTTGGCCGCCGGGTCGGCGTCCTTGTAATACTCGACGCCCTGCACCAGCGAGGCGGCGCAGTTGCCTACGCCGACGATGGCTACGCGAACCGAACCCATTCCGGTTGCTCCCTGTTTGTTCTCGGACGAGGTCTGCAAGATGCAGGCCTCACTTTGCAGTTTCGTCGGACGGTCCGGGTCGTCTCTGATCCCGTCCCGCCCGCTCGCTCTCGATGAGCTCGTTCAGCCAGCGCACTTCGCGCTCCACGGACTCCATGCCGTGCCGCTGCAGCTCAAGGGTGTAGTCGTCGAGGCGCTCCCGCGTTCGGGCCAGTGAGGCGCGCATCTTCTCCAGACGCTCCTCCAGCCGGCTGCGGCGGCCCTCCAGCACCCGCATGCGCACTTCTCGTTCGGTCTGACCGAAGAAGGCGAAGCGGGCGGCGAAGGACTCGTCCTCCCAGGTATCGGGGCCCGTGTGGGACAGGAGCTCTTCGAAGTGCTCCTTACCCGCGGCCGTCAACCGGTAGACGATCTTGGCGCGGCGCCCTGCGAGTGAAGCGGCGAGAGCGTCTTCCGGGGCATTGCCCGGTTCTTCGATCAACCAGCCGTTGGCGACCAGCGTCTTGAGGCAGGGGTAGAGCGTCCCGTAGCTGAAGGCTCTGAACACCCCCAGCGAGGTGTTGAGCCGCTTGCGCAGCTCATAGCCGTGCATGGGGGACTCGCGAAGCAGGCCGAGGACGGCGAATTCGAGGATGCCTGAGCGTCTGCTCATCCGCCTGCCTCTCCTCCGACTCTGAGTCTTTATACCGAGCTGATGTATCGGCTCGATACATCCAGACGATAGAACGGGCCGCCTTCATCGACAAGGGGAGATGTGGTGACCGGCGTCACATCACCAATTCGTACCAGGCAGGTTGCCTGATTTGGGGTGAACTTCGGCACTGGTCGGGTTTTGCGCGTGCGTAGTCTGTGCGCCAGGACACCGGGGGAACCGGAATTCACCTGCCGCTTCCAGGCCACTCGCCTGCCCGAGGAGTAGTCGTTCGATGAGCGAGCACCGCCGCAAACCGTCGCAGCCCCAAGGTGGTGGGCGCGCCGCGGCCCGCCGGGCCGCCCAGCAGCGCCCCGGCAGGGGCGCCCCGGCCGGCCGTGACGTGCCCACCGCATCGCCCAGCGGCCCGTATGCGGAACCGCCCGCGCCCAGCAGCCGCGCGGAGGCGCGGCGGGCCGCCCAGAGGGGGACCGCGGCCCGGGGCCGGGGCCGGGGAGCCGGGAACGCGGCTCGCGGCAGCGGCCGCCCGGACAAGCGGCTCATCAACTACCCGCGGTCCGACAGGGACGGCTGGAAGCGCTTCGTGCCCTCCTGGAAGTTCGTCTCCGGTACGGCCCTGGGCTTCTTCGCGGTGATCATCGCCGGCACGGGCATCGGTATCGCCATGGTCAACACCCCCGACCCGAACAAGGCGGCCCAGGCGCAGAACAACGTCTTCTACTGGGCGGACAGCAGCCAGATGGTGGCGACCGGCGGCTCGATGAACCGGCAGATCGTGCCGATCTCGAGCATTCCCCGGTCGATGAGGGACGCCGTGATCGCGGCGGAGAACCAGTCCTTCGAGACGGACAAGGGCGTGGACCCGATGGGCATCGCCCGCGCCGTGTGGAACATGGCCACGGGCGGCTCCACCCAGGGCGGCTCGACCATCACCCAGCAGTACGTGAAGAACAACTACCTGGACTCCGACCAGACGCTCAAGCGCAAGGTCACGGAGCTCTTCATCGCGATCAAGCTGGGTGTCTCCGAGGAGAAGGACACGGTCCTCGCGGGATACCTCAACACCGCCTACTACGGGCGGGACGCCTACGGGATCCAGGCCGCGGCCCGCGCCTACTTCGGCAAGGACAGCCAGGAGCTGAACCCCGCCGAGTGCGCCTTCCTGGCCTCCGTGCTCAAGGGCCCCAACCTCTACAACCCGGACGGCGGGATCGGCCCCGCGGCCACCCCCGCCCTCAACGAGGACCGGGCCAGGAAGCGCTGGGCCTGGGTGCTGGACCGCGAGGTCGAGGTCGGCCGGATGGACAAGGCCGAGCGGGCGAAGTTCAAGGACGCGGACTTCCCCGCGCGCGTGGAGTCCGAGCAGGCCCGCGGCATGACCGGCCAGATCGGCTACCTGGTCGACACGGCCAAGGCGTACGTGATGAAGACCAAGGGCGTCACCGTCGAGCAGATGGCCCGGGGCGGCTACCGGATCAAGACCACCTTCCAGAAGCCGCGGGTCGACGCCCTGGTCAAGGCGGTCGAGGACACCCGCAAGGGGCTCATCGACGAGAAGGCACGTCCCGACACCGACACCTTCGTACAGTTCGGCGCGGCCTCCGTGGACGCCAAGAGCGGGGCGCTCGTGGCCCTGTACGGCGGTCCGGGCTGGGACCAGAAGTACTTCAGCAACAACGCCAACACCAGCGGTGTCCCGGTCGGCTCGACCTGGAAGCCCTACGTGCTCGCAGCGGCCATGCAGCACGGCACCCAGAACTCCAACGGCCGGGGCATCTCGGCCGACAGCAAGTACCAGGCCAACGACCTCACCGTGATCAACAACCGTGAGGGCAAGCCACTGCGCGACGCCTCCGGCAACCCGTTCAAGCAGAAGAACGAGAGCCCCACCCCCTTCGGGTACGTGACCCTCAACGAGGCGATGGAGAAGTCCATCAACGTCCCGTTCGCCCAGCTCGTCTTCGACGTGGGCCACAACAAGGTGCGGGAGCTGGCCAAGTCCACGGGCATCCTCGAGGAGTCGATCAACCCCAACCTGGACGCCTCCTTCGCGCTCGGTACCTCCACCCCCAGCGCCATCCGGATGGCCGACTCGTACGCCACGTTCGCCGCCTCCGGCACGCACCACGAGCCCTACTCGGTGATCGAGGTCGAGAAGGACGGCGAGAAGCTGTCCGGCTTCGAGCCTCCCAAGGCCCAGCGGGCCATGGACAACTCCATCGCGGACAACATCACCAAGGTCCTGAAGAACGTCGTCGAGAACGGCACCGGCAAGAAGGCCAAGAAGCTGGGCCGGCCCGCCGCGGGCAAGACCGGTACGACCGACGAGAACAAGTCGGCGTGGTTCGTCGGCTACACCCCCGAGCTGTCCACCTCCGTCGTCCTCTTCCGCACCGACCCCAACTCGCAGGACAAGAAGCTGCAGTCCATGAAGGGCGTGGGCGACATCCCCTCCCTCCACGGTGGTGACATCCCGGCCGAGATCTGGACCGAGTACATGCGCGAAGCGCTCAAGGACGCCCCGGTCAAGGACTTCCCGGAGGCCGACGACATCGGCGTCACGGCCGACTCCGCCGGTGCTCCCTCCCCCACCCCGTCGGCCGCCGCGTCGCCGTCCACGTCCCCCTCGGCGCTCCCGTCGACCTCGCCGTCGCCGTTGCCGACCCCGACCAAGGGCAAGCCCTCCTGCAAGCCGTGGGAGCTGTACTGCGACCCGGACACGGGCGGGACCACCACCGGAGGCACGAACACCGGCTCCTCCTCGGGGATCATCGCCGGCAACACCGGCGGATCCAGCACCTCGCCGTCTCCGACGAACAGCGGCAAACCGGGCCGCCCGGGCGGCAGTACCGGAGGGGTCACGGGCACCGCGCCCGAGTGACCCGCCCACCGCCCCGTGAGCCGAGGAAGGCCGTCGCACCCGAGCGTGTGACGGCCTTCCCCCATGTCCGGCCCGGTACGGCAGGATGAGCCCATGACCAAGGTGCACGAGGACCGCCCCGTACTGCCCACACAGCAGGACGAGGTCGCGGCAGCCGGAGTTGAGTTCATCGGCGGCCCGCTCGGCCGCCATGCCCGGCTCGGTGGCCACTGGCTGGGTCCGGTCCGTGTCGTGGTCCTCATCGCCATCGGCATGTTCGCGCTCGGCATGGTGCAGAAGCTGCCCTGCTACGACTGGGCGTGGTTCCGGGGAGCGGGCTCGCAGTACACCCACGCCTGCTACTCCGACATCCCCCACCTGTACGCGATGCGCGGCTTCGCCGACAACCTGACGCCCTACTTCGACCGGCTCCCCGGCGACATGGAGTACCTGGAGTACCCGGTGCTCACCGGGCTCTTCATGGAGATCGCCTCCTGGCTGACCCCCGGCAGCGGCACCATGCAGCACCGCGAGCAGATGTACTGGATGGTCAACGCGGGCATGCTGATGGCCTGCGCGGCGGTCATCGCCGTGTGCGTCGCCCGCACCCACCGCCGTCGGCCCTGGGACGCGCTGCTCTTCGCCCTCGCGCCCGCCTTCGCACTGACCGCGACGATCAACTGGGACCTGCTGGCCATCGCCCTGACCGCCGCCGGGATGCTGATGTGGTCCCGCGGGCGGACGCTGCTCTTCGGCGTCTTCATCGGCCTGGCCACGGCGGCCAAGCTCTACCCCGTGCTGCTGCTCGGGGTGCTGTTCGTGCTCTGCTGGCGGGCGGGGAAGTGGCGCGAGTTCGGCTCGGCCGCCTGCGGCGCCGTCACGGCCTGGCTCGTGGTGAACCTGCCCGTCATGCTCTTCGCCTGGGACGGCTGGACGAAGTTCTACACCTTCAGCCAGGAGCGCCCCATCGACTTCGGCTCGGTGTGGCTGCTGATCTCCCAGCGCTCGGGCAACCCCCTGACCGATGCCAACACGTACGCCACCGGGCTGACGCTCCTGCTGTGCGGGGCCATCGGACTGCTCACCCTGACCGCCCCGCGGCGGCCCCGGTTCGCGCAGCTGGCCTTCCTGGTCGTCGCCGTCTTCATCCTGGTCAACAAGGTCTACTCGCCGCAGTACGTGCTGTGGCTCATCCCGCTCGCCGCACTGGCCCGGCCCCGCTGGCGGGACTTCCTGATCTGGCAGGCCGGCGAGGTCGTCTACTTCCTCGGGATCTGGTTCTACCTCGCCTACACGACCAGCGGGGACAAGCACCAGGGCCTGCCCGTGGAGGGCTACCAGCTGGCCATCGCCGCCCACCTGCTGACCACCCTGTACCTGTGCGCGGTCATCGTCCGGGACATCCTGATGCCCGAGCGGGACGTGGTACGCCGGGACGGCTCGGACGACCCCTCCGGTGGCGTCCTGGACGGGGCCCGGGACGTGTTCGTGCTGTCGGACGCGGCGAGGGCGCCGCGGTACGCGGCGCCCTCGGAGGGACAGCGGGTCCACTGGGGCACGGGGCCCAGGGACTGACCGGGCCGGCTCAGGCGTCGAGCACCCGGTCGAACTGCGTGGTGGTGTGGCGCAGGTGCGCGACGAGCTCGTCGCCGACCTTCGGCTCGGTCGCGTCCGAGGGCACGAACAGGATCGACACCTGCATGTGCGGGGGCTCGGCGAACCAGCGCTGCTTGCCCGCCCACACGAACGGCGACAGGTTCCGGTTGACCGTGGCCAGGCCCGCCCGGGCGACGCCCTTGGCGCGCGGCATCACGCCGTGCAGGGCCTTGGGGGCCTCCAGGCCCACGCCGTGCGAGGTACCGCCGGCGACCACGACCAGCCAGCCGTCGGAGGCGGCCTTCTGCTGGCGGTAGCCGAAGCGGTCGCCCTTGGCGACGCGCGTGACGTCGAGGACCGCGCCGCGGTACTCGGTCGCGTCGTGGTCGCCCAGCCACAGCCGGGTGCCGATGCGGGCCCGGAAGCGGGTCTGCGGGAACTGCTGCTGAAGCCGTGCCAGCTCCTCGGCGCGCAGGTGGCTGACGAACATGGTGTGCAGCGGCAGCCGGGCCGCGCGCAGCCGGTCCATCCAGCCGATGACCTCCTCGACGGCGTCCGAGCCGTCCGGGCGGTCCAGCGGCAGGTGCAGGGCGAAGCCCTCCAGCCGGACGTCCTCGATGGCCCCCTGGAGCTGGCCCAGGTCCTGCTCGGAGATCCCGTGGCGGCGCATCGAGCTCATGCACTCGATGACCACCCGGGCGCCGACCAGGCCGCGGACCCCGTCCAGCGAGGACACCGAGCGGATGACCCGGTCCGGCAGCGGCACCGGGTCCTCGCCCCGCCGGAACGGCGTGAGGACGAGCAGGTCGCCGCCGAACCAGTCCTTGATGCTCGCGGCCTCGTACGTCGTGCCGACGGCGAGGATGTCGGCGCCCATCCGGGTCGCCTCCTCGCACAGCCGCTCGTGGCCGAAGCCGTAGCCGTTGCCCTTGCAGACGGGGACCATCCCGGGGAACTGGTCCTGGACCTGCTTCTGGTGCGCACGCCAGCGCGCGGTGTCGACGTAGAGCGTGAGCGCCATGGCCCGTCCGGCACCTTTCTCGATAACAGCGGGGATCAGGGGATCAGCGGCGCGACATGTAGATGTCGAGCGCCTTGTGCAGCATCTTGTTGAGCGGGAAGTCCCACTCGCCGACGTACTCGACGGCCTCGCCGCCCGTGCCGACCTTGAACTGGATCAGGCCGAACAGGTGGTCGTTCTCGTCCAGCGTGTCAGAGATGCCGCGCAGGTCGTAGACGCTCGCACCGAGCGCGTACGAGTCGCGCAGCATGCGCCACTGCATCGCGTTCGAGGGTCGGACCTCGCGCTTGTGGTTGGCGGAGGCGCCGTACGAGTACCAGACGTGCTGGCCGACGGTGAGCATCGTGGCGGCGGCCAGCGGCTCCCCCTCGTGCGTGGCGATGTAGAGGCGCATCCGGTTGGGGTCCTCGGCGTTGAGGGCCGTCCACTGGCGCTGGAAGTAGCTGAGCGGGCGCGGGCGGAACTTGTCGCGCTCGGCCGTGATCTCGTACAGGTGCTGCCAGGTCGGCAGGTCGTCGTAGCCGCCCTGGACGACCTCGACGCCGGCCTTCTCGGCCTTCTTGATGTTGCGGCGCCACAGCTGGTTGAAGCCCTTGAGGACGTCGTCCAGCGAGCGGTTGGCCAGCGGGACCTGGAAGACGTAGCGCGGCTGGACGTCGCCGAATCCGGCGCCGCCGTCCTCGGCCTGCTGCCAGCCCATGCGGCGCAGCTTGTCGGACACCTCGAAGGCGCGGGGCTCGATGACCGAGGCCTCCACGTCGCGCAGGCGCTTCACGTTCGGGTCCTGGATGCCGGCCTTGATGGCGGTCGAGTTCCAGCGGCGGATGACGACGGGCGGGCCCATCTTCACGGTGAAGGCGCCCTGCTGCTTGAGGTGGGCCAGCATCGGCTGGAGCCACTCCTCCAGGTTCGGGGCGTACCAGTTGATGACCGGGCCCTCGGGGAGGTACGCGAGGTACCGCTTCACCTTGGGCAGCTGCCGGTACAACACGAGGGCGGCACCGACGAGTTCCTCGGACTCGTTGAACCAGCCGAGGTTCTCGGAACGCCACTCGTTCTTCACGTCGGCCCACGCCGGGACCTGGCAGTGGCTCGCCGAGGGCAGGCTCTGGAGGTAACCCAGATGCTGCTCTCGGCTGATGGTCCTCAGGGACAGGCTCATGCGGGGCGTCTCCTCCGGCGGCTTCGCTGGCTATGGCGCGAAGCCTACTGCGACAAGGGCGCCACCCATCTGGGGGACGGGCCGCAGCCCGGGCCGGTGTCCGGCCGGCGCCCTGTCGCGGAGGTGCCCCGGGTCAGCCCAGCCAGCCGCCGAAGAGGCCGCCGTGCGCCATTCCGAGGAAGAAGCCGATGGCAGACGCGCCAAGGCCGATGATCAGCGCAAAGCGCTCGCGAGTCGTGACGGAGATGAACTGTCCGTAGGCGCCGGTCAGGATTCCGATCAGCCCGGTCCACGAGCTGAGCAGATGCAGGTGGTGGAAGAAGGCCGTGACGAACGCCACGGCACCGAGGACCAGGGTGATCGCCAGCAGGGTGTCCTGCAGCGGGTGGGGCTTGCCGTCGGTGGAGAAGAGGGAGATCTGACGGGGCTGGGACTGGGGCCGCATTGCCTGTGCCATCGGAAGGCACCTCCTGGCTGAAGCTGAGCGGTGCTGCGGGCCGCCTCCGGCAGGGGCCGGAGGCCTAGCACCGAGCACACCCGATGGATACAGATTGTGGCCCTCTCCTGCCGGATTTCAACCGGAAGGAGTCGAGGAGGTAGTCTGTACAGCTGCGCGGTGTCTGCTTTCGGACGCCGTGCGCACGCATCACGACCCTCCTGCCACGGAACGACCGTGGCCGCTGAGTCCAAAGGAGGTGGGTTCCACATGCGTCACTACGAAGTGATGGTCATCCTCGACCCCGATCTCGAGGAGCGCGCTGTCTCCCCGCTGATCGAGAACTTCCTTTCTGTCGTCCGTGAGGGCAACGGAAAGGTCGAGAAGGTCGACACCTGGGGCCGTCGTCGTCTCGCTTACGAGATCAAGAAGAAGCCCGAGGGCATCTACTCGGTCATCGACCTTCAGGCCGAGCCTGCGGTCGTCAAGGAGCTTGACCGACAGATGAACCTGAACGAGTCGGTTCTCCGGACCAAGGTCCTTCGCCCCGAGACCCACTGAACTTCGGTTCAGCGGTAATCGGGACCGAGTAGCACAGCAGCCCAGCAGCAATCCCCGCCGAGAGGTTCATCCATGGCAGGCGAGACCGTCATCACGGTCGTCGGCAATCTCGTCGACGACCCCGAGCTGCGCTTCACCCCCTCGGGTGCGGCGGTCGCGAAGTTCCGTGTCGCGTCCACCCCCCGCACCTTCGACCGTCAGACCAATGAGTGGAAGGACGGCGAGAGCCTGTTCCTGACCTGCTCGGTGTGGCGGCAGGCGGCGGAGAACGTCGCCGAGTCCCTTCAGCGGGGCATGCGCGTCATCGTGCAGGGCCGGCTGAAGCAGCGGTCGTACGAGGACCGTGAGGGTGTCAAGCGCACGGTCTACGAGCTGGACGTCGAGGAAGTCGGCCCCAGCCTGAAGAACGCCACGGCCAAGGTCGCCAAGACCACCGGTCGCGGTGGCCAGGGTGGATACGGCGGCGGCGGTCAGCAGCAGGGTGGCGGCGGCGGTAACTGGGGCGGAGCCCCCAGCACCGGTGCCCCGCAGGGCGGCGGAGCTCCCTCCGACGACCCGTGGGCGTCCAGCGCGCCGGCCGGCGGCCAGCAGCAGCAGGGCGGCGGCGGGGGCGGTTGGGGCGGAAGCTCCGGCGGCTCCGGCGGTGGCTACTCGGACGAGCCGCCCTTCTAGGGCAGCTCGCATCCCCACTTCTTGATCACACAGGAGAGACACAATGGCGAAGCCGCCTGTGCGCAAGCCTAAGAAGAAGGTCTGCGCGTTCTGCAAGGACAAGACCGCATACGTGGACTACAAGGACACGAACATGCTGCGGAAGTTCATTTCCGACCGCGGCAAGATCCGTGCCCGCCGCGTTACCGGCAACTGCACGCAGCACCAGCGTGACGTCGCCACGGCCGTGAAGAACAGCCGTGAGATGGCGCTGCTGCCCTACACGTCCACCGCGCGATAAGGAAAGGGTGACCGACTAATGAAGATCATCCTGACCCACGAGGTTTCTGGCCTCGGTGCCGCCGGCGATGTCGTCGACGTCAAGGACGGTTACGCTCGCAACTACCTGGTCCCGCGTGGTTTCGCGATCCGCTGGACCAAGGGTGGCGAGAAGGACGTGGCGCAGATCCGCCGCGCCCGCAAGATCCACGAGATCGCGACCATCGAGCAGGCCAACGAGGTCAAGGCCAAGCTCGAGGGCGTGAAGGTCCGTCTGGCCACCCGCGCGGGTGACGCCGGTCGTCTCTTCGGTTCCGTGACCCCGGCCGACATCGCCACGGCGATCGAGTCCTCGGGCGGCCCGAAGGTCGACAAGCGCCGCGTCGAGCTGGGCTCCCCGATCAAGACCCTCGGTTCGTACCAGGTCTCCGTGCGTCTGCACGCCGACGTGGCCGCGAACGTGGGCATCGAGGTCGTCGCCGCCTAAAGGCTGCGCGTGAAGGGCCGCACCCCATTGGGGTGCGGCCCTTCGTCGTTGTCGGGGCCGGTGATGTTTCACGTGAAACATCACCGAGTCTCGGCGCGTTTCACGTGAAACATCGTGGGCTCCTAGCGAGTGGCCCCTGCGACCAGCCACCGGCCGGAGCGGGCGCGCAGCTGGAGGGTGACCATCCGGACCAGCATCATCAGCGTCATGGCGCACCAGAGCGTCGTCAGACCGCCGCCCACGACCGGGACGAGCAGCGCGGCGGGGGCGAACACGGCGAGCGTCAGCAGCATGGCCCGGGCCAGGTAGCGGCCGTCGCCGGCGCCCATCAGGACACCGTCGAGGACGAAGACGATGCCGGAGACGGGCTGGGAGAGGGCGACGACCAGCAGGGCGGGCAGCAGGGTCGCCTCGACCGCCGGATCGCTGGTGAACAGCGGAATGAACACCGGGCGGGCCAGGACGACCAGCAGGCCGAGGACGACGCCCGAGGCGATGCCCCACTGGACCATGCGGCGGCACACGGCCTTGGCGCCGTCGGTGTCGCCCGCGCCCAGGTAGCGGCCGATGATCGCCTGTCCGGCGATGGCGATGGCGTCCAGGGCGAAGGCGAGCAGGGTCCACAGGGAGAGCAGGATCTGGTGGGCGGCGATGTCGGCGTCGCCGAGCCGGGCGGCCACGGCGGTCGCGAGCATCAGGATGGCGCGTAGGGACAGCGTGCGGACCAGCAGCGGCGCGCCGGCCTGGGCGCATGCCCGGATTCCCGCGGTGTCCGGGCGGAGCGAGGCTCCGTGGCGCCGCGCCCCGCGCACGACGACGAACAGGTAGGCGGCGGCCATGGCGCACTGGGCGATGACCGTGCCCCAGGCGGAGCCCGCGATGCCGAAGCCCGCGCCGTAGACGAGGGCGGCGTTCAGGCCCGCGTTGAGGGCGAAGCCCCCGATGGCGACGTAGAGCGGGGTGCGGGTGTCCTGGAGGCCGCGGATGACACCGGTGGCGGCCAGGACCACGAGCATGGCCGGGATGCCGAGGGCGGAGATCCGCAGATAGGTGATCGCGTACGGGGCGACGGTGTCGGAGGCCCCGAAGAGGGAGATCAGCGAGGGCGCCGCGGGCAGTATCACGGCGATGACGGCCGCGCCGAGCAGGAGGGCGAGCCAGACGCCGTCCATGCCCTGCCGGATGGCCGCCGCCAGATCGCCCGCTCCGACCCGGCGGGCGACGGCCGCGGTGGTGGCGTAGGCGAGGAAGACGAAGACGCTCACCGCGGTGGTGAGCAGGGCGGCGGCGATGCCGAGGCCGGCCAGCTGGGGGGTGCCGAGGTGTCCCACGATGGCGCTGTCGGCCATCACGAAAAGGGGCTCTGCGACGAGGGCGCCGAAGGCGGGGACGGCGAGTGCGAAGATCTCGCGGTCGTGCCGTCTCGGCCCGGCCTTCGGTGCTGAGAGGGCCTGTGTCATGCGCTCAATCTAATCTTCCACAGGTAATAGATGCAAGACCCTTTAGACACTTACCGTGGCCCTGACTTGCGCGTTCCTTCCACCTCGTTGGAGGCGATCTTGAGACGGTGGCCAAGAATTTTCCCGCCCGCCGTCTGCCGAGCGAGAAAGTGCAGGTCAGATGGGGTGGATGGGTGGCTCAGGTGATTTTGTCCACAGCGTCGTCCCCCGGTCCGTACACAGCTTCCGGTGAGTTACCCACAGCATTGGCGCCGTCGTCCACATCTCATCCACACAGCCTGTGGATAACAAGATTGGCTGACGCCGCTCCCGGCCCTACCTTGGATCGTTGCCCGACTCGCCGACAGCCGATTCGGGCGCCCCAAATGTCAGAGCCGTGTCGTAGAAAGAGTGACACGGCGAGGTCCGCGTTGCGGACGGGAGGAGGCGGCCCGGTGAGCATGCCCGAGCCCATGGACGACCCCTGGGCCGACAGCGGTCCAGGTGACCGTCTGCCCGCCCGTCCGCGCCGTAACAGCGAAGGCCGCGGCCGCGGGGACGAACAGCACGACCGGGGCCGCGAGGGCGGCTCCTGGGACGGCGGTGGCAGCGGCGGCGGTGGCGGGGGCTTCGAGCGCGTCCCCCCGCAGGACCTCGACGCCGAGCAGTCGGTGCTCGGCGGCATGCTGCTGTCGAAGGACGCCATCGCCGATGTCGTCGAGGTCCTCAAGGGCCACGACTTCTACCGGCCCTCCCACGAGACGATCTACCAGGCCATCCTCGACCTGTACGCCAAGGGCGAGCCGGCCGACCCGATCACCGTCGGCGCCGAGCTGACCCGGCGCGGCGAGATCAGCAAGGTCGGCGGGGCCTCGTACCTGCACACCCTGGTCCAGTCCGTGCCCACGGCGGCGAACGCCGAGTACTACGCGGAGATCGTCCACGAGAGAGCCGTCCTGCGCCGCCTGGTCGCCGCGGGTACGAAGATCACGCAGATGGGCTATGCCGCCGACGGCGACGTCGACGAGATCGTCAACAGCGCCCAGGCCGAGATCTACGCCGTCACCGAGCAGCGGACCTCCGAGGACTACCTGCCGCTGGGCGACATCATGGAGGGCGCGCTCGACGAGATCGAGGCGATCGGCTCCCGCAGCGGCCAGATGTCGGGCGTTCCCACCGGCTTCACGGACCTGGACTCGCTGACCAACGGCCTGCACCCCGGCCAGATGATCGTCATCGCCGCCCGTCCCGCCATGGGCAAGTCCACCCTCGCGCTGGACTTCGCCCGGGCCTGCTCCATCAAGAGCAACCTGCCGAGCGTGATCTTCTCCCTCGAAATGGGGCGCAACGAGATCGCCATGCGCCTGCTCTCGGCGGAGGCCCGGGTGGCGCTGCACCACATGCGCTCGGGAACGATGACGGACGACGACTGGACCCGGCTGGCCCGCCGGATGCCGGACGTCTCCGCCGCCCCGCTCTACATCGACGACTCCCCGAACCTGTCGATGATGGAGATCCGGGCCAAGTGCCGCCGGCTCAAGCAGCGCAACGACCTCTCGCTCGTGGTCATCGACTACCTCCAGCTGATGCAGTCGGGCGGCTCACGCCGTCCCGAGAGCCGTCAGCAGGAGGTCTCGGACATGTCCCGAAACCTCAAGCTGCTGGCCAAGGAGCTCGAGGTCCCCGTGATCGCGCTCTCCCAGCTGAACCGTGGTCCCGAGCAGCGCACCGACAAGAAGCCGATGGTCTCCGACCTGCGTGAGTCGGGCTCGATCGAGCAGGACGCGGACATGGTCATCCTGCTGCACCGCGAGGACGCGTACGAGAAGGAGTCCCCGCGCGCGGGCGAGGCGGACCTGATCGTGGCGAAGCACCGTAACGGCCCCACGGCCACCATCACCGTGGCCTTCCAGGGCCATTATTCGCGGTTCGTGGACATGGCCAACACGTAGCATCCGATCATGGATGATCTTGCAGAAGACGTGGAACTTCTCCCTGCCACCCGGCGTGCGCTCAGGCACCGGATCGCCGTCGCGCAGAGCGAGGGTCGGGCGCCGTCCGTGGTGGCGGCCGTCCTGCGGGGCGGGGAGGTGGTCTGGGAGGGCTCTCGTACGTCCGTGGAGGGGCACGGCCCGGACGGCGACGTGCAGTACCGGATCGGGTCGATCAGCAAGACCTTCACCGCTGTTCTGGTGATGCGCCTGCGGGACGAGGGGCTGCTGAGCCTTTCCGATCCGCTGGAGCGGCACCTGCCGGGGACCGGCGCCGGTGAGGTGACCATCGCCCAGTTGCTGTCCCACACCGGAGGGTTGGCGGCGGAGACGCCCGGCCAGTGGTGGGAGCGCACGCCCGGCGAACTGCGCCCCGAACTGGCCGACGTGCTCGGTGCCGAGCCGTTCAAGTTCGCGCCGGGCGGCCGGCATCACTACTCCAACCCCGGCTACACCCTGCTGGGTTCGCTGGTCGAGGCGCTGCGCGGCGGCTCGTGGGAAGAGGTCCTGCGGGCCGAGGTGCTGGAGCCCCTGGGGCTGGACCGTACGAGCGGGCAGCCGCAGGCCCCCCACGCGGGCGGCTGGGCGGTGCATCCGTGGGCGGACGTGATGATGCCCGAGCCGCTGGAGGATCTGGGACTGATGGCTCCGGCCGGTCAACTGTGGTCCACGACCAGGGATCTGGCGCGGTTCGCCGACTTCCTGCTGCGCGGTGACGAGCGGGTCCTGAGTGTGGAGTCCGTACGGGAGATGCGGACGTCGGCCGCGCCCCCGGAGGCGGGTTTCGCCGATCTCGGCTACGGGCTGGGGATGCAGCTGGTGAGCCACGGCGTACGCAGGCTGGCGGGGCACAGCGGCTCGCTGCCGGGGTTCGTCGCGGGGCTGTGGCTGAGTGAGGCCGACGACGTGGCGGCGGTGGTCCTGGCGAACTGCACCTCGGGGCTTCCGGCCGCGACGGTGGCCGCGGACCTGGTGGGGATCGTGGCGGATGCCGAACCGCCGTTCCCGCGGCCGTGGCGGCCGTTCCTGGAGTCGGACCGGGTGCCGCTGGAGCTGTGCGGCCCCTGGTACTGGGGGACTTCGGCCCAGGTGGTGCGGCTGACCGCGGACGGGGCGCTGCTGCTGGCACCGGTGGGCTCGACCGGGCGCACGGCTCGCTTCCGGGCCGAGGCGGACGGCAGCTGGACCGGGCTGTCGGGCTACTACGCCGGCGAGACCCTGCGGGCCGTGCGGCGCGAGGACGGCTCGGTGAGCCACCTCGACCTGGCGTCCTTCGTCTTCACGCGGGAGCCGTACGACGCCCAGGCCCCGGTGCCCGGCGGGGTGGACCCGCAGGGCTGGCGGGGCATCGGCTGACGGCTCCGCCTGCTCCTGCGGCTGGATCCGAAAGACGGGCCCTAGGCGACGAGTTCACGTTCCAGCGGGGTGCGGAAGCGTGGGGTGATGCGGGCGTCGCCCACCCATGAGGCGAGGCGGGCGGCCTCGGCGGTGATCGCCTGCTCGGCGGTGCGGCCCGGGCTGCCCAGCAGCCGCCAGACGATCTCGCCGTCGGAGCGCTGGGCCCAGCCGCCGACGATCTGGCCGTTCCACCACACGGTGGGGCCGATGTTGCCGGCGTAGTCGAAGAGGGCGGGCTTGTGCGCGGGGTCGAGGTGGAAGCCGCGGTCGGCCCAGCCCATGCCGGTGGGGTCGAGGCCGGGGAGCAGCGCGGCCCAGGGCTCCGGGGCGGGTTCGGGTGCGGTGTCCCCGGGTCCGACGAGGGCGGTGCTGCCGTCTTCGAGGAGGACCATGTCGGGGCCCACGGAGGCGAGGGCCTTGCGGACGTCGGTGAGGGTCCACCCGGTCCACCACTTGAGGTCGGCCTCGGTGGCGGGGCCGTACGCGTGGAGCCAGCGGCGGGCGATCTCGGCGCGGGCCTCGGCGGCGGGTACGGCGGGCCAGGGCTCGGTGTGGACCCAGCGGTACTGGCTGGAGGTCCAGGAGCCGCGGGGCCGGTCGCGGCGGATCCGGCCGTCGGCGGCCAGCAGGCGGATGACGCGGGTGGCGACCCCGGTGTGCGTCTCGTACTTCTTGCCCCGGCCGACGGTGATCTTCTGACGCAGGGCGGGCACGGCGGCGGACAACTGGCTGCCGGTGGAGGGGCCGCGGGTGTCGAGGGCGTCGAGCGCGGCGGCCTCAGCCTGGGCCAGCCACTGGGCGTCGAGTCCCTGCCCGTCCTCGTCCAGGTGCTTGAGCAGGCTGCGGCGTTCCTTGACGGCGATGGCCCGGGCGGTGGAGGAGTCGACGTACGGGGCGAGTTCGGCCGAGAACGCGAAGAGCGTGTTGCGCATGCTGAGCAGCCGGACGAGGCTGACGTCCTCGTAGAGCGCCTGCTCGACTGCTGCGGGGCCGCCTTCGGTGAGCCGGGCGCGGGCGGAGAGGAAGACGGTCGCGGCGTCGGTGGCGTGCAGGGCGACGACGGAGTCCGCCGCCTCCACCACCGTGGCGGCGTGGGCCGAGGGGGCCAGGCGGTGGCGTCGTCCGAGCCGGTGGCGGCGCTCGGCGGTGGTGACGAGGGGGAGGCGGGGGCTCATCCTCCCGATCGTAGGCCGGGTCGCTCCGGCGGCGACCCGGCGTGTCGGGCCGGTCCCTCAAGGGCGCCCGGGGCGGGCGCTCAGAGCTGCAGTTTGAACCCGACGTGGGAGGCGGTGAATCCGAGCCGCTCGTAGAAGCGGTGGGCGTCGGTCCGGGTCACGTCCGAGGTCAGCTGGACGAGTGTGCAGTTCTCGTCGCGGGACGTGTCGATGGCCCATTCGACGAACCGGGTGCCCAGGCCGCTGCCGCGTTCGTCCGCGTGGACGCGGACGCCCTCGATGATCGAGCGGGTGGCTCCCTTGCGGGAGAGGCCCGGGACGATGGTCAGCTGGAGGGTGCCCACGACGCGGTCCGCGCGGACGGCGACGACCAGGTGCTGATTCGGGTCGTCGGTCAGCCGCTTGAGTGCCGTGACGTACGGGGTGAGGTCGTCCGGGGACTCGCGGGTGGCGCCGAGCGGGTCGTCGGCGAGCATGGCGACGATGGCGGGCAGATCGGCCTCGGTGGCGGGCCGGATCATCAGCTCGGGGGTCTCGGTCACGATGGGTCTTCCTCTCTCAGCCCGCGGCCAAGGTGAGCGGCGCCCAGCGTCGGGTCCAGTCGCCGGGCAGTGCGGGGATGCCTCGGGTCATCACGGTGTTGAAGGCGATGGAGTCGAGGCCGCGGTCCTTGAGCCAGCCGAGGAGCTCCTCGTGGCGGACGTCGACATCGGTGCGCAGCGGCCGGTCGGTGCCCAGGGCGAGCGTGGTGATCAGGGATTGGGCGGTGCCGAGGTCGTGGGCGACCAGCGGGCCGATGACATGGGTTTCCATGTTGGGCCAGGCCGCGGCGTAGCCCGTGAGGGTGCCGTCGCCGGTGGGGTCCTCGGCCACGATCAGCTGGTCGGCGAAGGCCGGCAGCCGGATGATCATGTGGGTGCGGTCGATGCCGAAGACCTCGGCGTCCAGTCGCAGGATGCGCGGGAGGTCCTCGGCGGTGGCCGGCCGGACCCGGGAGGCGCCGTACGTTCCCGGGGTGCCGTCGGGCCGGAAGGCGCCCTTGAGCATCTCGGCGCTGCCCCTGGTCTGGAAGCCGAGCTCCTCGTAGAGGGGGCGGCCGTAGGGAGTGGCGTACAGGGTGAGGGGGACGCCCTTGAGCACGTCGTCGCAGACGTGGGTCATCAGGCGGCGGCCCAAGCCCTGACGGGCGTAGCGGTCGGCGACGAGGACCATCCCGATGGCGGCGAGCTCCGGTCCGGCATGGCTGTGGCCGTACTGGGTGACGATGCAGGCGGCCGCGAGTCCCCGCCCGTCCGGGGCATCGACGCCGTAGCCGTTTCCGGCGGCGAGCAGCAGTCCCCACCTGTGGTCCTCACGGGCCCAGCCGCGGTCTTCGGACAGGTCGGCACAGCGGCGTAGATCGTCCACGGTCAGCGGTCGGATCGGCAGATCGGTGATGTGTGGTGGTGTCACCGGCTCAGACTGGATCATCGAATGGGGCCCGTCCAGAGGATTTGGGCGCGGAGATGTGCGGAGATGTTTCACGTGAAACAGGGGTCCCTCCGGGTGCCGCCGATGTTTCACGTGAAACGTGTCGATGTTTCACGTGAAACACGGTGCTTCACGTCAAACGGAACGGCTAGCCTCGACGGCTATGACCCTCCTGCACCTCTTCGACCTCGACGGGACGCTGATGTACGGCTCGGCCGCGCCGGTCGAGATCTCCCGCCAGCTCGGGCTGAGCGCCGAGATCGCCGCGCTGGAACGGGCTTTCGGCGCGCAGGAGATCGGTCCGCACCAGTTCTCGGTGGCCGCCCACGCGCTGTGGTCGGAGCTGACGCCCGCGCATGTCCGGGCGGCGTTCGACGGTTCTCCCTGGCTCGCGGGGATCCGGGACGTGTGGCAGGAGATCCGGGAGCGCGGGGACTACTGCGCGGTGATCTCCTTGTCGCCGTCCTTCTTCGTCGAGCTGCTGCTGGAGTGGGGCGCGCATGCCGCGCACGGTTCGGTGTTCCCGGAGGTGCCGTTCACCCGGCCCGTGGAGGCGTCCGGGATCCTGACCCCCGAGGGCAAGGTCACCGTGGCGGACCGGCTGTGCGAGCGGTTCGGGGTGGGCCGCAGCGACTGCGTCGCGTACGGGGATTCGGTGACCGACGCGATGCTCTTCGAGGTGGTGCCGGTCTCGGTGGCGGTCAACGCGCGGCCTCATCTGGCGGAGCGTGCGACCCATGTCTACGAGGGCCGGGATCTGCGGGAGGCATACCAGCTCGTAGGGGTGGCACGCCCGGGAGTTGAGGCATCTTAAGAGGAAAGTGGGTTCGAAACGCAGATTTTCCGCATTTCCCCACAGGCATCTGAGGCGGCTGGCAGGCTGTGAAACCCGGAACCACGGATTCAGAGGCCGTGGAGTGTGCAGACCGACCGAGATGCTCGAAGCGAGGCACCGCATGGACGCTCCGCCCACCAGATCGGCCAGACGGGGGACGGCCCGGATACCCGCCGAGGGCGGTGCGACCGAGCCCTCACCGGATGCCGTGCTCATCCGCCGGACCCTCGCGGAGATCGCACCCGTCGCCGACAAGATGACCTCGTACTTCTACGCCCTGGTGTTCACCGGACATCCGGAAGTGCGGGGCATGTTCCCTGCCGCCATGGACGCGCAGCGCGACCGGCTGCTGAAGGCGCTGCTGACCGCTGCCGAGCACATCGACAATCCGGCCGTGCTCATCCCCTACCTGCGGCGACTGGGCACCGGCCACCGCAAGTACGGCACCCTGGCCGGTCATTACCCGGTGGTGGGCGAGGCGCTCGTCGGGGCGCTGGCCCGGTACGCGCAGGACTGGGGACCGGAGACGGAGGCCGCGTGGGTGCGCGCGTACACCGTGATCTCCCAGACCATGATCGACGCGGCGGCTGAGGACGAGGTGAGGGCCCCGGCGTGGTGGCTCGCGGAGGTGGTCTCCCATGACCTGCGCACCGCGGACATCGCGGTGCTGACGGTCCGCCCCGACCAGCCGTACGCCTTCCTGGCCGGCCAGTACGCGAGTCTGGAGACCCCGTGGTGGCCGCGGGTGTGGCGGCACTACTCCTTCGCCTCGGCTCCGCGCGCCGACGGGCTGCTGTCCTTCCACGTCAAGGCCGTCCCCGCGGGCTGGGTCTCCAACGCGCTCGTGCGCCACGCCCGCCCCGGGGACGTGCTGCGCCTCGGGCCGCCGGCCGGGTCGATGGTGGTGGACCACACCACGGACAACGGGATGCTGTGCCTGGCCGGGGGCACCGGAATCGCCCCGATCAAGGCGCTGATCGAGGACGTGGCCGAGCACGGTGAGCGGCGGCCGGTGGAGGTGTTCTTCGGGGCGCGCAGCGACAGCGACCTCTACGACAAGGACACGCTGCTGGGGCTGCAGCGCTCGCATCCGTGGCTGTCGGTGCGTCCGGTGGTCGGCGACGGGCTGGCCGGGCAGCTGCCACAGGCGATCGGTGAGCACGGGCCCTGGAGCTCGTACGACGCGTTCATCTCGGGACCGCCCGCGATGATCCGCAGTGGGGTCCACGAGCTCCTGCGGATCGGGATCCCCGGCGAGCGGATCCGGCACGACGCGGTGGAGGAGCTGGCGGGCATCGCCGGCTGAGACCGGCGGGCTGCCCGCCGGCCCCACTGGAGCCTGTCTTTCGCATCAGGCCGGATCAAGCCCGGATCGAGGCCGGAACAAGGCCCATCAGGCCGGATCAGCCCAGGTCGGGTGCGTGCATGGCGCGTACACCCTCGATGTTGCCGTCGAGGTAGTGCCGCAGGGACAGGGGGACGAGATGGACGGCGGCGATGCCCACCCGGCTGAAGGGCACGCGGACGATCTCGTACTCGCCCTCGGGGTCGTCGATTTCGGGGCCGTGCCGAAGGTTCGGGTCCATCGATTCGAGGTGGCAGACGAAGAAGTGCTGCACCTTCACGCCGGTCACACCCCCGTCGGCGATGTGCTCGACGGTGTCGACGAAACAGGGCACCACATCGGTGATCTTCGCGCCGAGTTCTTCGTGGACCTCTCGGTGGAGGGCGTCGACGACGGTGGCGTCCGAGGACTCCACTCCCCCGCCTGGGGTGAGCCAGTACGGATCGACGCCGGGCTTGGTGCGCTTGATGAGGATCAGGTCGTCACCGTCGAGCAGGATCGCGCGGGCGGTGCGTTTGACCACGGGGCGTTCGGTCATGGGAGAAGAGTGGCCCACCGCTCCGCTTCTGAAACGCGCCCCGGGCCGAAAAGAGAAGCTCACCAGCGCGCGGCGGCGTCCAGCAACCGGTCGCGGGCCCTGGCGAGGTGGGCGAGGGCGAGGCCCCCGGTGCGTACGACCAGGAACCACGTGCGCAGCGGCGGTACGGCAGGCTCCATCAGGGCCACGATCCGACCGCTGTCGAGGGCGTCCTGACACAGGTAGCGGGGCAGGACGGCGAGCCCGGCACCGGCCAGGACGCATTCCAGTACGGCCCGCAGATCGGGTGCGACCACGGTGGCGGCCATCGACCTGGCGTCGGGCGCGGTGTCGAAGACGCCGGCCCAGTAGCGGGTGACGAGCGGCAGGGTCTCGTGGACCTCGACGACCGGGATGCCGTCGAGGGCGGCGGGACCTCCGTCGCGCAACCGGTCCGTGTCGACGAGGGCGGCCCAGTAGGGCGCGGCGACCAGGACGTGCTCCTCGTCGCACAGGGCGGTGGCGGTGAAGAGCTCCCCGCGGGGGTGGGCGGTGGTGACGACGAGGTCGTGGTGGCCGGCGGCGAGCCCGTCGAGGGTCGCCTCGGCGCCGGTCTGCAGGGTGGCGCGCAGGGTGTGGCCGCGGCCGACGAGGGGTGCGAGGGCGGGGAGCACGCGCAGGCACAGGAACTCGGGGGGTCCGGCGACGTGCAGGGTGCGCAAGGTGCCGGCGGCGTCCCGCTCGGCCTCGGTGATCCGGAGCAGGGCGTCGAGGTGCGGGGCGGCCTTGTGGGCGAGTTCGTCGCCGACGGCGGTAGGGGTGACGCCGCGGGCCCGGCGCAGGAAGAGCGGGCGCCCCAACTGGCGTTCGAGGGTGCGGATCTGAGAGGTCACGGCGGGCTGGGACAGTCCGAGCAGGGCGGCGGCGCGGGTGAACGAGCCGGCCCGGTGGACGGCCACGAAGGTGCGCAGCAGGGCAAGGTCCATCGCGGCACCTCTCGGTGGGGGCCTACAACTATAAATATGCCGATGGCCTCCTGTCGTTACCGTGATTGGACTCTGACGCAGGGTCAACTAGCCTTGTCGAGTGGTTCTTCGCGCGCGGAACCCAGGGCGGTCCGAGCCACGAGGGGGGAGGCTCGGACCGCCTTTTCCAGGGTCCGTTCAGCCCGTGCCACCCGCACGGTCAAGGGCGCGCAGGACGTCCGCGACCAGGTCCTCGGTGTCCTCGGCGCCGGCGGAGAAGCGGATGAACCCCTCCGGCACGGCGTCGCCGCCCCAGCGTCCGCGCCGCTCGGCGGTGGACCGTACACCGCCGAAACTCGTGGCGTCCTCGACCAGGTGCAGGGCGGCCATGAACCGCTCCGCGTGGGCGCGGTCGGGCAGGGTGAAGGAGACGACCGATCCGAAGCCCCGCATCTGGCGGGCGGCCGTCTTGTGGGCGGGGTCCGTGGCCAGGCCCGGGTAGCGCAGCCCGGTCACCTCGACGCGGTCGGCCAGCGCCTCGGCGACGGCCATCGCGTTGGCCCACTGCCGCTGCGCGCGCAACTGGATGGTGGCCAGGGAGCGGTGGGCGAGCCAGGCCTCCATCGGTCCCGGGATCGCACCGACGATCTTGCGCCAGCGCCGGACGTGGGCGGCGAGTTCCGGATCGCGGCAGACGACGTAGCCGAGCAGGAGGTCGCCGTGGCCGGTGAGGCCCTTGGTGCCGCTCGCCACGGAGAAGTCCGCCCCGAGCTCCAGGGGCCGCTGCCCGAGCGGGGTGGCGAGGGTGTTGTCGACGGCGACCAGGGTCCCGCCGGCGTGCGCGGCGTCCGCGAGACGTCGTACGTCGCAGACGTCGAGCCCGGGATTGGACGGGGTCTCGATCCACAGCAGCCGGGCGCCGTCGAGGACCGCGAGCTGGGCGTCCTCGCCGGTCGGGGCGGTGCGTACCTGGATCCCGTACGCCTCCAGCTGCTCCCGCAGCAGCGGCAGCGCCTGGTAGCCGTCGTCGGGCAGGACGACGGTGTCACCGGTGCGCGCCTGGGAGAGCAGGACGGCGGAGACCGCCGCCATGCCGGAGGCGAAGACGACGGTGTACACGTCCTGGCCGGGGGCCTCCAGTTCGCCGATCGCCCGTTCCAGCAGGGTCCAGGTGGGGTTGGTGTCGCGGCCGTAGGTGTACGGGCCCTCGACGTCGCCCGGGAGGTGGAAGTGGGCGGCGAAGACCGGTCCGGGCAGCGGCGGCTCGTTCTTGACCGGTTCGGGCAGTCCGGCGCGGACGGCCCGGGTGCCGTCGCCCAGCGGGTCCGCGGGCCCGTGCCCGGTCGGCCCGGTCGGCCCTGCTGCTGCGGGGGCGTACTCGTTCACGCGGTGCACTCCTTCACGCGGTGTACTCCTTCACGGCCTCGCGTACGGCGTCCAGCAGACCGGGGCTCGCCGCCTCGACCAGCGCCAGGCACTCCTCGAACCCGTCGAGCGACCCGTAGTAGGGGTCCGGTACGTCGGTCTGCGCGGCCGCGGCCGCGGCCGCCGGATCGTAGGACCGCAGCAGCCGGACCTTGGCGGCGTCCTGCGGGGTGGGCGCGAGCGCGCGCAGGTCCCGCAGGTGTCCGGCGTCGAGCGCGATGACGAGGTCGAGGCGGGCGAACCAGGAGGACCGGAACTGCCGGGCCCGGTGGTCCTGCTCGTAGCCGGCGGCCTCCAGGACGGAGACGGTGCGCGGGTCGGCGCCGTCGCCCTCGTGCCAGCCGCCGGTCCCGGCGCTGTCCACCTCGACGAGGGAGTCGAGTCCGGCCTCCGCGACGTGGGCGCGGAAGACGGACTCGGCCATGGGCGAGCGGCATATGTTGCCCGTGCAGACGAAGCACACGCGGTACATGGGCGGCCCGTTCAGTCCTTGTCGGGCAGGACCATGTTCACGGCCCACGAGACGATGGAGATGATCAGGCCGCCGAGGACCGCGGTCCAGAAGCCGTCGACGTGGAAGCTGAGGTCGAGCTCCTCGGCCAGCCAGGAGGTCAGCAGCAGCATCAGGGCGTTCACCACGAGGGTGAACAGGCCGAGCGTGAGGATGAACAGCGGCAGCGAGAGCAGCTTCACCACCGGCTTGACGATGAAGTTGACCAGGCCGAAGACCAGCGCGACCAGGATCAGGGTGAGCGTCCGGCGGCCCAGGCTGCTGCCGTCGTCCAGGGTGATGTCGCCGAGCAGCCAGATGGCGACGGCCAGGGCCGCCGCGTTGGCGAGCGTCTTGACTACGAAATTCGTCATGTGTCTGATCGTGGCAGAGAAGATCCCGGTGGGACATCCGCAGATCAGCGGATGCCACGGCACGATCGAGCACAAGGGGCACAACCACGATGAAAGCCTTCCGGCTTGACGAGCTCGAAGCGGAGCGGGCCGCGAACGACGGCGCCTATCTGCAGTTCCTGCGCGAGCGGAACATGTCGGTCGGGCTCTACGCGCTCGACGCCGGGCAGAGCGATCCGCAGCAGCCGCACCGCCAGGACGAGGTGTACTTCGTCGTCAGCGGGCGGGCCTCGATCACGGTCGGGGAGGAGACGAGCACGGTGGCGCGCGGCAGCGTGGTCTACGTGCCGGCCGGGGTCCCGCACAAGTTCCACCACATCAGCGAGGACCTGAGGGTGCTGGTGGTGTTCTCCCCGCCGGAGAGCTGACCGGGCCGCTCGCGTGGCGGTCTCGTGTGAGGGTCGGCGCCCTGATCCCCCTAAGGGGCGGATCAGGGGACTCCGGGGGCTCGCGGGCCCCCGCCCGAGACCGTGCACTCCTAGCATCGAAAGCAGGAAGTCACGGACGACGACGAAGAAGATGAGGTCGAGGACATGAACGGGATCCGGGAGACATTCGCAGGCATGCCCTGGTGGGTTAAGTGGGTCGCCGTTCCGCTGCTGGCGCTGTTCGTCTTCGGCGGTGTGATCACCAGCATCCTGGGCGCGCTGATCGGGTTCGTCTTCAAGCTGCTCCTCTTCGTCGGCCTGGTCGGCGGCCTGATCTTCGTGGTGAAGAAGGTCGGCGGCGGCGGTTCTAAGTCCTCCGCCGGTGAGTGGTAGAAGGCAAGGGGCAGAAGCGGACAGGCCGGGTCCTTCCGGGATTAAGCCATGTGAGGGAACGTGAGCCGCTAAACCGCTCACACCTCGGGAATCGGCGGATAGAGTGGCAATCTATGCCGTTCCCTGGGCGCCGCACGCCGGTCATGCCGCTCTGACCTGCGGTTGTCTTGACCAGCCGCTGAGTACGACCCCCAGGAGCCACGGCATACGCGGGGGCGGCCCCCGCAGGGCGGGCCCCCCACAGGTCCGCCGCCACGCCTGGGGGTGAGCTTTGGCTTCGGTTCACAATGCCGGTGTTCCGACCCTGATCGGTTCGGTGCAGAGGGCACTGAGGCTGCTCGAAGCAGTGGGGTCCCATAGCGAGGGAGCTCCGGCGAAACAGCTGGCGCGCGAGGCCGGGCTCCCGCTTCCCACCGCGTACCACCTGCTGCGCACCCTCACGCACGAGGGCTATCTGCGCCGGGAGAGCGGAGTGTTCGTCCTGGGCGACGCGGCGGGGCGTCTCGCCGGTGGCGGACTCCAGCAGAAACGTCGCAGCATGATCCTCGACTCCCTCGCGCACTTCCGCGACGCGGTCGGGGCCCCCGTCTACTTCGCGGTCTACCGCGAGGGTGAGATCGAGGTCGTGGGTGTCTCGGACACCCCGGCCAATCCGGCCTGCGAGGAGTGGGCCGATTTCCGTGCGACCGGCCATGCGCACGCCATCGGGCAGTGCCTGCTCGGCCAGCTCGACGAGAAGGCGCGTCAGGACTATTACGACCGTCACCCGGTCGAGGCCATCACCCCTTATACCGTGCGCGATCTACGGTCACTGGAGCACCGGATCGGGGCCCTCGGGCGAATGCAGCCAGTAATCGAGCGGCAGGAATATGCGCTCGGCACAGTCTGCGCCGCCATCCCCATCACAGCGGGCGATACCGCCGCAACCATGGCGATTTCTCTCCCCCTGCATGATCAAGATCGATTGCTCTATGTAGTCAATCGACTACGGAGTGAAGTAGGCGCGCTGTTGAGCACCCTCTCGTTCTCTATCAGTATCTGAAAACTCACTCCTTGTGATCTGCTAGCGCTTCCACCACTCTTGTCAAGAGGTCCCTGGGGGACATTCCTGGCCACTTCCACTACAGCGGGGTAGGCAATGCGCGAGTCGGTACAGGCAGAGGTCATGATGAGTTTTCTCGTTTCGGAGGAGCTCTCGTTCCGGATTCCGGTGGAACTCCGGTACGACGCCCGTGATCCCTACGCAGTCCGCCTGACCTTTCACCTTCCGGGAGATGCGCCCGTGACCTGGGCGTTCGGCCGGGAACTCCTCCTCGACGGCATCAACAAGCCGTGCGGTGACGGCGATGTGCACATCGCCCCCACCGACCCCGAGGAACTGTCCGACGTCCACATCCGGCTCCAGGTCGGCGGCGACCGGGCCCTGTTCCGCGCCAGCGCGGCGCCGCTCGTCGCGTTCCTCGACCGCACCGACCGGCTCGTTCCGCTCGGTCAGGAGCGGAACCTGGGCGACTTCGAGGAGAACCTCGACGAGGCGCTCGGCAAGATCCTCGCCGACTCGCGGCAGAACGAGCAGAACGCCGGCTGACCCCCGCCGTTCCTCGGACCGCCGCCCCCTTCCTTCGCGAAGCGTTCAGCGCTTGCGCCGCCGGCCCCGGCCGCCGCGAACCGGCCCCGAGGCCGGCCCGGCGACCGGGGATCCCGGCCGGTCGGCGGAGACGACCAGCGCGGCCAGCGCCGTGGTCACCGGGACCGAGGCCACCAGGCCGATCGAGCCCACGAGGGTCCGTACGATCTCCTCCGCCACCAGCTCGCTGTTGGCCACCGAACCCATACTGCTGTTCGCGATCGAGAACAGCAGGAGCAGCGGCAGGGCGGCGCCCGCGTAGGCGAGCACCAGGGTGTTGACCACCGAGGCGATGTGGTCGCGCCCGATCCGGATGGCCGCCCGGTACAGCCCGCGCGGCCCCATCGAGGGGTCGGCCTGGTGGAGTTCCCAGACCGCCGACGTCTGGGTGACCGTCACATCGTCGAGCACGCCCAGCGATCCGATGATCACGCCTGCGAGCAGCAAACCGCTCATGTCGATCTCCGGGTAGAGCCCGTGGATCAGCCCGGTGTTGTCGTCGGTGTTGCCGCTGAGGAACGCCCAGTCGATGAATACCGAGCCCAGCAGCCCGATCAGCAGCAGCGAGACGAGCGTGCCGAGGACGGCGACCGAGGTGCGGGCGGTCAGGCCGTGGCACATGTAGAGCGCGATGAGCATGATGGCGCTCGCGCCGATCACCGCGACGACCAGCGGGTTCGAACCCTGCAGGATGGCCGGGAGGATGAAGAGGGTCAGCACGCCGAAGCTGATGACCAGCGCGATCAGCGCGAACAGCCCTCGCATCCGCCCGACGAGCACGACGGCGACCGCGAAGATGCCGGCCAGCAGCGCCATGGGGAGCTTGCGGTTCACGTCGATCACCGAGTACTGGAGGTCGCGCGGGGCGTCCGGAGCGTACGCCACCACCACCTCCTGGCCGTCCGTCAACTGCCGCGGCGCGCCCGGCTGGACGATCTCCACGAAGGTGCGGCCCTTGTCCGGGCCGCTGCCGATCTCGACGGTGGCCTTCTTGCACTCGCCGGTCTGCGCGGCCTGGGCCTCGCGCCCCTCGGGGGTGGAGGTGTCCCCGGTGGGCGGCACCTGCGAGGCGTTCACCGATTTGCAGTCGACGCGTGCGAGCGAGACGACCTTGCCCTGCTGGGTCTGGCGGTCGAAGCCGACCCCCGTGCGCTCGTGGGCAGGGGCGCCGCCCGGCCAGAGCACCACCATGCCGACGAAGACGGCGGTGGCGAACGGGATCAAGACGGCCGCGATGACCTTGCGCAGGTGCTTCGAGACCGGGGCCGCCGGACCATGACCGTGGCCATGGCCGTGGCCGTGGGAATGACCGGAGGCGGGCCCGGGACCTGAGTGCCCGGGACCTGAGTGCTCGTGGCCGGCGTGACCAGCGGGCTCCGTGGGATCGGTGGGGGGCTGCGGCGAGGGCGTCACCAGCAGATCATCGCAAGAGATGAGGGGGCCCACTGTTCAGCACGCCATGGATGACGCTAGCGTGGGGGCTACTTTGCACAACGCGGGAGCTCGGAGCACCGGGCTGAGAGGACGCTGATCACCGTACGCGCATCACCGATGCGTACGGGAAGAGGCTGCGTCGACCGCCGAACCTGTTACCGGGTAATGCCGGCGTAGGGAGATCAGGTCTCATGACCATTCAGGACGACGCACGCACGCCTGCCGTCAGCCAGGACACCGACGGCCAGACCGAGCGCCAGCCGGGCTGGCACAAGGGATACCTGGCGGGCTCCCGCCCCGACCTCCGGGTGCCGGTCCGCCAGGTCCACCTCACCAACGGCAAGGACGTCACGCTCTACGACACGTCCGGTCCGTACACCGACCCGACGATCGAGACCGATGTCCGCCGGGGTCTCGCGCCGCTGCGCGAGAACTGGATCATCGGGCGCGGTGACACCGAGGAGTACGCGGGCCGTCCCGTGCGCCCCGAGGACGACGGCATCAAGCACACCTCGCCGCGCGGCGGGCTCAAGAACCTCGACGCGGTCTTCCCGGGCCGCCCGCGGCAGCCCCGCCGCGGCCGTGGTGGCGCCGCCGTCACGCAGCTCGCGTACGCCCGCCGGGGCGAGATCACCCCGGAGATGGAGTACGTCGCGATCCGCGAGAACGTCTCCCCCGAGGTCGTGCGCGAGGAGATCGCCGCAGGTCGCGCGGTGCTTCCGGCGAACGTGAACCACCCCGAGATCGAGCCGATGATCATCGGCAAGCGGTTCCTGGTGAAGGTCAACGCCAACATCGGCAACTCCGCGGTCACCTCCTCCATCGAGGAGGAGGTCGACAAGATGACCTGGGCGACCAAGTGGGGCGCCGACACGGTCATGGACCTCTCGACGGGCCGCAACATCCACACCACCCGCGAGTGGGTGCTGCGCAACTCCCCCGTCCCGATCGGCACCGTGCCGCTCTACCAGGCGCTGGAGAAGGTCGACGGCCGCGCCGAAGACCTGACCTGGGAGATCTACAAGGACACGGTCATCGAGCAGGCCGAGCAGGGCGTCGACTACATGACGGTCCACGCCGGCGTGCTGCTGCCCTACGTGCCGCTGACCGCCCGCCGCAAGACCGGCATCGTCTCGCGCGGCGGCTCGATCATGGCCGCGTGGTGCCTGGCGCACCACAAGGAGAACTTCCTCTACACGAACTTCGAGGAGCTCTGCGACATCCTCGCGACGTACGACGTCACGTACTCGCTGGGTGACGGCCTGCGCCCCGGCTCCATTGCGGACGCCAACGACGCGGCGCAGTTCGCGGAGCTGAAGACGCTGGGCGAGCTGAACACGATCGCCAAGCGCCACAACGTCCAGACCATGATCGAGGGCCCGGGCCACGTCCCGATGCACAAGATCAAGGAGAACATCGACCTCCAGCAGGAGATCTGCGAGGAGGCGCCGTTCTACACGCTCGGCCCGCTGACCACGGACGTCGCGCCCGCCTACGACCACATCACCTCGGGCATCGGCGCCGCGATGATCGCCTGGTGGGGCACCGCGATGCTCTGCTACGTCACGCCCAAGGAGCACCTGGGCCTGCCCAACCGGGACGACGTGAAGACCGGCGTCATCACGTACAAGATCGCTGCGCACGCCGCGGACCTGGCCAAGGGCCACCCGGGCGCCCAGGAGTGGGACGACGCCCTGTCGGACGCGCGGTTCGAGTTCCGCTGGGAGGACCAGTTCAACCTGGCCCTGGACCCGGACACGGCCCGCGAGTTCCACGACGAGACCCTTCCCGCCGAGCCGGCCAAGACCGCGCACTTCTGCTCCATGTGCGGTCCGAAGTTCTGCTCGATGAAGATCTCGCAGGACATCCGCCGTGAGCACGGCGGGGACCTGAAGGCCGATGAGATCCAGGCCGGCATGGCGGAGAAGTCCGCCGAGTTCGCGGCCTCGGGCAATCGGGTCTACCTGCCGCTGGCCGACTGAGCCACGCCCGAACAGGACCGGCCCGCACCCGAGGGGGGAGGAGCGGGCCGGTCCGGCGTGCGGCGGTCAGGCGTGCGATGGCCGGCATGCGCCGGTCAGGCGACCACCTGGTAGTCCGGGCCCAGCTTGGCGCGCGCGAATTCGAGGTTCCCGGTGATCCGCTCGCGCTGGGATTCGGGGAGTTCGTCCGACTGGAGGAGGCGCTCGCAGCAGTCCAGCGACTCCTGGTACTCGCCGACCCAGTAGGCGGCGACCGCGAGTTCGTCGAGCGCGCGCCACTCGTACCAGTCGAACTCGACGAAGAGGATGTCCTCGGGCCGGGGGATCCGCACCGCCTGCCGGGCGAACATGTACGCCAGTGGCCAGCGGCCCTTGTTGCGGCAGAGGCGGGCGAGATCGCCGAGCGACTCGGCGCGTGAGGGGCGGCTCTCGTGCGCGCGCAGGTAGCGGTCCATCACCTCGGCCGACGGCCTTTCGAGACTGGCCGCGAGGCGTGCCGCGTAGAGCCGGGCGCAGAAGGCCTCCTCGGCGAAGCCGCCCATGCCGGCCCGGAGGTCGTAGGTGGTGAGGGACTTCTCCGGTTCTCCCGCGTCGCGCCAGCTCTGTGCCAGGTAGAACATGTAGCGGGCGTTATCGGGTTCCTTGATCAGCCCTTGCCGGAGAATCTCCGCGTCCCGCAGGTATTTCTCCCGCTCGCCGCCTTCGCCGAGGCGCGCCCCGCCGCCGACGATGAGGATATTGGCGCCTTCGAGGACTCCTTGGCTGTGCCGCTCTTCGCAATCGAGGTACTCGTGGAGCACGCCTACGTATTTCCACGGCAATCGGGTGGAGACCAGAGCGGGCCGCCAGTGGATGACGGGCTGGTGGTGCACGGCGACGCGGTATGCGTCGGAAGTCAGCTCCGGCATGCGAAAACCGGGCTCTACCTGCATCATGTCGTCGGCGTCGAGGAACAGCAGGTAGTCGGCGGTGGGGCGGGCGAGGTCGATCGCCTCGTTGCGGCTGCCGTCGAATCCCTTCCACGGCCGCTCGTGCAGAACACCGGGCAGATCACTGAAGAATTCCCGGATGATGTCCTGGGTGCCGTCCGTCGAGCCGGTGTCCACGATCACCCAGGTATCGATCAACGGGCGTACCGATTCGAGACAGCGCCGGATCACCGGAGCCTCATTCTTGACGATCATGTTCAGACAGACCGTTGATTTCAAGGTTCCCATCCACTGTAGTGATGAAAATGACCTTGAGCCGACCGTAGGCATCCGCGTAATGCCGTGCAAGGAAGCTCGACCGCAAGGGCGAGGACCGGGCCGCGCCCGGCACGGTATGAGCGGCCATTGGTGTGGCATGACTGGTCCGATAAGCGGACTTATCCGCGAGGCTCCCGTCACTCGCGACTGCGTTCCCCACGATGACCGAGGTGGCCTGAGAGGCCCCCGCACATCGTTCGATCCGGTTTCGAGAAGGAGTGGTATGAGCCCCGACAACAGGACCAGGTCAACCCTCGGTCCACTGCCCAGGCGCAGTAGCTGGCTGACTGGTGGCACGCTCGCATCACTTGCCCTGGTGATGATTGGAGTCGCCAGCCCCGCGCTGGCCACGGCTCAGGCAATCCAGGCGGCCGAGAGGGTCAACGCGGCGAGCCCCGCGGGTGCGCCCCACTGCCCGCCGAACAAGCATGACCACAACCCGGACCAGAACCCGGACCAGAACCCGGACCACGATCCGGACTTCGACCCGGACTTCGGCCCGGACCACGATCCGGACTTCGGCCCGGACGAAGAGCCGAGGACTGCGGACGTCAAGGCCGGCGCGCCCGTCGGTGACGACAAGTGCGAGCAAGGCAGGCCGGGTGCCACGGGCGCGACCGGTCCGAGGGGTGCCACGGGTGCCACAGGTGCCACCGGTGCCACGGGTACCCCGGGTGCGGACGGCGCGACGGGAGCGACCGGTGCCACGGGTGCGACCGGTGCGACCGGTGCGACCGGTACCCCGGGTGCGGACGGCGCGGACGGCGCGGACGGCGCGACGGGCGCGACCGGTGCGACGGGTGCGACCGGTGCCACGGGTACCCCGGGTACGGACGGTCTGAACGGCGCGGACGGCGCGACGGGCGCGACCGGTGCCACGGGTGCGACCGGTGCGACCGGTACCCCGGGTACGGACGGTCTGAACGGCGCGGACGGCGCGACGGGCGCGACCGGTGCGACCGGTGCGACGGGTGCGACCGGTACCCCGGGTACGGACGGTCTGAACGGCGCGGACGGCGCGACGGGTGCGACCGGTGCCACGGGTGCGACGGGTGCGACCGGTGCCACGGGTACCCCGGGTACGGACGGTCTGAACGGCGCGGACGGCGCGACGGGTGCGACCGGTGCCACCGGGCCCTGCAGCGACATCGACAGCTTTGCGCCGTCGGCCACGGAGTCGTTCAACGCCGTACTCACGAACGGCATCGCCTACGTCGGTCGTGCGGACACGGCCGGAGGGAACCCCGTCTGGACGGACCTCACGACCGCGGAAAACCCCGGATTCCCCGTCGGCAGGGCCTGCGGTATCTCGATCCTCGACCAGGGCGCCAACTCCTACGTCAAGGTGCTGACCAACGACGGTCAGGTCTTCCAGACGCACGGAGACACCAACGGCGACGACTTCATCTGGGACGAAGGGTGGACTCCACTGACCGCCCCGGTCCCTGGGTCCCTCAAGGGGAAGAAGTTCAAGGGAGAGTCGATGCTTGGAGCCCGGAAGAACCGCCTCCCCTAGGGAGGCTCACTCCGGCTCACGGGCCGGGCCGCCGAGGTCCGGGCTTGTGAAGTCCGGAGGTGTGTAGCCGGGCCGGGATCCCTCGGAGGGGATTCCCGGGCTGGTGAAGTCGGGCCGGGTGTATCCCAGGTTGGGGATGCGCCCGGCCTCCTTGGCGTGCGGGGGGGTCGAATACCCCGGCCCCGCGCTCGGGTCGCGGACCCGCGCCATCTCCGTGCGGCCATTGGTGCCGCATCGCTGGTCCGATAAGTGGACTTGTCTGCGAGGCGTCGCGCCACTCGCGACGCCAATCCCCACGATGACCGAGGTGGCCCCATGGCCCCATCGCACATCGTTCGATCCGGTTTCGAGAAGGAGCGGCGTACATGAGCCCCGAGAAAAGGACCAGGTCAATCCTGGGCCCGCTGCCCAGGCGGAGCAGCTGGGTGAAGGGTGGCACCCTCGCATCACTTGCCCTGGTATTGGCGGGAATCTCCAGCCCCGTGCTCGCCACGGGTCAGACCCTCCAAGCGGCCGACGCGGCGCGCGTGGCGAGCCTTACGGTCGCCGGGGACAAGTGCAAGCAGTACGACAACGATCACGGTGACCACGACTACGATCCGAGAGTGGCAGGTCCCCGCGGTGGCGGCGACGAGTGCCCGAAGCCGGGTCCGACGGGTCCGACGGGCCCGCGGGGTCCGCAGGGTGAGCCCGGGGCCGACGGAGCCACGGGTGCGACCGGTGCGACGGGCGCTACGGGTGCTACTGGTGCTACGGGTGCCACCGGCGGGGCCATCTGCCGGTCCATCGACGCCGTCCGGGACCAGGCAAGTCGCGAGTACAAGGCGGTGATCCCGGGAGATGGGAACACCTATGCCGGCGTACGCGATCTCACGGGCGACGACGCGGGCGTCTGGACCTGGTACGACCTCACCCTGAACCCGGAGGGCAACTACCCGGAGGACGCCTGTGGTGTCTCCATCGCGCAGCAGGCCAACGACATCACGATCGAGGTGCTGACCCAGGGCGGGGTCATCTTCGAGACCCCCTGCACCGCGGTCCCGGGTGGCGGACAGGACCCGACCGCACTCACCTGCACTGGGGTGTGGACTCAGTCGTTCCGGCAGCCTGACGAGGGCGACCCGGATCAGCGTAGGGCGGCAAGGCGATGAAGTAACAGGCACGCCGCACCGACGTGTCCCGGGCCGGTCGGGGGAGGTCACTCCGGCTGGTGTCGGGGCCGCCGAAGTCCGGGCTCGTGAAGTCCGGAGGCGTGTAGCCGGGCCGGGGTCCCTCGGAGAGGGATCCCGGACTGGTGAGGTCGGGCCGGGAGCATCCCAGCTGGGGATGCGCCCGGCCCCTGGTGTGTGGGGAGCCGGATATCCCGGCCCCCGCACTCGGGTCGGCCAGCCTGACCCGAGGCCCTATCGCAGATCGTTCGATCCGGTTTCGAGAAGGAGCGGCGTACATGAGCCCCGAGAAGAGGACCAGGTCAACCCTGGGCCCGCTGCCCAGGCGGAGCAGCTGGGTGAAGGGTGGCACCCTCGCATCACTTGCCCTGGTACTGGCGGGAATCTCCACCCCCGTGCTCGCCACGGCTCAGAACCTCCAGGCGGCCAAGACCGCCCGCGTGGCGAGTCCCACGGGCGGCGGGGACCACTGCGATCCGAACAAGAACCCCAACCACGATCCGAGAGAGGACCCCGAGGCCGGCCCCCGCGCTGGTGGCGGCGACGAGTGCCCCGGCAAACCGGGTCCGACGGGCCCGACGGGCCCGCGGGGCCCGCGGGGTGCGCAGGGTGCGACCGGGGCTGACGGTGCGACGGGTGCGACCGGTGCCACGGGTACGGACGGTCTGGACGGCGCGGACGGCGCGACGGGCGCGACGGGTACCCCGGGTGTGGACGGTCTGGACGGCGCGGACGGTGCGACGGGTGCGACCGGTGCCACGGGTACTCCGGGTACGGACGGTCTGAACGGCGCGGACGGCGCGACGGGCGCGACGGGTGCCACGGGTGCGACGGGTACCCCGGGTGTGGACGGTCTGAACGGCGCGGACGGCGCGACGGGCGCGACGGGTACCCCGGGTACGGACGGTCTGAACGGCGCGGACGGCGCGACGGGTGCGACGGGTGCGACCGGTGCGACGGGTACCCCGGGTACGGACGGTCTGAACGGCGCGGACGGTGCGACCGGTGCCACGGGTGCCACGGGTGCGACCGGTGCCACGGGTACTCCGGGTACGGACGGTCTGAACGGCGCGGACGGCGCGACCGGTGCGACCGGTGCGACGGGCGTCGATGGTGTCGATGGTGTGGACGGCGCCAGGGGTGCCACCGGCGCGACCGGTGCCACGGGGCCGGCCGGCCAGTGCAACGCCATCGCCAACTACAAGCCCAGCGCGTCCCGTGAGGTCAAGGCGGTGATGATCAACGGGGTCGCGTACGTCGGAATCCGCGGGATCGCCGGCCCCGGTTCGTCGGTGACGAACTTCGACTGGCACAACCTGACCAATCCCGCGCGCAACCCGGGCTACCCCACCGGGGTGGCGTGCGGAATCGCCGTCGACGAGCACTCCAACGGCGCCAACATCGAGGTGTCGACGACCGACGGGCGGGTCTTCGAGACCTTCTGCACCGTCAGCAACCCCACGCCGTCTCTGAACTGCGGGACGGCGGCGCCGATGGATCAGCACGCGTGGGTCCTGATCACCCCCGGCCCCCTGACCGCTCCCGCGCTGAACAGGTCCGTCGAGGACGCGCCCGCCCAGCCATCGGCGGCCCAGCCCCGAGCGCCCAAGGGCGACAAGTTCCGCCGCGAGCACCCGGCCGGGTGACCCGCCAGTGAACCCAGGCGGCCCGGGCCGCCGGTCGGACCTCAGTCCGGCCGGTGTTCGGGGCCGCCGAAGTCCGGGCTCGTGAAGTCCGGAGGCGTGTAGCCGGGCCGGGGTCCTTCGGAGGGGGATCCCGGGCTGGTGAAGTCGGGCCGGGAGTACCCCAGGCTGGGGATGCGCCCGGCCCCTGGCGTGCGGGGGGTCGGATATCCCAGCCCCGCACTCGGGTCGGCCAGGGCGTCCCGCAGGAACGGAATGATGCCGCGTTCCAGCAGCGCGTGCCGCCAGGCCTCGCGGGCCCGCGCCACCTCGTCGGGTATCGCCTCGGTCTCGTCCGCGGCCACCTCGGTCGCGCTGTTGCGGACGGCCGTCACCAGCAGCCCGATCACGGCGAAGAGCAGGGCGGCCACGGTGAGCGCACCGAACAGCCAACCCGCCGTCAGCATGGTCTGGGCGAAAGCCGGTTCGGGCTCGATCATCTTCAGGCTGTAGCCGACGAGCAGGAAGATCAGCATGGCGGTGCCGGCCAGGACCGGCGCGAGGACCGCGACCACGGCGCTGACGCCCACGCCACCGCCGCCGCCCTGCTCGCCGTACTCGTCCGCCGTGGCACCCGGCGTGGACAGGACCTCGTCGCGCCGTTCCTCGCGGACCTTCACGTAGTGGTCGTACTCGGCCGCGGCCGCGGCCGCCAGCAGTGCGCTGGCGCCCTGGGCCATGGTGCGCAGCTGTTCGGCGTTCAGCCGTTCGCCGAGGGTGGCGAGTTCGGGCCGGTCCTGCGCGGTGCGCAGCGCCTCGTCGAGGAGCCGATCGAACTCCGGCCGGTCTTCGGTCAGCAGGTGCGGAGCGCTGGTCATGTGCATCCCCCGATGCTCCGTACAAGCCGGTATGCCCGCGTAGACCCGGGCGCCGGCACAAACGGAGGAGAGCCTGCTACGGATAGAGCGATGGTAGAGCGCCCACACCACGCCGTGACAGGGGCTTTCCGGAAATACCCCTCTCCGTAAGCTCTCAGTCGCTCAAAGGGAGTTGTACGACAAGCAGTTTGCCGGCCATCGTCACTCCGCCGTCCATCGCGATGGCGAGCCCTTCCGCGTACACGTGCGGGCCGTCCACGGCCTCCGGGCCGCGCGCCCCGTCACCGTCCTCGGTGCCCACTTCGCCGAGCAGGTACGGGATGGGGCTGTGCCCGTGCACGACGCGCGTGCCGCCGTACGTGTCGAGCAGCTCGCGTACGGCCTGCGGGCCGGTGCCCTCGTCGCGGAAGGCGAACCGCTTGGTGAACTTGCGGAAGAGGTCCCAGGTGATGTCGGCGTCACCCCGGTTGAGGAGCTCGTGGATGGTGTCGTTGACGTCCTCGATGGAGTCGCCGTAGTCGAGGTAGGCCGTGGTGTCGGAGTGCAGCAGCAGGTGGCCCTCCTCCAGGACGGCCGCGTCCAGGCGGGACATCCACTGCAGGTGTACGTCCTGCAGGCGCTCCATGTCGGTGCGCTGACCGCCGTTGAGGAGCCAGGCGGCCTGGAAGGTGGCGGTGCCGGCGCCGGAGACGACGGGGGTGTCGCCGAACCGCTTGGCGCCGATGAGCAGCAGTTCGTGGTTGCCCATCAGGGCCTTGCAGTAGCCGCCGGCGGCGGCGGCCTCGGCGGACAGCCGCATGACGAGGTCGATGACGCCGATGCCGTCGGGGCCGCGGTCGGTGAAGTCGCCGAGGAACCAGAGCCGGGCGTTGCCGGCGGACCAGCGGTGTTCCGCGTCGATCAGACCCTGGGCCTGGAGTTCGTGGACGAGCTCGTCCAGGTAGCCGTGGACGTCGCCGACGACGTAGAGCGGGCCGGGGCCGGCGGCCGCCGGGGCCTCCTGGGGGACGTACTGGACCTGGACGGTGTCCCCGGGGCCACCGACCGCGCCGCGGCCGATGACGGGGAGGTCGCGGTGGGTCGGCGTGTAGCCGTCGAGGTCGTCGTCCTCGGGTGCCTGGCTCGTGGCGTGCGCGGGCAGCGCGCCGTCCTCGTAGTACGCCGGGTACTCGCCGTACACGGGGACCTCGCCGGGATGCCCGGTGGATACGGCGTACGGGGCGGGTTCGTTGACTGGAACCCGGAAGTCCCGCAGCGTCTCCGTCCGCATCGCGGGTCCCTGACCGGCCCCCTGAGTCATCGACCCCTCCACCACCGTCGCGCTGCCGTACACCTGCGGACCCTCTGACCTCCGGGGAGGAGGGTCCATGATGTCGTGCGCCCATCATAGGAATGCGGCTCGCGCTCTGTGACGCACCAGGGGTGGTGAATCCTAGGCGGAGCCGATCGTTCCTACCGCTTTCTACCGATATTGGTGCTGCTGAATCCTCGGCCGGGCCCTTGGCCAAGCCGACCGGACGGTCTGGCGGTCAGTCCTGGGCCGGCGAACGGGGCGGGCTGACGGTCGTGCGGGGCTGCCTGCGCTGGGACGAGGTGCGGATGATGAGTTCGGTCGGGACGACCTGTTCGACGGGGCGCCCGGTGTCCACTCCCTCGATCGCGTCGATGAGCAGCTGTACGACGGCGGTGCCGATCCGGCGCGGTTTGAGGGACAGGGTGGTGATGGGCGGTTCGGTGTTGGCGTAGACGGTGGACTCGCTGCAGCACACGAGCAGCAGGTCCTCCGGGACGCGCAGGCCGTAGCGCCGGGCGGCGGCGAGCAGGTCGGTGCCGTTGGGGTCGAAGAGCCCGTAGACGGCGTCGGGCCGGTCGGGGCGGGCGAGGAGGCGGTCGGCGGCGACGGCGCCCGCGCACGGGTCGTGGGCGGGGTAGGACTCGTAGACGGGGTCTTGGCCGACGCGCTCGCACCAGTTGAGGTAGGCGGTGGTGGAGAGCCGGGTGTAGGTGTCGGTGGTGGTGCCGGTGAGCAGCCCGATCCGGCGGGCGCCCGCGGCGGCGAGGTGGTCGAGCAGGCCCAGTACGGCGGCCTCGTGGTCGTTGTCGACCCATGCGGTGACGGGGAGGGAGCCTGCCGGGCGGCCGTCGGAGACCACGGGCAGGCCTTGGCGGACCAGTTCGGTGACGACGGGATCATGGTCGGAGGGGTCGATGACGACGGTGCCGTCGAGGGCGACGTTGGACCACACGTCGTGTCGGGAGGTGGCGGGGAGGATGACGAGGGCGTAGCCGCGGGCGAGCGCGGCGGAGGTGGCCGCTCTGGCCATCTCGGCGAAGTAGGCGAATTCGGTGAAGGTGAAAGGTTCATCCCCGTACGTCGTCACGGTCAGGCCGATGAGGCCCGACTTGCCGGTACGGAGGGTGCGGGCGGCGGCCGACGGGCGGTAGCCCAGGCGGTCGGCCACTTCGCGAACGTGGCGGCGGGTGGCGTCGGGCAGCCGTCCCTTGCCATTGAGCGCGTCGGAGACGGTTGTGATGGAGACGCCCGCCGCAGCGGCCACGTCCCTGATGCCTGCCCGGCCCTGTCGGCCGGCGGCCCGCCGGGTGGTCTCGGTCCGGCTCACCTGATGCTTCCCTGCTGCTGTCATGGCGAGCCGATAGTAGGGCGCGGTGGGGTGGGTGGTCCGGGTGCATATGCACCCGTTGACAGGCACGATTCTGCATGGTTCGCCACCCCCAATGACCTTGGAAATGAAGGCATTTGATCGCCAAGGGTGGGAGTGGCGCTTGTAGGCGGGTCCGGGCATGCCAAAACGGTTTGGTCTCGGGCCGGTCTCAACTCACCTGCACGAGGGATGCGCGCCACGGCGCAGGCCACCGGCGCGCGCATATATGCGTGCGCTCCCCCGCATTCCAGGCGCCCCCATTCTCGGAAGAGCGGAATCCTCATAAGGTGAGCAGTATTGAGTCGACGGCGACGTCGTACGGGACGGTCGAGGAGGACCTGCGGTGAGCGAGAAGAGCCCGAAGCTGCGCGCCGAGCTGGACGGCATTCCGACGTACAAGCCCGGCAAGCCGGCTGCCGCGGGAGGTCCCGTCGCGTACAAGCTGTCCTCGAACGAGAACCCGTACCCGCCGCTGCACGGGGTGCTGGAGAGCGCGGTCGCGGCCGCCGGCAACTTCAACCGGTACCCCGACATGGCCTGCACCGGCCTCGTGAACGAGATCGCGGAGCGGTTCGGCGTACCGGCGGACCACGTGGCCACCGGCACCGGCTCGGTGGGTGTGGCCCAGTCGCTGATCCAGTCGACGGCCGGCCCGGGCGACGAGGTCATCTACGCCTGGCGTTCCTTCGAGGCGTACCCGATCATCGTGCAGATCTCGGGCGCGACGTCCGTGCAGGTCCCGCTGACCGACGGCGATGTGCACGACCTGGACGCGATGCTCGCGGCGATCACCGAGCGGACCCGGCTGATCTTCGTCTGCAACCCGAACAACCCCACCGGCACCGCCGTGCGCCGCGCCGAGCTGGAGCGCTTCCTGGACCAGGTGCCCTCGGACATCCTGGTGGTCCTGGACGAGGCCTACCGCGAGTTCGTGCGCGACACCGACGTACCGGACGGCATCGAGCTCTACCGCAGCCGCCCGAACGTCGCGGTGCTGCGTACGTTCTCCAAGGCGTACGGGCTCGCGGGCCTGCGGGTCGGCTTCGCGGTGGCGCACGAGCCGGTGGCCGCGGCGCTGCGCAAGACGGCGGTGCCCTTCGGCGTCAGCCAGCTCGCGCAGGACGCGGCGGTGGCCTCGCTGCGCGCCGAGGACGAGCTGATGGGCCGCGTCGGGGCGCTGGTGTGCGAGCGCACGCGGGTCCACGAGACGCTGCTCGCGCAGGGCTGGGACGTGCCGGACACGCAGGCGAACTTCGTGTGGATGCGGCTGGGGGAGCGGACCGCCGACTTCGCGGCGGCCTGCGAGAAGGCCGGTGTGGTGGTCCGGCCCTTCGCGGGCGAGGGCCTGCGGGTCACGATCGGTGAGACCGAGGCGAACGACCTCTTCCTGCACGCGGCGGAGGCGTTCTTCAAGGAGCTGTAGCTCCGACGGCGGGACTCGCGCGCGTCAGGCGAGTTCCACGCGGATGGGATCGCCGTCGCGGACGGTGGACAGCAGGCGGGGGTCGCCGTCGAACGAGCCGAGCACGTTGCACGGGCTCGCCAGGCGGCTCTCGCCTCCGCGCGAGATGGGCGTGGGGCCGTAGGGCAGCGCGAGGGCGTCGCCCTCGGTCCAGAACGCGATCGTGCCGGGCTCGACGACCTGCTGGGCGTCGTGTTCCAGGGCCACCAAGACGCCGGTGTCGAAGTAGACCTCCTCGCCCCAGGTGTTGGCGGAGGCCGAGATCGGAAGGGCTTCGGCCAGGGCCTTGCTCGTCGGCGTCTCGTCAAGGGTTGCGGTGAGGTGGCCCGCAGGCCAGGAGATTCGAATCTGCATGAGCCGCATTCAACAATCTGTTGAATGGATTGGCTAGAGGGGTACCCCGCCCGAAGGTCGCCGAAAGCGGTACGACATAATGCTTGTGAATGTGAACGCGTTCACAAGCGTGTCCTGGTTTCTCCCGTATTGAGCGGGACACAACAGGCACACTGCCGCTGTGATCATGGGCGACGCGAAGGAGACGAGGACGTGGACCTAGCTTTGGCGCCGGAGACTCTGGCGCGATGGCAGTTCGGCATCACCACCGTCTATCACTTCCTCTTCGTACCCCTGACGATCTCGCTCGCCGCGCTCACCGCCGGCCTGCAGACCGCGTGGGTGCGCACGGAGAAGGAGAAGTACCTCAGGGCCACGAAGTTCTGGGGAAAGCTTTTCTTGATCAATATCGCGATGGGTGTCGTCACCGGCATCGTCCAGGAGTTCCAGTTCGGAATGAACTGGTCCGACTACTCGCGATTCGTGGGTGACATCTTCGGAGCCCCGCTGGCCTTCGAAGCGCTGATCGCCTTCTTCTTCGAGTCCACCTTCATCGGGCTGTGGATCTTCGGCTGGGACAAGCTGCCGAAGAAGATCCACCTGGCCTGCATCTGGATGGTGTCCATGGGCACCATCCTCTCCGCCTACTTCATCCTGGCGGCCAACTCCTGGATGCAGCACCCGGTCGGTTACCGCATCAACGAGGAGCGGGGCCGGGCCGAGCTCACCGACTTCTGGCTCGTCCTCACCCAGAACACCGCGCTCACCCAGTTCTTCCACACCATCACGGCGGCCTTCCTGGTCGGCGGCGCGTTCATGGTCGGCATCGCCGCCTTCCACCTCGCGCGCAAGAAGCACATCCCCGTGATGCGCAGCTCGCTCCGGCTCGGCCTGGTCGTCATGATCATCGCCGGTATGGGCACCGCCATCAGCGGTGACCTGCTCGGCAAGGTCATGTTCAAGCAGCAGCCGATGAAGATGGCCGCCGCCGAGGCGCTCTGGGACGGCGAGGCGCCGGCTCCCTTCTCCCTCTTCGCCTACGGAGACGTCGAGAAGGGCCACAACAAGGTCGCGATAGAGATCCCGGGCCTGCTGTCCTTCCTGGCCAACGACGACTTCACCTCCTTCGTCCCGGGCATCAACGACGTCAACAAGGCCGAGCAGGAGAAGTTCGGGCCCGGCGACTACCGGCCCAACATCCCGGTCGCCTACTGGGGCTTCCGCTGGATGATCGGCTTCGGCATGGCCTCGCTCGGCGTCGGCGTACTGGGGCTCTGGCTGACCCGCAAGAAGTTCATGCTGCCGGCGGGGCTGCGGACCGGGGAGGACGAGGTACCGAACCTGGTCCTCTACAAGAAGGCGCTGAGCCCGAAGTTCGCCAACCTGTACTGGATCGTCGCGCTCTGGACCATGGGCTTCCCGCTCATCGCCAACTCCTGGGGCTGGATCTTCACCGAGATGGGCCGCCAGCCGTGGGTGGTCTACGGAGTCCTGCGGACCCGGGACGCGGTCTCGCCGAACGTCTCCCAGGGCGAGGTGCTCACCTCGATGATCGGCTTCACCCTGCTCTACGCCGTGCTCGCCGTCATCGAGGTCAAGCTCCTCGTCAAGTACGTCAAGGCCGGACCGCCCGAGCTCAACGAGGCCGACCTCAACCCGCCCACCAAGATCGGCGGGGACGACAAGAACTCCGACCGGCCGATGGCCTTCTCGTACTGAGGCTGAGGAGACCACACCATGCAACTCCACGACGTCTGGTTCGTGCTCATCGCCGTCCTGTGGACCGGCTACTTCTTCCTGGAGGGCTTCGACTTCGGGGTCGGCGTCCTGACCAAGCTGCTCGCCCGCGACCGCAAGGAGAAGCGGGTCCTGATCAACACGATCGGGCCCGTGTGGGACGGCAACGAGGTCTGGCTGCTCACCGCGGCCGGGGCGACCTTCGCCGCCTTCCCCGACTGGTACGCCACCCTCTTCTCCGGCTTCTACCTGCCGCTGCTGCTCATCCTGGTCTGCCTGATCATCCGCGGTGTCGCCTTCGAGTACCGGCACAAGCGGGCCGAGGACCGCTGGCAGACCAACTGGGAACACGCGATCTTCTGGACCTCGCTGATCCCCGCGTTCCTGTGGGGCGCCGCCTTCGCCAACATGGTGCACGGCGTGAAGATCGACCAGAACAAGGAGTACGTCGGCACCCTCTTCGACCTGCTCAACGTCTACTCGGTCCTCGGCGGCCTGGTCACCCTCACCCTGTTCACCTTCCACGGCGCGGTCTTCACCTCGCTCAAGACCGTCGGTGACATCCGGGAGCGCTCGCGCAAGCTGGCCACCCGGCTGGGTGTGGTCACCGCCGTACTGGCCCTGGCCTTCCTGGCCTGGACCCAGTTCACGCGCGGCGACACCAAGAGCCTGGTCGCCATGGCCGTCGCGGTGCTCGCGCTGGTCGGTGCCCTCGGATTCAACCTGGCGGGCCGCGAGGGCTGGTCGTTCACCCTGTCCGGGATCACCATCGCGGCGACCGTCGCGATGCTCTTCCTGACGCTGTTCCCGAACGTCATGCCGTCCTCGCTGGACGACGCCTGGAACCTCACGGTCACCAACGCCTCGTCCAGCCCGTACACCCTGAAGATCATGACCTGGCTCGCGGGAGTGGCCACTCCGCTCGTCCTGCTCTACCAGGGCTGGACGTACTGGGTGTTCCGCAAGCGGATCGGTACGCAGCACATCGCCGACGCGCACTGATCCCGCCTCGTCCGTCCGACCCTGCTCGACCGTGCCTGACCCTGCCTTGGGGGATGTTTCACGTGAAACCGATCGACCCGCGCCTGCTTCGGTACGCCCGTTCCACCCGCCTCTTCCTGGGGGCGGTGGTGGCCCTGGGGCTTGCCGGGGCGGGGCTGGTCGTCGGTCAGGCGATGCTGATCGCCGAGATCGTGGTCGGTGCCTTCGAGGAAGGGCTGGGCGGCGAAGCGCTCCGGACGCCGCTGCTGCTGCTCGCGGCGGTGGCACTGGGGCGCGGCCTGATCGCCTGGCTGACGGAGCTGGCCGCGCACCGCGCCAGTGCGGCGGTCAAGTCGGAACTGCGCGGCCGGCTGCTGGACCGGGCCGCGGATCTCGGGCCCGGCCGGCTGAGCAGTCGAAGGACGGGGTCGCTGGTGGCGCTGGCCACCCGGGGCGTGGACGCGCTCGACGACTACTTCTCCCGCTACCTGCCCCAGCTGGGGCTCGCGGTGGTCGTGCCGGTGGCGGTGCTCGCCCGGATCGTCACCGAGGACTGGGTGTCGGCGGCCATCATCGTGGTCACGCTGCCCCTGATCCCGCTGTTCATGATCCTCATCGGCATGGCCACCCAGTCCCGGATGGACCGCCAGTGGCGGCTGCTGTCGCGGCTGTCGGGACACTTCCTCGACGTGGTGGCGGGGCTTCCCACCCTGAAGGTCTTCGGCCGGGCCAAGGCGCAGGCGGAATCGATCCGCAAGATCACCGACGACTACCGGCGCGCGACGATGCGGACCCTGCGCATCGCCTTCCTCTCCTCCTTCGCGCTGGAGCTGCTGGCGACCCTGTCGGTGGCACTGGTGGCCGTGACCATCGGCATGCGACTGGTCCACGGTGGCCTGGACCTCTACACCGGGCTGGTCATCCTCGTCCTGGCGCCCGAGGCGTACTTGCCGCTCAGGCAGGTGGGGGCGCAGTACCACGCGGCCGCGGAAGGGCTCGCGGCCGCGGAGGAGATCTTCGAGATCCTGGAGACCCCGGTCGAGGGTCAGGCCGGCGTGGCCGAGCTGCCGAGCGGCGCTCCCCTGCGGATCGAGATCGACGGGGTCGCCGTCCGCTACGAGGGCCGGAGCGAGGACTCGCCGCGGCCCGTCTCCCTGACGGTCGGGCCGGGGGAGTGCGTGGCCCTCACCGGCCCGAGCGGTGCGGGGAAGTCCACGCTGCTCCAGGTGCTGCTGGGATTCGTGACCCCGACCGCGGGCCGGGTACGGATCGCGGGCGTGGACCTGGCGGAGCTGTCGCCGGCGCGGTGGCGGGAGCAGATCGCGTGGGTGCCGCAGCGGCCGCACCTGTTCGCCGGGACGATCGCCGAGAACGTACGGCTGGCCCGCCCGGAGGCCTCCGACACCGAGGTGACCGCGGCGTTGAAGGACGCCGGGGCATGGGAGTTCGTGTCCGCCCTGCCGCGCGGGGCGCAAACCCCGCTGGGCGAGGGCGGCGTGGGACTGTCCGCCGGGCAGCGGCAGCGCCTCGCCCTGGCCCGGGCGTTCCTGGCGGACCGGCCCGTGCTGCTGCTGGACGAACCGACGGCGGCCCTGGACGGCGAGACCGAGGCGGGCGTCGTGGACGCCGTCCGGCGCCTCGCCGTCGGGCGGACCGTCCTGCTGGTCGTGCACCGGCCGGCCCTGCTCGCCGTCGCGGACCGGGTGGTCCCGATGGAGGCCGGGAGCGACACGGCGGAGGCGCGCGCCGACGGGTCCCTCCCCCGCCGCGCTGCCGCCCGGGCCGAGGCCCGCACCGCCGCTGACTTTGCCCCGGACGCCGGGGAGTGGATCCTCGGCACGGCACCCGAGCCGGTGCGGGTCGGCGGCGGGACCGACTCGGGCGGAGCCGATCCGCTGCGCCGGGTGCGGGCGGTGGCCAAGGCATGGCAAGGGCGGTTCCGGCTCGGGCTGCTGCTCGGAGCGCTGGCCGTCGGGTGCAGCGTCGGCCTGATGGCCGTGTCGGGCTGGCTGATCTCCAGGGCCTCCGAACAGCCGCCCGTGCTCCACCTGATGGTGGCCGTCACCGCCACCCGGGCCTTCGGCATGGGCCGCGCCGTCTTCCGCTACGCCGAGCGGATCGTCTCGCACGACGCCGTGCTGCGGATGCTCGCCGACCTGCGGGTGTCCGTGTACCGGCGGCTGGAGCGCATCGCGCCCGCCGGGCTGCGCGAGCACCGGCGCGGGGACCTGCTGGCCCGGCTGGTGGCCGATGCCGACGCGCTCCAGGACTACTGGCTGCGCTGGCTGCTGCCGGTCGCCACCGCGGTGCTCGTCGGCACCGGTTCGGTCGCCTTCACCACCTGGCTGCTGCCCGAGGCCGGAGCCGTACTCGCCGTCGGGCTGCTCGCCGCCGGGATCGGGGTGCCGTTGGTCAGCGGGGCCTGCGCCCGCCGTGCGGAGCGCAGGCTGGCACCCGCCCGGGGCGAGCTCGCCACCCGGGTGGCCGATCTGCTCACCGGAACCGCGGAACTGACCGTGGCCGGTGCGCTGGAGGACCGCAAGGGCCGGGCGCGGGAGAGCGACGGCCTGCTGACGCGCATCGCCGCGCGGGGCGCTGCCGCTGCCGGGCTGGGCGGCGGGCTGTCCGCCCTCGTCTGCGGCCTCACCGTCGTGGCCGCCGCGGCCGTCGCGGCGACGGCCGTCCACGAGGGACGGCTGTCCGGAGTGGCCATGGCCGTCGCGGTCCTGACCCCCCTCGCCGCCTTCGAGGCGGTGAGCGGACTTCCGCTCGCCGTCCAGTACCGCCAGCGGGTGCGCCGTAGCGCCGAGCGGGTCTACGAGGTCATCGACGCTCCGGTCCCGGTCGCCGAGCCGGAGCACGCCGCTCAGGCCCCCGCCTCGCCCTTCCCGCTGCGGCTGACGGGGCTCGCCGCCCGCCACCCCGGCCAGGAGCGTGACGCGCTGCGCGGGCTCGACCTGACCCTGGAGGCCGGCCGCCGCATCGCCGTCGTCGGACCCTCCGGCTCCGGCAAGACCACCCTGGCCCAGGTCCTGCTCCGGTTCCTGGACCCGCGCGAAGGCGCGTACACCCTGGGCGGGACCGACGCGCACACGCTCGACAGCGACGACGTACGCGCGCTCGTGGGCCTGTGCGCCCAGGACGCGCACATCTTCGACAGCTCGGTCCGGGAGAACCTGCGGCTGGCCCGGACCGGGGCGAGCGAGCAGCAGCTGCGGGACGCGCTGGCCGCGGCCCGGCTCCTGGACTGGGCGGACGGCCTTCCCGACGGGCTGGACACCCTGGTCGGCGAGCACGGCGAGCGGATCTCGGGCGGCCAGCGCCAGCGCCTGGCCCTGGCCCGGGCGCTGCTCGCGGACTTCCCCGTACTGGTCCTGGACGAGCCGGCCGAGCACCTGGACCTGGCCACCGCGGACGCCCTGACGGCGGATCTGCTGGCCGCGACCGAGGGCCGCACCACCGTGCTCATCACGCACCGGCTGGCCGGGCTGGAGGCGGTGGACGAGGTGCTCGTGCTGGATCGCGGCGAGGTCGTGCAGCGGGGCGCGTACGCGGAGCTGGCCTCGGCCGAGGGGCCGCTGCGCCGGCTGCTGGAGCGGGAGAGGGCAACCGACGGGACTTTGGCCAGCTTTCCCGTCTAATGGGGACTAACTAGTCTCAAGAGCATGTCAGCGCAGCGGTCGCAGCAATCCCCGGATCCCGTATCGGATCCGGGACCGGCTCCAGGGACGGCTCCAGGGACGGCTCCAGTGCCGGTTCCAGTGCCGGATCCATCGACGGGGACGCCGGACCCACTCGGGGCCGCGGCCCAGGCCACCAGGAGCCTGCAGGGTCTGTCCACCGAACTCACGGCCCGGGTGCCGCAATTGCTGGAGGCCATGCGTTCGGTCGGTACCGGCCTCGAACTCCACTCCACGCTGGACCGCATCTGCGAGACCGCGGCCGAGCTCGCGGACGCCCGGTACGCGGCGATCGGCGTCGTCGACACCGAGGGCCGCGGGCTCACGGACTTCGTCACGTACGGGATCAGCGCCGCGCTGGCCCGGAAGATCGGGGACCGTCCGGACGGGAAGCGCGGCCTGCTCGGGGCACTGATCTCGCACCCCGGCACGGTGCGGCTCGCCGATCTGACGAAGGACCCGCGCGCGGAGGGCTTCCCGGCGCACCACCCGCCCATGAAGACCTTCCTCGGTGTCCCCATCCGGGTGCAGGGAGAGATCTTCGGCAACCTGTACCTCGCCGAGAAGAACGGCGGCGGCGAGTTCAACGACTACGACGTCCACATGGTCCGGGTGCTGGCCACCGAGGCGGGCATCGCCATCGGCAACGCCCGGCTGTACGAGGCCGCCACCCAGCGGGAGCGTTGGATCGACGGCTCGGTGGCCGTCACCACCGCCCTCCTGTCGGGCGGGGACGCCGACGACGCCCTCGCGGTGGTGGCCGAGCAGGCCCGCCACCTGGCCGACTCGGCCGCAGGGATCGTGATGCTGCCGGCCGAGGAGGGCGGCATGGAGATCGTCGCCGTATCGGCCGAGAACCCGGCCACCTCGCTCGGACTGGTGATCCCGGCCGAGAGCCCGGTGGTGGACAGCCTGCTGCACGGCGAGCCGGTCTTCGTGGACGACGCGGCCTCCGACCCCCGCATGGCCAGTGAGCTGACCAGCCCGTACGGGCCCTGCATGATGCTGCCCCTGCACAGTGGCGGGCGGGTGCTGGGCGCGCTGATCACCCCCCGGGCCCGTGGCGAGCGGCCGTTCAGCGAGGCCGAGCGGACCTTGGCCACGCAGTTCGCCTCCCAGGCGGCGCTCGCCCTGATGATGGCCGAGGCCCAGCGCGACCGGGAGCGGCTCGCCGTCTTCGAGGACCGTGACCGGATCGCCCGTGACCTGCACGACCTGGTCATCCAGCGGCTGTTCGCCACCGGGATGATGCTGGAGGGCGCCCAGCGCCGGTCCATCGTGCCCGAGGTCCGCGACGGGGTGGGCAAGGCCGTGGACGAGCTCGACGTGACGATCTAGGAGATCCGCACCGCGATCTTCGCCCTCCAGCAGGGCCCGGCGGAAGCACCGTCAGGGCTGCGGACCCGGGTGCTGCGGGAGATCAACATGGCCGCCGTGCCCCTGGGCTTCAAGCCCGCTCACCGCTTCGTCGGCCCGATCGACGCGGTCGTCGGCGAGCTCGTGGGCAAGAACCTGATCGCCGCGCTGCGTGAGGCACTGTCCAACGCGTTCCGGCACGCCGACGCGTCCCGGATCGAGGTGGTCGTGGACTCCACCGCCACACTCGCCGACGGCCGGCCCGGGGTCCGCCTGGCGGTCGCCGACGACGGGGTGGGCATCCCGGAGGGCGGCCGGCGCAGCGGGCTGCGGAACCTGCGCCGACGGGCCGAGTCGTTGGGCGGCGCGAGCTCGTACGGCCCGGGCCTCGCCGAGGACGGCGGCGGGACCACCCTGGTGTGGGAGGCCCCGCTCTAGGTCCTGTCCGGGCGATCTTCGCGGATCAGCCCGGGCCCGGGGTGTCCGGTGGTCCGGGGCTACCGCTCATGCCTGCTGCTGCTGGGCGATGCGTTCGGCCAGGATGCGCTCGATGACGAGAGCGACCCCGTCCTCGTTGTTGGCGACCGTACGGCCGGACGCGGCCGCGATCACATCCGGGTGCGCGTTGCCCATCGCGTACGAGGTGCCCGCCCAGCTCAGCATCTCCACGTCGTTCGGCATGTCCCCGAAGGCGACGACCTCGGCGGGGGAGATGCCCCGCTCGGCGCAGCACAGCGCCAGCGTGCTGGCCTTGGAGACGCCCGGCCCGCTGATCTCCAGCAGGGCGGTGGGACTGGAGCGGGTGATCGACGCGTACGCGCCGGCGGCGGAGCGGGCCAGCGCCAGGAAGTCGTCCGGGGCGAGCTCGGCGTGGTGCGCCAGCAGCTTGAGCACGGGCGCGGCGCTGTCGTCCGTGTCCTCGTCCAGCAGCTTCTCGGCGGTGGCGACCTTGGCACCCGGATCCTTGAAGAAGGGCGGGTAGGTCGGCTCGTAGTTGATGCCGGTGGTCAGCTCGACCGCGAAGGACGTGCCGGGTGCCGCGGCCCGCAGGGCGTCGACGACGGTGCGTGCGATGCCTCGCTGAAGGGCTCTGACCTGCACGAACTCCCGTCCGGCATGCAGGTCGACGACCGCCGCGCCATTGGCGCAGATCGCGAGGCCGTGGCCGTGGACGTGGTCGCTGACCACATCCATCCAGCGGGCCGGGCGGCCGGTGACGAAGAAGACCTCGATCCCGGCCTCCTCGGCAGCGGCGAGTGCGGCGACGGTGCGCGGCGAGACGGACTTGTCGTCGCGCAGCAGGGTGCCGTCGAGGTCGGTGGCGATGAGCCGGGGCGTGGGGGTTGGCCCGTCCGGGCACTGGGGAGCCGAGGTCACGGCTCCATCTTCGCCCATGGCCCGGGACGGCCCGACCATGGCCGACGATCTCCGGACCATCTCGGGAACCATCTCCGGACGATGGCCGGATCGGGCTGCCGCGGCGCAGCGATGTTTCACGTGAAACATCGGCTCGCCGTAGGCTCGACGCATGAGTCTGCGTCTGAGCACGGTGATCCTTCCGGTACGTCGATGGCACGAGGGGGGCCGTGACCAGTGGCTCCGGGCTGAACAGCTCGGATTCCACACCGCCTACACCTACGACCACCTGTCGTGGCGGACCTTCCGTGACGGGCCCTGGTTCGGGGCGGTACCCACGCTGACCGCGGCGGCCGCCGCCACCGAGCGACTGCGTCTGGGCACGCTCGTCACCTCGCCGAACTTCCGGCACCCGGTGACCCTCGCCAAGGACCTCATGAGCCTTGACGACATCTCCGGCGGCCGGATCACCCTCGGCATCGGCGCGGGCGGCAACGGCTTCGACGCGACCGCGCTGGGCCAGGAGGCCTGGTCCCCGCGCGAGCGCGCCGACCGCTTCGCCGAGTTCGTGCCGCTGCTGGACCAGTTGCTGACCGAGGGCTCGGTGACCCACGAGGGCACCTTCTACTCCGCCGAGGAAGCCCGCAACATCCCCGGCTGCGTGCAGCGGCCGCGGCTGCCGTTCGCGGTCGCGGCGACCGGACCGCGCGGTCTGCGGCTCGCCGCCCGGCACGGCCAGGCCTGGGTGACCACGGGTGACCCGAAGCTCTTCGCGGAGGGCACGCCCGAGCAGTCGCTGGAGGCCCTGCGCGGGCAGCTGGCCCGGCTCGACAAGGCGTTCGCGGAGATCGGGCGGGATCCCGGGCCCATGGAGAAGGTCCTCCTGACGGGCTTCACGCCCGAGGCCAACACCGTGCTGGAGTCGCTGGACGCGTTCGTCGACTTCGCCGGCCGCCACCGCGAGCTGGGCTTCACCGAGCTGGTGATCCACGCGCCGATCCCGGACTCCGATTTCGCCGCCGAAGAGGCCGTCTTCGAGAAGATCGCCACCGAGGCCCTGGCCCAGCTCGACAGCTGACCCGCCGGTCGTCTGATCCGGCGGTCCGCTGACCCGCCGGTCCTCCTCTGACCCGCCGGTCCTCCTCTGACCCGCCGGTCGTCGCCGCTCCCGCGCGGGAGCGGGGGAAAACAGAAAAAGACCAAGCCCCCTCCGCTAACCTCCCCAACCGAAAGCCCCCCGACAGGAAAGACCAAC
>NZ_JBVIFS010000004.1:229800-360959 GCF_055571215.1 Streptomyces sp. NPDC030995
ACCCCCCCTCCCCCCCCCCCCCCCCCCCTCCCCCCCCCCCCCCCCCCCCCCCCCCCCCCCCTTCTCTCCCCCCCCCCCCCCCCCCACACCCCCCCCCCCCCCGGGACGGCACTAGTCCCCGTCGGTCAGCTGCCCGAGCAGGCGCTCCGCGGACGGCAGGAGCCACTCGGGCACCTCGCCCTCGGGCAGCGCCCGGGTCTCCTCGATCAGCGCTGAGACGCGTGCGGCGCCCGCCTCCGCGTCGCCGCGCTCCTGCTCCGTCCAGGCCGCGTTGTTCAGACACTGGAACCGGTCCCGCAGGTGATCGGGACCGAGCTCCGCATAGAGCCGGGCGGCCCGGTCCCACAGCTCGATCTCCTCCACGCGCAGCGCGTCGACCCGCGGGGCGTCCAGCCGGGCCGCCGGTGCGGCAAGGGCCTCGTCGTCGGAGGGCTGTTCGTTGGCGTTGACGTACCGGTCCAGCACCTGCGCCAGCTGGTGCCAGGTCTGGGCGAGTTCGGACCGCAGCTCAGGGGCCCCGGGATACGCCGCCAGAGCGGCCTCCAGCACCTCGGCGGCCTCGTCCATCCTTCCCCGGGCCCGCGCCACCGCCGCGTCGGTGACCTCCTCGCGCAGTCCCAGCCAGGCCAGGGAGCGCAGGACACGTACCTCTGCGACAGGGGCCTCGCCCGTCAGACGGTGCAGATCCAGGGCCCGCTCGTAGGCGGCGACCGCCTCCGTCGCCAGCCCCGCGTCGGACAGGGCGTCGGCGGCCGACTGGGCGAGGCTCGCCTGCCGGCGCGGATCCTCCCAGCCCCCGGTCACCTCCGCCGCCAGCAGATACTGCTCCGCCGCCGGCCCGGGCTCGTTCAGCTGGCGCAGCAGATCGCCCAGGAACTCCCGTACGAACACCGCCTGCTCGTCGCCGTGCTCCAGCAGATCCGGCAGCGCCGACTGGAGGACCTCCGCCGCCTCGGCGGCCCGGCCGTCCCGCGCGTACGCCCGGGCCAGCAGCAGCCGGGCCTGCGCCCCGCCGTCGGCCGTGAGACCGGCCTGGTCGAACCAGTGGGACCCCGCCAGCGCGTACTGCGCCGCCTCCTGCGCCGTGTCACCGCGCCGCAGCAGGATGTCGGCGAGGGTCAGCCGTACGACGCCCTGCGCCTCGGCGTCGGTCAGCTCGGCGGCATGCTCCAGCCCGGAGCGCGCCTCCTCCTCCGCCTCGTCCGGGCGGTCCAGCGACATCAGCACCCCGGCCCGCAGCACCAGCGGGTCCACGGCCTGCCACGGCCGGCCCGCCGCGACCGCCCGCGCGGCGGACGTCGCCAGCAGGGCCACGGCCCGCTCCGGGTCACCCTGCGACAGGGCCACCCGGCCCAGCATCTCCTCGGCCTCCGCCACCAGGTCCGCCAGGGTGTCCGCGTAGGAGGTGATGAAGGAGGTCAGCTCGGCGACGAGCTCGTCGTGACCGTGCTCCCGGCCGTGGCCGTGGCTGCGGCCGTGCTCGTGACCGTGCTCATGGCCCTCCGCGTCGGCCGCCTCGACCGAGCGCAGGTACGACTCCACGCGGATCGCCGACAGTTCCGCGAGCGCGATCCGCCGGGCCCGCAGCGGCTCGGCGGGGTCCAGCGCCTCGGCGGCCCGCACGGCGGTCCGCAGCAGTTCCCGGATCCGCGCGGGCGTGGCCCCCGACTGCGCGGCCACACTGGCCAGCCGCAGTTCCGCGAGCGCCGCGCGCTCCGCCCGGCCGAGCGCGAGGTACCCGTCGCGGACCGCGGCCAGCAGCTCCGCCGCCTCCTCGGCCCCGCGCCGCGCGGCGGCCAGGGCTCGCTGGTCCGCGAGATCGGCGCCGACCAGCGGATCGGGCTCCGGCTGCGCCTCCACCCGTACGGCCACCTCGGCCCACAGCGCGTCCGCGCCCGGATGGCCCAGGTCCCGGGCGCGCCGGGCCCGCTCCACCAGCTCGTCGAATCCGGCGGGCGAAGCGACCGGCCCCGGCACGGCGGGGCTGGCCGGCACTGCGGGGGCCTCGGCGGCGGCGGCGGGGGTCTGCGGCAGCCGCGCGCTGCGCACCCCCAGCGGCAGGGCGCCGACCAGCGGGTCCCGGCCGACCCGCGCGAGGAACCGGTCCGAGCCCCGGGTCGTGCCGTTGCGCGCGTCGAACTGCCGGGCGATGTCCAGGCAGCCCGCGTACAGCACCTCGTACAGCTCGGAGACCGTCCGGGGGGCTCCCTCGTAGGGGACGGCCCGGCTCTCGCCGTGGCCCAGTTCGCGCAGGCGGCGCAGCAGCACGAGGATGCCGCCGTGGAAGGCCAGCCGGTCGTCGAGATTGACGAGCGGACCCACGTGGGCGGCGTGTTCGGCCAGGATCTCCAGGCCGCGCGATTCGTTGCCGGTGAGCGCGCAGAACTCGATGTGCTTGCCGACCGACGGCAGCAGGCTCTCGCTGCCGCGGGCCATGCGGTAGCCGCGCAGGTGGTTCGAGCGGGCCTCGTCGGCCCGGCCCAGCCGCAGCAGCGGCAGCAGCGAGGTGGCGAGCACCCGGTGGGGCTCCTCGGCGCACGTCAGCTCGCCCGTGAGGACCGGCTTCCAGAGCTCCAGGGCCTCGGCGTCGTTCCCGTTCAGGACGGCGTACTGCCCCTGGCTGTTGAGCTCGCAGGCCTGGCAGTCGCTCATGTCGTCGCGGTCCGCCGCCAGCCAGCGCCGGAAGGCCCGTTCGGCTCTCTCGTCCTCGCCCGTCGCATGGGCGAACCACAGCTCGGCCTCGCGCACGGGCCGCTCGCTGTAGCCCGCGATCCGGTAGCGGCGCTCCATCTCGTCCAGCCAGCCGGCGGCCGACTCCCGCGGAATCCCCGGGGAGTCGGAGATGGCCGTGGCCACCCACTTGAACTGCCAGAACAGCGAGTGCGCGTCCCATTCGGAGAAGGCGCCCGGGTCCTTGTCGTACTCCTGGAGCAGCCGGGCGAACGGCACCAGCATCTTCGACGACTCGGAGCTGTAGAGGTAGGCGTTGATCAGGTTGTCCAGGGCCTCGCGGAACAGGTCCCGGTCGCCGCTCGTCTCCGCGGCGACGGCCAGCGCCTCGGCGTGCGCGTTGCGCGCGGCGCCGTTCGGCGCTTCGCGGTTCTCCGCCAGACCCCGCACGATCTCCTCGCGCGTCAGCGTCGTCACTTCTGGTCCTCCTGGGCATCGCGGGCATCGGTGGAGTGCGTCGCCCATTCCAGGAGTCCGAGGAAGGCCCGGTTGAGCAGGGTGGAGTCGGCGGGGCGCAGCGGCCGCTGGGACATCAGCAGGGCCTGCCCGTACAGCGATTCGACGGCGGTACCGGTCAGCGCCTCGTCGGGAAGGGCGGAGATCCGGCGGATCAGCGGATTGTTGTGGTTGAGGACCAGGCGGGCGCGGGGCGCGGAGCCCCGCAGCGCGCCGAGGATGCCGCTCCACAGGGAGTCGGCGCTCTCCAGTGCGGCGGACCGGTCGCGCTCCTGGCGGGCCTGGCGGTCGTCGAGGTAGAGCGCGGGGACGGCGACGGGCTGGAAGGCGCGCAGCACCACGTCGCAGCCCTGGGGTTCCAGGCGGGTGCGCGCGGTGGCCAGGAAGGAGGCGAGCTCCAGTTCGGCGGCGGTCGGCACCGGGTCGAGCCGCTCGGTGACGGCTCCGGCGTCCAGCTCGGTGATCTTGAGGTCCGGCCGTACGGCGGGCAGCAGGGCCAGCAGGTCCGCGTCGTAGGTGTAGCCGGCGTTGATGACGCCGAGGCCGTGGGCCGCGGCGATCGGTGCGATCTGGCGGAACTCCTCGACGGTGCGCGTGAAGTGGATGTCCGTGTGCGCGGCCGCGAACTCCTGCAGGCTCATGGAGCCGTCGCTGGTCTCGAACGGCAGCCACGGCAGCATCAGCCCGAGCAGTTCGGAGTCGTGCCGGGCCATGGATTTCACGCCGAGGTGGTGGACGCGCAGGAAGGCGGCCAGGCGCTCCGGTTCGCTGGCCGCGAGCTCGGCGAGCCAGCCCCGGACGCGGGCGCCGAGTGCCTCCCGTACGGCGGACAGCGTCTCGTCGTCGTACAGGTTCTCGCGGGAGGCGGTGGGCCGCAGGGTGTCCGTGTCGAGGACGGCGCGGACGAAGAACGCCCAGTCCGGCAGCAGGGTGTCGGCCCGGTCGGTCAGCAGCATGCCCTTGAGGTGGACACGGTGTCCGGCCCGGTGGGCGGGGCTGGTCGGCTCGGGGAGCACGTACGCCACTCCGCGCACGCCGGCGACCGGCAGATCGAGGTCGATGCTGTCGAGCGGGGTGAAACCGAAGAGCTCCGCGCAGTGCCCGGCGAGCGCGACGCGGCGGGCCGCGGGGGTGGGGAAGGGCCGGTCCCAGACGGCGGGCCGGTCGGTGACGGGGCGCGGCTCGCCGCCCTCCCCGTCGTCGAAGGTGATGTCGTAGGGCAGCAGGGAGCCGTAGTCGCGGGCCAGTTGTTCGACCTTGGCCGGGACGGTCCATTCCGCAGCGCCCGGCCGGGCTTCCAGGACGACGGTGGTGCCGGGCTCCGGGCGTGCCTCGTGGGGCAGTTCGCGGACGGTGTACGAACCGTCGTCCGTGGCCAGCCATTCGACGGGCGCGGCCTGCGGGTCGCGGGCGGAGCGGGTGACGACGCGGATCTGGCGGGCCACGACGAAGCACGCGAGCAGCCCGATGCCGAACTGTCCGAGGAACTCCTTGCGGGTGGCTTCGAGCCCGTGGTCGCCGCCGCGCTTGGAGCTGCGGCCGATGGTGGCGAGCAGGGAGTGGGCCTCGGCTGCGGTCAGGCCGATGCCGCTGTCCTCGATGGTGACGCGGCCGTCGGCAGCCGACAGCCGGATGCGGATCTGCGCCTCGGGGTCGAGGGCGTGGCGGGCGGTGACCGCGTCCACCGCGTTCTGCAGGAGCTCGCGGACGTAGACGCGCGGGCTGGAGTAGAGGTGGTGGGAGAGGAGGTCGACCAGACCGCGCAGATCGACCTGGAAGCTGTGGGGTGTGGACGTCATAGGGCGTCACCTCGCGTACATGCAGGGATGGTTCGGCGATCGCGAGGTCCCCCCCTCACAGATCCCGGAGTGGGACACACATTAGGGGGATGGTCCGACAATCTCAGCGTCAATTCCCGGGCCCTGGGGGCGCCCTGTAGGCGTTATTGGAAGCGCAGGAACTCCGGCGGGACGGCATCCACCAGCCACACCCCGTTGGCGCTGATGCGGAAGACGTGCCCGGCCGCACGCATCGCCCCCGCGTCCACGCTGAGCACCACGGGCCGGCCGCGTCGCGCACCGACCCGGGTCGCGGTCTCCCGGTCGGGGGACAGGTGCACGTGGTGGCGGGCCATCGGGCGCAGGCCCTCGGCGCGGATCGAGTCCAGGGCCGCGGCGACGGTGCCGTGGTAGAGGTGCGCGGGCGGCTCGGCCTCCGGAAGGTCCAGGTCCACGGCGACCGTGTGTCCCTGGCTGGCCCGGATCCGGGTGCCGTCGACGGCGAACCGCTGCTTGTCGTTGGCGGCGACGACGTGGTCGAGCTCGGCGCGGCTGAAGTGGAAGCCGTGGGCGGCGGCCGCGCGCAGCAGGTCGTCGATCTCCACCCAGCCCTGTGGATCGAGCACCAGTCCGATCCGTTCCGGCTGGTGCCGCAGGTGTTTCGAGACGTACTTCGACACCTTCACGGTGCGCCTTTCATCCATGGCCCCAGCGTGCCCGGTCGCGCGGTCGTGCGGCAGGGATTTTCCGACTGCCGACCCGTGGTGGACGCCCTCTATCGCCATTCCAAGATGCGGAATATATTTTCCGCTGCCACTTCTGTTCAGGGGGAGAAACCATGACAGCCCATACCTCTCTGTCACGCCGTGCGGCCACCGAGCTCATCGGTACCGCCGGTCTGCTCGTGGTCGTGATCGGCTCCGGCATCAAGGCCGCCGAGCTCAGCCCCGACACCGGTGTCGCCCTCATCGCCAACTCGCTCGCCTCGGCCATCGGCCTCGGGCTGATCATCACCCTGTTCGGCCCGCTGTCCGGCGCGCACCTCAACCCGGTGGTCACCCTCACCTCCTGGTGGGCCCGGCGGACCGGCGGCGAGGGGCTCAGCGGCCGGGAGGCGCTCGTCTACACCGCGGCCCAGACCGCGGGAGCCATCGGCGGCGCCCTCCTGGCGGAAGTCATGTTCGGCCGCCCCCCGGGCAACTTCTCCACCCAGGTGCGCGACGGCGGCCACCTGCTCATCGGCGAGGTGGTCGCCACGGCCGGTCTCGTCCTCCTGATCCAGGGCCTCCAGCGGATCGGGCGCCCGAAGCTCATCCCGGCGGCGGTGGCCGCGTACATCGCCGCCGCGATCTGGTTCACCTCCTCCGGATCCTTCGCCAACCCGGCCGGCAGCATCGGGCGCAGCTTCAGCGACTCCTTCACGGGCATCGCCCCGGAGTCGCTGCCCGGATTCGTCGCCGCCCAGCTGCTCGGCGGGATCCTCGGCCTGGCCCTCGCCGCCTTCCTGTACGGGACCGGGGCTGCCGGGAGCGCGAAGCCCGGGACGGCCGGGACGGCCCTGCCGGAGGCCGTGCCCGTGCCCGTGCCCGTGGCCGAGACCGGGCCGGTGGACGGTGCGACCCCTGCCAAGGCGGCGTACGAGACCGTGGGCTGAGACCACGGGCTGGTACCGCGTGCTGGTACCACGTACTGAGATACCGCCTCCGTTGCCCACAGGCAAACCGGACTTGTCCACAGCCGTTTGGGCGGGTTTTGACGGCAAACGCGTGATCCGCCCTGTGGAACCTGTGGACTACTGAGCGACCGGCGCTACCGGTCGCCCCGGCGCGCCAGATCGTTCATCGTCCGGGCCTGGAGCTCCCGCTCCGTCGCGGCCCGGACGAACTCCGCGACGTGTTCGGCGCCCACCAGCTCCTGCACCGCCCGGACCGTCCCGGCGGGCAGCGCCACCGGCGACGGGCCCGACGGCTGGGGCGACCCGGTCGCCCCCAGGTGCCGTTGCAGGTGCCGGGTCGCGAAGAGCCGCATCGCCCGCGCCAGCTCGGCGTCCACGGTCTGCTGGGCCAGCGGCCGCAGCCGCCGCACCATCGTCGCCGCCTCGGCCGCGTCCGCGTCCGTGGGCGGCACCTGCCCGAGGTAGCGCGCGAAGACGTGCTCGGTGGTGAACTCCAGGAACCGCGAGGCGATGTGCTCCACCTGACCGCGCAGTTCGCGCAGGTGCCCGGTGATCGCCGACAGCGGGACCCCGGCGGCGTACAGCTCGGCGGCCACCGCCAGCTCCTGCGGTGAGGGCACGAGGAACTGGTCCGGGCGCCCCGGGATCCGCTCCAGCACCCCCAGCTCGCAGGCCTCGCCCACCGCGTCGTCGTCCGGCCGGCCGCCGAACCGCTCGTTCAGCTCGTCCCGGCTGATCCGGGCCGCCTCCTCGTCGGTCCACGGCCCGTGCACCTCGGCGACCAGGCCCAGTACGCCGCCCAGCCCGCGCCCGGCGTCCCAGGCCTCCAGCAGTTCCTTGATGGAGGCCAGGGTGTAGCCGCGGTCCAGCAGGTCCGCGATCTGGCGCAGCCGCGCCAGATGCGTGTCCCGGTAGACGTTGGAGCGGCCGCGCCGCTCCGGCTTCGGCAGCAGACCGCGGTCCTGGTACGCCCGGATCGTGCGCACGGTCGCCCCGCTGTGGTGCGCCAGATCCTCGATCCGGTATTCGGCTACCGCCTGATCGGACAATCCCGGCTCCCTACGACATCGCGGCTCGGCCGACCGCGCCGGACACCGCGGCCCGGGCGGCAGGTGAAGCCGCAAGGCACTCGACCGCCCTGCGCAGTGAGCCCTCCTGCGTGGGATGGTACGACCGCCGCAAGGAGCGGGATATGGCCGTGCCGGGCTCTCTGACGTACGAGGCCGCGGTCACAGCCTGGGCTCCACCTTCGCGATGCGCCGCAGCATGCGCGGGGCGAAGCGCGACATCCACAGGGCGCCCTTGGATTCCGGGGTCACGGGCACGAGGGCCTCGTTGCGCACGACGGCGCGCAGGATCGCGTCGGCGACCTTCTCCGGCGGGAAGTTGCGCAGCCCGTACAGCCGCGAGGAGCGTTCCTGGCGGCGCTTCTCCTCGGCCTCGTCCACCCCGGCGAAGCGCGAGGTGGTGGTGATGTTGGTGTTGACGATGCCGGGGCAGATCGCGGAGACGCCGATCGACTTCGAGGCCAGTTCCGCGCGCAGGCACTCCGACAGCATCAGGACCGCGGCCTTCGAGGTGCTGTAGGCGGGCAGGGTCCTGGAGGGCAGGTAGGCCGCGGCGGAGGCGGTGTTGACGATGTGTCCGCCCTGGCCGCGCTCGGCCATCTGCTTGCCGAATATCCGGCAGCCGTGGATGACGCCCCACAGATTGACGTCCAGGACCTTCTTCCAGTCCTCGGCGGTGGTGTCGAGGAAGGCCCCGGACAGGCCGATCCCGGCGTTGTTGACCAGGACGTCCACGATTCCGTACTCGGCGGCCACCCTCGCCGCGAGCTTCTCCATCGCCTGCTCGTCGCTGACGTCGACGCACTCGGCCCACGCCTCGGGGGCGCCGACGAGGCGGGCCATGTCGGCCGTGCGCGCCGCGCCCTCGCCGTCCCGGTCCACGGCGACCACGCGGGCCCCGGCCTCGGCGAAGGCGAAGGCGGTGGCCCGGCCGATGCCGCTGGCCGCGCCGGTGACCAGGACCAGCTGGCCGTGGAAGCGGTCCGCGTACTTGCCCGGGGCCTTGCGCTCCGGTGCCCGCGTGGCCGGCTCCTCCCGGGAGGTGACGAAGTCGGTGATCCAGGCGGCCAGCTGGTCGGGCCGGGTCCGGGGCACCCAGTGCTTGGCGGGCAGGCTCCGCCGCAGCAGGTCCGGGGCCCAGCGCTCCAGGTCGTCGTAGAGCCGCTCGGAGAGGAAGGCGTCCTCGGTCGGGGTGATGAGCTGGACCGGTACGTGCGCGTACGCGTCGGGCCGCGGCCTGCGCAGCCGTGCGCGCACGTTGTCGCGGTAGAGCCAGGCTCCGTGCGCCGCGTCCGAAGGCAGTGAGGCCGTCGGGTAGTCGCCGGGCGGCAGCTTCTCGACGCGCTGGAGCATGGCCGGCCACCGCTTGCCGAGCGGCCCGCGCCAGGCGAGCTCCGGCAGTACGGGGGTGTGCAGCATGTAGATGTACCAGGACTTGGCGCCCTGGCCGAGGAGCTGCGCCGCCGCACGCGGGGTGGGCCGCGTCCTCCGCTTCTTGATCCAGTGCCCCATGTGGTCGAGGGAGGGCCCCGAGATCGAGGTGAAGGAGGCGATCCGCCCCTCGGTACGGCCGACCGTCGCGAACTCCCAGCCCTGTACGGATCCCCAGTCGTGGCCGACCAGGTGCACCGGCCGGTCCGGGCTGACCGCGTCCGCCACCGCCAGGAAGTCGTCGGTCAGCTTCTCCAGGGTGAAACCGCCGCGCAGAGGCTGCGGAGCGGTGGAGCGCCCGTGGCCGCGTACGTCGTAGAGCACGACGTGGAAGCGGGTCGCCAGCCGCTCGGCGACCTCCGACCAGACCTCCTTGCTGTCCGGGTAGCCGTGCACCAGCAGCACGGTCGGGCGGTCCGCCTCGCCGAGCTCGACGACGCACAGCTCGACCCCGCCGGTGCTCACCCGGCGCTCGCGCGCGCCTGCCGGTCCGGCGGTTCCCGCTCCGGTGATGCCGTTCTTGCCGCTCATGCCGCTCATGCTGCCTTCTCCTCGGCCCAGCGCCGCACGTGCGGCAGATCGTCGTCCAGCCAGAACGCGCTCTCCTCGGGATCCCGGGAGTCGGTGACGACCAGGATCTCCTCGAACTTCGCGCCGGTGCCCCGGAACCCCAGATGCGGCTCCACCGCCCACAGGCCGGGCTGCGGCGGGTGGTCGGAGAAGCGGTAGGGGCTCCACAGCGGGGACCAGCCCTCACGGTGCCCGTGCAGGACGTCGCCGGCCAGCCCCTTGAGGGACTGGGTGCCGAAGCCGAAGACGGTCGGCGACCAGCGCCGCTCCTTGACCCGGTCGATCTTGTGGGCGATCACGCCGAAGGGATAGGCGCGGTGCCGGTTGGCGTACCCCTGCCGGTTCATGAGCTGCTCGACGTTCTCGTAGATCTCGCGCAGCGAGCGGCGCTCCCGCACCTGCTCCAGGATCAGGACGCGGTGGGCCTGAAGGTCGGACATGAGCCGGTCCTGCACCGGATTCAGCCCGAGGCTGCCCGAATAGCCGATGTCGGCCGAGTAGCCCTTGAAGACCGGTGCCATGTCGAGGATGAAGGGCATCCCCGGCTCCAGCTTCCGGTTGGTCGGGAAGAACTGCAGCGGGATCCTGAAGTTCGCGAAGGCGGTGCGGTCCCCGAACCAGGCGAAGGGCAGGTGGAGCCAGTCCCGCACCCCGCGCTCGCGCAGCCACTCGCGCTGCATCCGCGCGGCCTCGCGCTCGGTCACGCCCGGCCGCAGCTGGGCCGCGACCACCTCGGCGCACTCGTACGCGAGGCGCTGCACCTCTCTGAACCCGCTCAGGTCGCCGGCGGGTTTCCCGGAGAGCCGTCCGGAGAGTCGCGTGGTGCGTTGCTCGGTGTCCCCAGCCATGTCAGCCCGCCCATCCATGCAGCCGTACGCGCCCGTAACTTGACACTGATGAATGTGACAATGACCGGAGATCACGTCAAGGGCCGTGCACAGACCTGTGGATAAAGTTGTCCGGGCGGCATCAGCCTCCAGTACGGGTATGTACGCCGTAAGGCTGAGACGGGATCCAGCTCCAGGTCTGACGTTTCACGACGGCTCCGCCACTAACGTCGAACCCGTGACTGTCATCGCGACTGAAAGCCTGAGCAAGCGGTACCCCCGAGTGACCGCCCTCGACCGGCTCTCCTTGGACATCGGGCCCGGTGTGACCGGCCTCGTGGGTGCCAACGGAGCCGGCAAGTCCACGCTGATCAAAATTCTGCTGGGACTGTCCCCCGCCACCGAGGGCAGCGCCGCCGTGCTCGGCCTCGACGTCACCACGCATGGCAGCGCCATCCGTGAACGCGTCGGCTACATGCCCGAGCACGACTGCCTGCCACCCGACGTCTCGGCCACCGAGTTCGTCGTCCACATGGCGCGCATGTCCGGGCTGCCGCCGACCGCGGCCCGCGAGCGCACCGCCGACACCCTGCGCCACGTCGGGCTGTACGAGGAGCGCTACCGCCCCATCGGCGGCTACTCCACCGGAATGAAGCAGCGCGTCAAACTCGCCCAGGCGCTGGTCCATGACCCGCAGCTGGTCCTCCTCGACGAGCCGACCAACGGCCTGGACCCGGTGGGCCGCGACGAGATGCTCGGCCTGATCCGCCGCGTCTACACGGACTTCGGCATCTCCGTCCTGGTCACCTCCCACCTCCTGGGTGAGCTGGAGCGGACCTGCGACCACGTGGTGGTGGTCGACGGCGGCAAGCTGCTGCGCTCCAGCTCCACCAGCGACTTCACCCAGACCACCACGACCCTCGCGGTCGAGGTCACCGACTCCGACACCCACCCGGACGGCACCGCCGCCCTGCGGGGGGCGCTCACCGCGGCGGGCGTCACCCTGCACGTGGGCACGGAGCAGGGCCTGCCCGGCGCCGGCCACATCCTGCTCGTCGAGGCCACCGGCGAGGAAACGTACGACACCGTCCGCGACACCGTCGCCGATCTCGGTCTCGGCCTGGTCCGCATGGAACAGCGCCGCCACCACATCGCGGAGGTCTTCCGCGACAACGACCAGTCCTCGCACCTCGTCCAGCAGAAGGGAGCCGGTTCCGATGGCGCCTGACACCTCGACCCAGATCCACAACATCGGCTACCGGTCCTACGACGGCCCCCGGCTCGGCCGCGCCTACGCCCGCCGGTCGCTGTTCTCGCAGTCCCTGCGCGGCGCCTACGGACTCGGCCGCTCCGCCAAGTCCAAGATCCTGCCGATGATCCTCTTCGCGGTGATGTGCGTCCCCGCGCTGATCCTCGTCGCGGTCGCCATCAACCTGCCCGGCTCCACCGACCTGCCGATCAAGTACACGACGTACGCCGTGACCACCCAGGTGGTCATCTACCTCTACCTGGCCTCCCAGGCCCCGCAGTCCGTCTCGCGGGACCTGCGCTTCAAGACGGTGCCGCTCTACTTCTCGCGGCCCATCGAACGCGTCGACTACGTGGTGGCCAAGTACGCGGCCATGGCCTCGGCCCTGTTCATCCTCACCGCCATCCCGCTGCTGATCATGTGGATCGGCGCGCTCCTGGCGAAGTTCGACTTCGCCGACCAGACCAAGGGATTCGGGCAGGGACTGGTGTCGGTTCTGCTGCTGTCGCTGCTCTTCGCCGGCCTCGGCCTCGTCATGGCCGCGCTCACCCCGCGCCGCGGGTTCGGCGTCGCCGCCGTCATCGCCCTGCTGATCATCCCCTACGGCGCGGTCACCGCGGTGCAGGGCGTCGCCTACTCCACCGGGAACACCGGGGCCATCGAGTGGATGGGCCTGTTCTCCCCGATCACGCTCATCGACGGCCTGCAGACCGCCTTCCTCGGCGCCGACTCCGCCTTCCCCGGCGGCGAGGGCCCCTCGGCCGGCGTCGGTGTCGCCTACCTGCTCGTCATCCTCGGCCTCATCGTCGGCTCCTACGCCGCCCTGATGGCCCGCTACCGGAAGGCCGGGCTGTGACCACCATCGACATCGACCACACCTCCCGCTGGTTCGGGAACGTCGTCGCCGTCAACGACGTGACCATGCGCATCGGCCCCGGCGTCACCGGACTGCTGGGCCCCAACGGCGCGGGCAAGTCCACGCTCATCAACATGATGGGCGGCTTCCTCGCCCCCTCCACGGGCACCGTCACCCTCGACGGCACCGCGATCTGGGGCAACGAGCAGGTCTACAAGCAGATCGGTGTCGTGCCCGAGCGCGAGGCCATGTACGACTTCCTGACCGGCCGGGAGTTCGTCGTCGCCAACGCCGAGCTGCACGGCCTCGACGACGCGGCCGCCCAGAGGGCGCTCGCCACCGTCGAGATGGAGTACGCCCAGGACCGCAAGATCTCCACCTACTCCAAGGGCATGCGCCAGCGCGTGAAGATGGCGTCCGCCCTGGTCCACGACCCGTCCGTGCTGCTCCTGGACGAGCCCTTCAACGGCATGGACCCGCGCCAGCGCATGCAGCTGATGGAACTGCTGCGGCGGATGGGCGACGAAGGACGCACCGTCCTGTTCTCCTCCCACATCCTGGAGGAGGTCGAACAGCTCGCCTCGCACATCGAGGTGGTCGTCGCCGGCCGGCACGCCGCCTCCGGCGACTTCCGCAAGATCCGCCGCCTGATGACGGACCGCCCGCACCGCTATCTGATCCGCTCCTCCGACGACAGGGCCCTCGCCGCGGCCCTCATCGCCGACCCCTCCACCGCCGGCATCGAGGTCGACCTGAAGGAGGGCGCGCTGCGCATCCAGGCCGTCGACTTCGGCCGGTTCACCGAGCTGCTTCCCCGTGTGGCCCGTGCGCACGGCATCCGGCTGCTGACGGTCTCGCCTTCCGACGAGTCCCTCGAGTCGGTCTTCTCCTACCTCGTCGCGGCCTGAAAGGAGCTGGCACCCATGTATGACCCCACCGTTGCCCGGCTCACCTACCGGGCCCTGCTCGGCCGGCGCCGCGCGCTGATCCTCTTCGCGCTGCCCGCCCTGCTGATCCTCATCGCCCTCGCCGTCCGCGGCTTCGCCGGCGTGGACGACAAGGTCGCCGCGGACCTTCTCGGAGGGTTCGCCCTCGCCACCATGGTTCCGCTGATCGGTGTCATCGCCGGCACCGGCGCCATCGGCCCCGAGATCGACGACGGCTCCATCGTCTACCTGCTCGCCAAGCCGGTGAAGCGCCCGACGATCATCATGACCAAGCTGATCGTGGCGATCGCCGTCACCATGGCCTTCTCCGCGATCCCCACCCTGATCGCCGGGTTCATCCTCAACGGCAACGGCCAGCAGATCGCCGTCGCCTACACGGTCGCGGCGCTCGTCGCCTCGATCGCCTACAGCGCGCTCTTCCTGCTGCTGGGCACCGTCAGCCGGCACGCGGTCGTCTTCGGTCTGGTCTACGCCCTGATCTGGGAATCGCTGTTCGGCAGCCTGGTCTCCGGCGCCAAGACCCTCAGCGTCCAGCAGTGGGCCCTGTCCCTCGCCGAGAGGGTCGCCGGACCCGGCTACGTCGACGCCAGCGTCGCCCTGCCGACGGCCGCGATCCTGCTCACCACGGTCACCATCGGCGCCACCGTCTACGCGGGCCAGAAGCTGCGCCGCCTCACCCTGGCGGGCGAGGAGTAGGCCCAGGGCCGCACCACCTCAGAAGCTGTGCCCCGCCCGGCCCACCGGCCGGGCGGGGCACAGCTTCGCGGGTCATCATCGGTGCATGATCGAGCACACCGAGCCCGAGCCGGCCAGGCCGCTGCGGTCCTGGATACGCTCCTCGCCCGGAACGCACATCTGGCTCCTGATCATCGCCGTCACCAGCATCGTCGTCGTCATCGCGCCCGACCGGGTCGAGCACGTCCTGCTCCACCGCAACAGCAGCAACATCCATCAGCTCGTCAAGCACCCCGTCCGGGCACTCTTCAGCAGCGCCTTCTGGATCGAGAACCCGGCCTCGCTCGCCCAATACGCCGTGCTGTTCGAGCTGTTCCACGCCACCGTCGAACGCTGGCTCGGCACCCTGCGCTGGCTCGCGATCGTGGCGACCGCCCACATCGTCGCCACTCTGGTCAGCCAGAAGGTCCTGCTGATGGCCATCCAGGACCACCGGGCCCCGCGCAGCATGACCCACGTCGTCGACATCGGAGTCAGCTACGGGCTCGCCGCCGCCGTCGGCGTCCTCACCTACCGGCTCCCCGGCCCCTGGAAATGGTTCTACCTGGCCGGAGCGGTCGCCTTCTTCGGACTCCCCCTCGTCACCGGCGGCACCTTCACCGACCTCGGCCATGCCATCGCGCTCTCCGTCGGCCTGCTCGCCTGGCCGCTCACGCGCCACGTTGTTTCACGGAAAACATGACCCCCGGGGATCCGTGTTTCACGTGAAACGTGACTAGTCGGCTTCCGTTTCCGGATGTGCCACACCGTGCTCCCACGCCCACGCGGCGATCCCCACCCGGTTGCGTGCCCCGAGCTTGGCCTGGACGTTCGCGATGTGGGTCTTCGCCGTCCCGGCGCTGATGAACAGCTCCGCGCCGATCTCGGCATTGGTGAGCCCCCGCGCCACCAGCCGCACGATCTCCAGCTCCCGACCCGTCAGCGGATGCGCCGCGGGCCGGGCGACCGGACCCGCCTGCGTCAGCCGGCTCAGCAGCCGCACCGTGATCTGAGGACTGATCAGGGTGTCCCCGGCCATCGCCGCCCGCACGCCCTCGATCAGCAGCGTCGGCCCCGACCGCTTCAGCAGAAAACCGCAGGCCCCGTTGCGCAGCGCGGTGTGCACGTACTCGTCCAGGTCGAAGGTGGTCACGACCACCACCCGGGTCTGCGGCGCCAGCAGCCGGGTCACCTCCAGCCCGTCCAGCCGCGGCATCCGGATGTCCGCCAGCACCACGTCCGGCCGCAGCTCACGGGCCAGCGCCACCGCGCTCTCCCCGTCCGCCGCCTCACCCACCACGGTCATGTCCGGCTGCGAATCGAGGATCAACCGGAAGCCGCTGCGGATGTCCTCTTGGTCGTCGGCTATCAGGATGCGTGTGGTCACGCTCCCATGATCACCCCTGTGGGCCGGCCGCCGGGGGGAACACCGCGGAAACCAGCCAGCCGCCGTCCCCGCTCGCCCCGGCCCGCAAGGTGCCGCCCGCCGCCTCCACCCGTCCGCGCAGACCCGCCAGCCCCGTCCCGCCCCGCCGCATCCGCCCCAGCAGGCCGCTCGCACCCCGGGCGGGCGCGGAGTTGGCCACGCTGATCTCCGTGCCCGCTCCCACCCGGCGTACGGCGACCTGGACCACGGCCGCCCCCGGCGCGTGCCGCCGTACGTTCGTCAGCGCCTCCACTGCAACCCGGTACGCCGTGGTGTCCGCCTCGCGCGACAGCTCCCGTACCGCCCCCGCGTCGGCATCCAGCGTCCCGCCCTCGAACCGCTCCACCAGCTCCGGCAGTTGCGCCAGGCCCGGCACCGGGGTCGTCGGTCCGCCCGCCGCCTCCTGCAGCGCGTGCACCGTCCGGTCCATCGAAGCCAGCGCGCTCAGCCCCGCCGCCTCGATCCGCTCCAGTGCGCGGACCGCCTGCTCCGGGTCCTGCTGGGCCACGAACCGGGCCGCCTGCGCCTGCACCACGATGGCGCTCACGTCGTGCGCCACGAAGTCGTGCAGATCCCGGGCCAACTCCAACTGCTGGTCGCGCCGCGCATCCCGTACGGCTTGCCCTACCCGCCCGGCCTGGCGGCGCAGGTAACCGCCGGCCAGCGCGGCCCCGAGGGCGGGCAGCGCCCAGAACGCCGCCGCCCCGCAGGCCTCCAGCCACGATCCCGTCTCCCACACCAGCGGGACGGGCCACAGTGCGACGGCCGCCACGCCCAGGGCGCCCGCGACGGTCCCCGAACGCGCGGGAGACCAGCGGGCCACCAGACCGATCAGCGGCAGCAGGAGACAGGCCCAGAGCAGCACCCATGACGCGGGCGCGTTCAGGAACGACGCGGCGGTGCCGGCGACGGCAGCCGAAGCCAGCAACGGGGCGTACACGGCACGGGGGTTCACGGTCATGGGGCCGACCCTACGAGCGCACGCCGGGTCGGACCATCTGCCATTCGGCAGAGCCGGCCGACTCGGCGCCACCACAGGCCTGCTGATCGGCGGATGGTTTCGGCGGACCCGCCGGGCCAGGGTTGAGCCATCAACCAGTCGCTCCCGGACAGGACTTGGACAATGACTGCCAACGCCGTCGTACATGCTTCGGACACCGTGCCCGGTGTCTCCCCCCGGCTTCGTCGGATCGCCAAACTCGCCTCGCTGACGGTGCTCCCCAGCTGCGTGTGGCGGCTCGTGGTCGCGGCGGGCGTTCCCATGGGCTGGGGCCCGGGCAGCGATCTGCACCACTCGTACTACCCGGGCCGGGAATCCCTGGTCCTGATCTTCGTCAGCGTCCTGCAGGAGTGCCTCGGCCTGTTGAGCCTCGGGCTGGTCCAGCTTTGGGGCGAGGAGCTGCCCCGCTGGATCCCCGGGCTGGGCGGACGCCGGTTCCACCCCCTGGTGGCGGTGGTTCCCGCGGCGCTGGGCGCGATCGCACTCACCGGCATCACGGTCCTCGGAGCCTGGACCTGGAACGAGGTCAACGCCGCGAATCCCGACGCGCCCACCGGGCCCGCCCTGTGGATCTTCAACCTGTCCTACGTGCCCCTGCTGCTCTGGGGTCCGCTTCTGGGCATCCTCACCGTCGCCTACTGGCGCCGGCGCCGGATCCACGGCTGACGCGCGAAAATTCGCTGGTACGGGGATTGCCGCGGGGGCAGAGTGAGTTCTGCGGGGAGCAACAAAAGGTCCGGGGCAGCCACTTCGAGCGCGCCATCTGGCGCGGGCTGCCCCGGACCTCTCGTACGTCGTAAGCGCTACGCGGCGCCCAGCAGGCGCTCCAGCACCACCGCGATGCCGTCCTCCTCGTTGGAGGCCGTCACCTCGTCGGCCACGGCCTTGAGCTCCGCGTGGGCGTTGGCCATCGCCACCCCGTGCGCGGCCCAGCCGAACATCGGGATGTCGTTGGGCATGTCGCCGAAGGCGATCGTGTCCGCCGCCTTCACGCCCAGCCGGCGCGCGGCCAGCGAGAGGCCGGTGGCCTTGGTCAGGCCCAGCGGCAGGATCTCCACTATGCCGGGACCCGCCATGACGACGTCGACCAGGCTGCCCACGGTGTCCCGGGCGACCTTGACGAGCGCGTCCTCGTCCAGCTCCGGGTGCTGGATGTAGAGCTTGTTCAGCGGAGCCGTCCACACCGCGGCGGTGTCGTCCAGGTATATGGCCGGCAGGCCCTCCTGCACCTGGTACCCGGGCCCGAACAGGACCTCGCCGTCCACCCCGTCCCGGCTGGCCGCCAGGGCCAGCGGCCCGACCTCGGCCTCCAGCTTCGACAGCGCCAGACCGGCCAGCTGCCGGTCCAGCGTCACCGAGGTCAGCAGCCGGTGCGCACCCGCGTCGTAGACCTGCGCGCCCTGCCCGCAGACGGCGATCCCCTTGTAGCCGAGATCGTCCAGGACGTGCCGGGTCCAGGGCACGGCTCGGCCGGTGACGACGATGTGCGCCGCGCCCGCCGCGGTGGCCGCGACGAGCGCTTCACGGGTGCGTTCCGAGACGGTGTCGTCACCACGCAGCAGCGTGCCGTCGAGATCGGTCGCGACGAGCTTGTACGGGAACGGGACCGGGCTCACTTGTTGATCGGCTCCAGGACCTCGCGGCCGCCGAGGTACGGACGGAGCGCCTGGGGCACCCGTACCGAACCGTCGGCCTGCTGGTGGTTCTCAAGGATCGCGACGATCGTGCGCGGCACGGCGCACAGCGTGCCGTTCAGCGTGGACAGCGGCTGGGTCTTCTTGCCGTCGCGGTAGCGGATCGACAGGCGGCGGGCCTGGAAGCTGTTGCAGTTCGAGGCGGAGGTCAGCTCGCGGTACTTGCCCTGGGTCGGGATCCACGCCTCGCAGTCGAACTTGCGCGAGGCGGAGGCGCCCAGGTCACCGGTGGCGACGTCGATCACCTGGAACGGCAGCTCCAGGCTGGTCAGCCACTGCTTCTCCCATTCCAGGAGCCGCTGGTGCTCGGCCTCGGCCTCCTCCGGTGCGACGTACGAGAACATCTCGACCTTGTCGAACTGGTGGACGCGGAAGATGCCGCGGGTGTCCTTGCCGTACGTACCGGCCTCCCGGCGGAAGCACGGGGAGAAGCCGGCGTACCGCAGCGGCAGCTTCTCGGCGTCGATGATCTCGTCCATGTGGTACGCGGCGAGCGGGACCTCGGAGGTGCCGACCAGGTAGTAGTCGTCCTTCTCCAGGTGGTAGACATTCTCCGCGGCCTGGCCGAGGAAGCCGGTGCCCTCCATGGCACGCGGGCGGACCAGCGCCGGGGTCAGCATCGGGATGAAGCCGGCCTCGGTGGCCTGCGCGATGGCCGCGTTGACCAGTGCCAGCTCCAGCAGGGCGCCCACACCGGTGAGGTAGTAGAAGCGCGAGCCCGAGACCTTGGCGCCGCGCTCGACGTCGATGGCGCCCAGCGATTCGCCGAGCTCCAGGTGGTCCTTGGGCTCGAAGCCCTCGGCGGCGAAGTCGCGGATGGTGCCGTGCGTCTCCAGGACGGTGAAGTCCTCTTCGCCGCCGACCGGGACGTCCTCGTGGACGATGTTGCCGAGCTGGAGGAGAAGCCGCTTGGCGGCCTCGTCGGCCTCGTTCTGCTCGGCCTCGGCGGCCTTGACGTCCTGCTTGAGCTGCTCGGCCTTCTTCAGCAGCTCGGCCCGCTCCTCGGGGGAGGCCTTCGGGATGAGCTTGCCGAGAGACTTCTGCTCATTGCGCAGTTCGTCGAAGCGCATGCCTGAGGACCTGCGGCGCTCGTCGGCGGAGAGCAGTGCGTCGACGAGTTCGACGTCCTCTCCACGAGCGCGCTGCGAGGCGCGGACACGGTCAGGGTCTTCACGGAGCAGCCGGAGGTCAATCACCCCTCCAGGCTACCGGGCTGGGGTTCCTGGGATCACACCGATATCACGCTGCGTGTCGCTATGTCCCAATTGCGGCGAATGGATAAATCTTGGCGGTCGACCGGAAGTGACCCTTCTCGGGCCGTCAATAAAAGCGGTCGCATTCCCCGGAAAGGGGCATAATGCCGACGCGCGGGGAGGCCCTGAGCAGGGCCGGAGGCTGTTCCTTGTCCACAGGAATTCCTGTGGACCGCATCTTATCCACAGGCTGTGCGCCGCATCTGTGGACACAGGAATAGATCATTCCTGACCGGTGGGTGGTCGAGATGAATCAGGGCTCAAACCACCCTCACACACTCATTCGGGTGGGAATGACTCGCCCCAAAGAGTTGATCCGCGATACGGGGGTGACGCCGTTCACCTTCCGCTCCCCAGCGCGAAACCTGGGCCCTCAGACCGATTTGTCGACCTTGTCAGGCCGCTCTGTCGACTTGTCCCCAGGTCTGCATCTCGCCCTGTGGATAACTCTGTGGACAGTGGACGAGGCCCTACGCCCGGCCGTCGAGGCAGCGAGCCAGCCAGTCGGAGGCGGCCGTGAAGTCGCCGTCGGCGGTTCCCGCCCGAGGCGCCCGGACATCACTCTGAGCGACACCCGCCCGCGGGTAGGAGCCGAGGAAGCGGACCTGCGGGCAGGTCCGCTTGAGGCCCATGAGCGCCTCGCTGACCCGCCGGTCGGAGATGTGGCCCTCGGCGTCGACGGCGAAGCAGTAGTTCCCGATGCCCTGTCCGGTCGGACGGGACTGGATGAGCATCAGGTTGACCCCGCGGACCGCGAACTCCTGGAGGAGCTCCAGCAGCGCACCGGGGTGGTCGTCGCCGAGCCACAGCACCACGGAGGTCTTGTCGGCGCCGGTCGGCGCGGCAGGCCGGGCCGGGCGTCCCACCAGTACGAACCGGGTCTCGGCGTTCTCCGCGTCGTGGATCTCGGTCACCAGCGGGACCAGCCCGTAGGTGGCGGCGGCGAACTCGCCCGCGAAGGCGGCGTCGAAGCGGCCCTCCTGGACCAGCCGGGCGCCGTCGGCGTTCGAGGCGGCCGACTCCCACACCGCGTCGGGCAGGTTCGCGCGCAGCCAGTTGCGCACCTGCGGCTGGGCGACCGGGTGCCCGGTGACCGTCTTGACGTCCGACAGGGCGGTACCGGGCCGCACGAGCAGCGCGAACGCGATGGGCAGCAGCACCTCGCGGTAGATCATCAGCGGCTCGCCCGAGGCCAGCTCGTCGAGGGTGGCGGTGACCCCGCCCTCCACCGAGTTCTCGATCGGGACGAGGGCGGCAGCGGCCTCGCCGTTGCGCACGGCGTCCAGGGCCGCCGGAACGGACACCATCGGGACGAGCTCCCGGGTGGCGGCTTCCGGGAGCGTACGCAGGGCGGCTTCGGTGAAGGTGCCCTCGGGACCGAGATACGTGAAGCGGGTGGCCGACATGCGGTCAGCCTAATGCCGGGGTGCCCGCCCCCGGGGAGCCGTTCACCCTTCGAGCAGCCGCTGTCCCACGTACTCCCCGCTGCGCGGGCCGGGCGGAACCGCGTACAGGCCGCTGGACTCGTGCCGGATGAACTCCGACAGCGCGTCGCCGCGGTCGAGCTTGCGCTGTACGGGGACGAACCCGCGCAGCGGATCGGCCTGCCAGCAGACGAAGAGGAGGCCGGCGTCGGGAGCGCCGTCGGGGCCGATCCCGTCGTGGAAGGAGAAGGGGCGCCGCAGCATGGCGGCCCCGCCGTTCTGCTCGGGGGCGGAGATCCGGGCGTGGGCGTTGGACGGGATGACGGGCTTGCCGTCGGCGCCGATCTTGTCGAGCGCCAACTCGGTGGTCTCGCCGCCTCCGGTCAGCGGGGCGCCGGTGGCCTTGGTCCGGCCGATGACCTGCTCCTGCTGCGCGAGGGACTGCTTGTCCCAGTCGTCGAGGAGCATGCGGATGCGCCGGACGACGGCGTACGAGCCCCCCGCCATCCAGGCGTGCTCGGCGGGCCCCGGCCCGGCGCCGGGGACGAAGATCCGCTTGTCGAAGTCGGGCTCCGAGGGCTTCGGGTTGCCGGTGCCGTCGACCTGGCCGAAGAGGTTGCGGGCGGTCATCGGGGTGCCGGTGGCTCCGGGGGACCGGTTGAAGCCGTTCATCTGCCAGCGGACGCGGGCGGCGTCCCCCGCGTCCTTCTGCAGGGCACGCAGGGCGTGGAAGGCGACGAGGCCGTCGTTCGCGCCGATCTGGACCCACAGGTCGCCGTTGCTGCGCTGGGCGTCGAGCCGGTCGGAGGAGAAGTCCGGCAGCGGGTCGAGGGCCGCGGGGCGGCGGGCGGTGAGGCCGGTGCGCTCGAAGAAGGAGTGGCCGAAGCCGAAGGTCACGGTGAGGGAGGACGGCCCGGCGTCGAGGGCGATCCCGCTGTCGGCGGCCGCGGCGGGCTCGCCCGCCATGAGCCGGCGGGCGGTGTCGGACCAGCGTCGCAGCAGCGCGGCGGCCTCCGTACGGCCCGCCCCGGCGGCGAGATCGAAGGCGACGAGGTGGCCTTTGGCCTGCAGGGGCGTGGTGATGCCCGCCTGGTGGTCCCCGTGGAAGGCCACCTGGGTGGCGCCGAGGGTGGACAGGCTTCCGGCGGCGCCTGCTGTGGAGCCGCTCCCGGAGTCGGTGAACGCGGAGTGCGCGAGGGCGCCGCCTGCGGCGCCGAGCGCGAGCCCGGCGGCGCCTGCGGCGCCGACGGTGCCCAGCAGCCGTCGCCGGGAGATCTCGATGTCGGGGTTGCTCTCGGTCACGCTGTTCAGCCGATCTTCACGGTCTTTTGGACGGTGGTCTGGTCGATGTCGGAGGTGCGGACGGTCACGTCGATGCGCCATTCGCCCGCGAGCGGCAACTGGACGCCGGACGCGGTCCAGTGCCCGGGGGCGGCCAGGTCGGGGACGACCGGCAGGGGGCCGACGTCCTTGGCGGGGAGGGTGAAGGCGACCTTGACCTCGGGAAGGTCGAAGGGCTTGCCGTCGCCGGAGTCGGCCCAGAGGTGCAGGGTGTTGGCGCCGACCCGGCCCGGGTCGAGTTCGAGCCGGATGGAGCCCTTGCCGTTCTGGCCGCCGGTGTCGAACGGCAGGGTGATCTTGACGGCGCGGTCGGGGACGGCGGTGGCGGCGGAACCGCGGCCCGCCTCCTGCTCCACGGTGCGCCCGGGCTCGGTGCTGGTGAGGACCGTGGCGACGGCGAGCAGGACCACCGCGATCCCGGCCTCCGCGAGGACGGAGCGGCGCAGTCCGGCGCGGTCCGGGTCGGCGTCGCGGACCTGCTTCTCGCGGGCGCTCTCGCGGGCGGCACGCTGCCGGGCGAGCTGGGCGGCGCGCTCGGGGTCCGCCGGCACGGTGACGGGCTCTGTTTCACGTGAAACATCGGAGCCCGTTTCACGTGAAACATCCTCCGACGCGCCCGACTTCGCGCCCGACTTCGCGTCCGGCCCGCCGGTCCCGGCCGAGCCCGCAGGGGCATCGGCCAGCCGTGCGGTCCACTTCCGGGACAGGTAGCCGAGGCCGATGAGGACGGCGACCAGGGCGACCTTCACGAGCAGCAGCCGCCCGTAGTCGGTGCCGGTGAGGGCGGACCAGCTGCCCACCTGGCGCCAGGACTGGTAGACGCCGGTGACGGCGAGCACCAGGACGCTGCCGAAGGCGACCTTGGAGAAGCGCCGGACGGCCGCGCGCTCGATCCCGGGCACCTTGTGGAGGGCGACGAGCAGGGCGGCGAGACCGCCGAGCCAGGTGGCGACGGCCAGCAGGTGCAGGATGTCGGCGGGCATGGCGAGGCCGGGCTGGATGCCGGTGGACGCGTGCTCGGAGAGGGCCCAGGTGGCGGCGATGCCGCCGGACACCACGGCGCCCCCGATGGCCAGGCCGAAGGTCAGGTCGTTGGTGTCCTTGGCCTCCTCGGCGCTTTCGGGTCCGGAGGCCTCGGCGTCGTGCAGGCGGCGCGCGTACACGCCGAAGAGGACCGCGATGAAGAGGGCGGCGGCGCCCAGCAGGAGCAGCCGCGAGATCAGTGAGGCGCCGGTCTTGGTCTCCAGGACGGCCCTGAGGCCGTCGAGGTCGAACGCGTCGGCGAACTTCCCGGACCCCGTGTAGGGGGTACGGAGCACGAGCATCGCGAGCGTGGCGGCGGTCAGGGTGACCCAGGCGCGCACGACGAGCTTCTGCAGCGGCCGTTCGGCGGCGCCCCGGCGCCAGCACAGCAGGATGAAGGCGGAGCCGCCCACGAGGACGGTGAAGCCGGCGTAGGCGGCGTAGCGGGCGATCCCGTACGCGATGCCGACGGGTCCGCCGCCCGCCTGCGCGGTGGGGAGGGTGACCTCGGTGGCCGAGGGCTCGCCGATGGAGAAGGTGAAGGCGCCGGAGATCGGGTGGCTGTCGGCCGAGACCGCCTGCCAGGCGACGGTGTAGGTGCCGTTGGGCAGGCCGGTGTGCAGGGCGGTGCCGTAGCGGATGGTGTTCCCGCTGCACATGTCGCGCAGCTCGCCGGTGTCCACGCGTTTGCCCCGGGGGTCGAGGACGCGGATGGAGTCGTCGCCCAGGGCGACCTGCTCCGAGAAGGAGAGCGTGACCTGGGCGGGCGCCGTGGCGACCACCGCCCCGTCCTTGGGGTCGCTCGCGGTGAGGGCGGCGTGCGCCGTGGCCGGTGCGGCCGCGGTGAACAGGGTTGCCAGCAGGGCTGCGAGGACCAGCGCGAGCCGTGGCAGGACTGCCGTGGCACGGACGCGGGCCGTGGAAGGGGCGGGGGCGGTGGCCGTCATGGCGTGTCAGTTCCTCGGTCCGTCAGTGGCCGTTGCCAGCCGTGGATGTCGGAGCCTGCGCGTTGTACGTCCGTTCCTTCACGTCCAGCTCGACCTTGACGGGGCCGGCCTTCTCGAAGCGGAGCTCCACAGTGATCTTGTCGCCGACCTGCGGCGTGCTCTTGAGGCCCATGAACATGATGTGGTTGCCGCCGCGCTCCAGCTTGAGTTCGCCGTTCGCGGGCACGTCCATCGACTGGACCTGCTGCATCTTCTGGTCCTTGGTCTCGTGGATCTGGAGATCGTCGGAGAGCGAGGAGGTGGCGCCGGTGAGCTTGTCGGCGGTCGCCGAGTCGTTCTTGATGACCATGAAGCCGCCGGCCATCTTGTCGTTCACGGGCTGGGGCATGAAGGCGCCGCTGACGGTCATCTTCGGCTTGCTGTCGCCCGAGCAGCCGGATATGGCGAGCGCTGCCGTCAGGGAGAGGGCGGCGGCGAGGGTGCGGGTGGTGCGGGCGTTCACGGGTTCTCTCCCTTGATGAGCTTCGGCAGGTCCTTGGTGTAGTCGTCGACGGTGGTGCCCTCGCCGTAGAGGACGTAGCCCTCGTCGGTCGTGGGCGAGAACGCGATGACCTGGGCGCCGTGCATGGAGACGACGCCGCCGTCGGCCTCCTTCTTGGCGGCCTCGATGCCGATGCCGAGCGTGCGTGCGGCGGCCTGGATGGTGGCGAAGTCCCCGGTGAGTCCGATGAAGGACGGGTCCTGGGACTTGAGCCACGCGCCGAGGGACTCGGGAGTGTCCCGTTCGGGGTCGGTGGTGACGAAGACGACCCGGAGGTTGTCCTGGTCGGCCTTGGGGAGCGACTTCTTGGCGACGGCGATGTTGCTCATCGTCAGAGGGCACACGTCGGGGCAGTTGGTGTAGCCGAAGTAGATGAGCGTCGGCTTGCCCTTGGTCTGCTCGCGCAGGTTCCACGGCTTGCCGGTGGTGTCCGTGAGGACGAGCTCCGGCTTGTTGAAGGGGCGGTCCAGCACGGTCGCGGCCTTGGCGTTGTCGTGGCCGCCGGAGATCTGGGTGACCGAGCCGGTCTTGACGGGTTCACCACCGCAGGCGGTGAGGGTGAGTGCGGCCGCCGCGAGAAGGGCGGCGACCGTCACACGTGTGGTGCGCATGGAGAGATGTCCCTGGGATCGGGGAGTTACTGGATGTACCGGATGTGCGAAGCGACGGCGCCCACAGGGCAGGCGCGCGCGAGGCAGGTCAGGCAGGTCAGGCAGGTCAGGCGGAACGGCGACGCGAGGCGAAGCCGAAGGCGACCCCGCCGAGTCCGATGACGATGCCGGCGATGCCGAGGGCGCGCGCCGTGGTGTCGGAGCCGTGCTCGGACGCGGCGTCCTTGTCGGCGTTCTTCGCCTCGTCGCCCTTGGCGCCGGCGCCGTGCTGGTCCTCGCCCTTCGCGGCGGTCAGCTTCAGGACGGGCGCCGGGTTCTGCGGTTCCGCGGCGCCTTCCTTGGTCTCCTCGATCCACCGGACGACCTCGCCGTTGTCGTAGGTCTGGATCGACTTGAAGACCATCTGGTCGACGTTCTCGGGCAGCTTGCCCACGGAGAGCGGGAACTGCTGGAACTTGCCGGGCTCGATCTTTCCGCCGGTCCACGTGACCTTGGTGACGGCCTCGGTGACCTGCCTGCCGTGCACCGTGAGCGGCTTGTCGAGCTTGCTCTTCTCGACCGTCACGGTCCAGCCGGGAATGTCCTGCGGCATGACGGACGAGAGCGGCTGGTCGATCGGGAAGTTGACCTCCAGCTGGGTGGTCGACGCGTTGTCGCGCTCGTTCGGGACCTTGAAGTTGATCGTCGTGTAGCCGCCCTTGGTGGCCTCGCCGGGCTGGACGCCGACGTGGGCGAACGCGGTGCCGGAGAGGACGAGGACGGTGCCGGCGGCGAGGGCGGCGGCGAAGGAGACGCGAGAGGTCTTCATGGCAGAAACACTCCACGGAAGCAGTGACGGCGGTGGCTCCGCGCACGGGCGCGCGCGGAGTTCGCGGCACCGGCGCTCCCGCTGTGTGTCCCGGGGAGGAGGGTGCCGCGTCAGGCTGCGAGGGCGAGGGCCGTGGGCGGCCCGCGCCTGATCACCGTGTGCTGGAGTGCGTCCCGGCCGGTGCGGGCCGCGGGCTCGCAGCCGGTCCGCAGGGCCCGCGAGGTCCGGGTGGGCGTGCCGGGGAGCCCGGCGCCGAGGACGCGTACGAAGGCCAGTGCGGCGCGCAGCGGGCGGATCGGGGCGGCTTCGGCGGCGGAGAGCCGGGAGAGTTCGACGAGCCGGAAGAGCGCGGCGTCCCCGCGGCCCAGCAGCCAGCCGGCGGCGAGCGCGGCCAGCAGGTGGCCGAGCAGCATGGCCGGGCTGAACAGGCCGGTCGCGGGTGCCGCGGTGGCGGTCTGGGCCAGGTGGGCGTGCACGCCGTGGCCCTGCGCGGCGAGCTGCCCGGCCTCACCGGCCTGTGCGGCCTGCTGGGCCAGGGCGGCCGGGTCCAGGCCGGCGGCCTCCAGGATCCGCCGGGCGTCGGCCGGGCTGAGCGGTACGGAGTTGCCCCCGCACACCAGTTGGGCGGCGAGCGCCGCGAGCGAGCTGTCGGTGGCTCCTGCCGGTGCCTGCGCGGCCGCGGCGCCGTGCTGGCCGAGTCCGAACAGCGCGTGCAGGGCGAGTTGTCCGGCGGTGAGCCCGGCGGCGATGCCGGGCAGCGTGCGACGGCGTCCCGCGAGCGGGGCCGCGACGGCGAAGACGGCGAGGAAGCCGATGCAGAGTGACCACCAGGGCACGGTGGCGCAGGACGCCAGCGCGTGCCCGGCCGCGGACAGCACGACACAGACCGCGGTGAACACCGCGGCCCGGATCAGCCGGAGGCCGGCTCCGGCGTGCGTCGCGTGGGGGTCAGACATGGCCGGGTCATCATCGCACTGCGCTTAGGCCCTTCATACGGCAGGTCCTAAAGGTCCACTTGAGTCCCCTCTGCGAAGACGGTCCGCATCGGGGCCGGGACGCGCCGCGTACACCGCCCTCCGGGAGAGCCGCATCGGCCGAACGAGGGCAATCGGTTCCCGGACGGCCGCACGGCGCTTACGGCCGGTCGCGGGCGGCAATACGTAACCGTATGAGCATCTGGTGGTCTCTCCACTTGAGGCGCGACGCCGCGAGCGTGCCGCTCGCCAGGCGACTGCTGCTGGGGACGATGGAGACCGTGGGGGTGGACCCGGACATCTCCTTCGATCTCTCGGTGGCGCTGAGCGAGGCGTGCGCGAACGCCGTGGAGCACGGTGGCGGCGGCGAGATCCCGGACGAGACCGAGGCGTACCACGTCACGGCCTATCTGGACGGGGACTGCTGCCGCATCGAGGTGACCGATTCCGGGCCGGGATTCCCGCCCTCGACGGTGGCCCGCCGTAGACCCTCCCTGGCCGAACACGGCCGGGGCCTGGACCTGATCGCGGAGCTCGCCGACCACGTCCGTTTTCGCAACCGGCCGGGGCGCGGCGCGGTGGTGAGCTTCGACAAGATGCTGAAGTGGCGCGAGGACGCGCTCCTGAAGGTGTCGTAGCGAGGCGACGCATCAAAGTGCGTTGGCGAGCGCCGTGGCCAGCGGCCGTGCAAACGGCCGTGGCTACGCCGATGGGCGGGACCCGTGAAGGATCCCGCCCACCCGAACGTACGAGCCAGAGGTACAGGCCGAGGCGTCAGCCCTTGAGGCGCGCCATCCAGGCCTCGACCTCGTCCGAGGTGCGGGGCAGCCCGGCCGACATGTTCCGGTTGCCGTCCTCGGTGACCAGGATGTCGTCCTCGATCCGGACGCCGATGCCCCGGTACTCCTCGGGCACGGTCAGGTCGTCGGCCTGGAAGTACAGACCCGGCTCGACGGTGAGGCACATGCCCGGCTCCAGCGTGCCGTCGACGTACGCCTCGGTGCGCGCGGCGGCGCAGTCGTGGACGTCCATGCCGAGCATGTGGCCGGTGCCGTGGAGGGTCCAGCGGCGCTGCAGGCCGAGCTCCAGGACGCGCTCGACGGGGCCTTCCAGCAGGCCCCACTCGACGAGCTTCTCGGCCAGCACGTGCTGCGAGGCGTCGTGGAAGTCGCGGAACTTCGCGCCCGGCTTGACGGCGGCGATGCCGGCTTCCTGGGACTCGTAGACCGCGTCGTAGATCTTGCGCTGGATGTCGGTGTACGTGCCGTTGATCGGCAGCGTGCGCGTGACGTCGGCGGTGTAGAGGGTGTGGGTCTCCACGCCGGCGTCGAGCAGCAGCAGGTCGCCGGAGCGGACGTCGCCGTCGTTGCGGACCCAGTGCAGGGTGCAGGCGTGCGGGCCGGCGGCGCAGATGGAGCCGTAGCCGACGTCGTTGCCCTCGACGCGGGCGCGCAGGAAGAAGGTGCCCTCGATGTAGCGCTCGGAGGTGGCCTCGGCCTTGTCGAGGACCTTCACGACGTCCTCGAAGCCGCGGACGGTGGAGTCGACGGCCTTCTGCAGCTCGCCGATCTCGAAGGCGTCCTTCACGGCGCGGGCCTCGGAGAGGTAGACGCGCAGCTCCTCGTCGCGCTCCTTGGTCACCTTGTCGGTGAGGGCGGACTCGATGAGGGAGTCGTGGCCGCGGACGGCCCGGACCGGGCCCTCGGCCTCGGTGAGGGCCGCGGCGAGCTCGCGGACGTCCTGGGCGGGGATGCCCAGGAGCTGCTCGGCCTCGGTGAGGGAGTGGCGGCGGCCGACCCACAGCTCGCCCTGGCCGGACAGCCAGAACTCGCCGTTCTCCCGGTCGGAGCGCGGCAGCAGGTAGACGGTGGCCTTGTGGCCGGTCGGCCCGGTGGGCTCCAGGACCAGGACGCCGTTCTCGGTCTGGTCGCCGGTGAGGTACGCGTACTCGGTCGAGGCGCGGAAGGGGTACTCGGTGTCGTTCGAGCGGGTCTTCAGACGGCCCGCGGGGACGACGAGGCGCTCGCCGGGGAAGCGCGCGGACAGCGCGGCGCGGCGGGCGGCGGTGTGCGCGGCCTGCGCGATGGGCTCCAGCCCGTGCAGCTCGGTGTCGGCCCAGCCGGTGCGCATGTTCTCGGCGAGCTCGTCGCTGACGCCCGGGTACAGACCGTTCTTGCGCTGCTTGTGCGTCTTCTTGGGCTGCTCTTCTTCCGGGGTCTCCGGGGTGAGCTCGTCAGCCACGTCTTCTCCTCAGCTACGACCGTACGGACCTGGGTGTGGACCGCATCCATCGTAGGCGTGTGCGGATGTGCGTGTTTCGTATCGTGCGTTTTGTCACGATCGCCCCGGTGCGATCGACGCACGTGCCCGGGCTCACTCGAACCGGGCGGCGAGCAGCACGATGTCCTCGGGGGCGTCGGTCGGCTCCCCGTCGGGCAGCACGGTCCGCAGGATGTGGTCGCAGAGGGCGGCCGGGTCGTCGCGGACGCTACGGGGCACCCCCGCGGCCGCCGCGTGCAGCCGGGCGTAGGCCCGGTCCATCGGGTCGCCGGTGTGGTGCAGCAGCCCGTCGGTGTACAGCAGCACCGTTTCTCCGGGCGCGGGTTCGATCTCCACGCTCGGCGCCTCCCAGCAGGACAGCATGCCGAGCGGGGCGGAGAGGGAGGTCTCCACGTACTCGGTGCGGCGCTCGCCGATGAGGAGCGGCGGGGTGTGCCCGGCGCCCGCGAGGATGATCTTGGCTCCCTGGCCCTCGGCGTGCGGGCCCCCCGCGGGTTCGCAGTAGGCGAAGAGGGCGGTGGCCGAGCGCGCCGGCTCGGTCAGGCGCAGCAGCAGTTCCAGGTCGGACAGGACCGCTACGGGGTCCTCGCCCTCCATGACGGCGTAGGCGCGCAGCGATGCGCGCAGCCGCCCCATCGCGGCGACGGCGCTCGGCCCCGATCCGGTGACGGAGCCGACGGCCAGCCCCAGGGCGCCCTCGGGCAGCGGCAGGGCGTCGTACCAGTCGCCGCCGCCGCGCGGCCCCGTGTGGTGGCGGGCCGCGAGCTGGACTCCGGGGATCCGGGGGAGCCGGCTGGGCAGCAGTTCCTCGGCGACGGTGGCCAGGCGCGTGCGGGAGCGCTCCACCTCCAGCATCCGGGCCAGGTGCTCGGCGGCGTGCCGCACGTACAGCCCGGCGAGGTCGCGCTGGCGGTCGCTCGGCTCGGCCTGCTCGTCGTAGAGCCAGACGGCCGCGCCGAGCCGGCCGGTGGCTTCGGCGGTCAGCGGGAGCGCGTAGCTGGCGGCGTAGCCGAGGCGGGCGGCAACCTCGCGGTGGCGGGGGTCGACGGGGGCGGCGAAACCCCCGGTGCCGGGGGGTGCGTCCGGCTCGGGGAGGACCTCGGAGCCGCCTTCGGCGTCGGGGAGCCCGTCGAGGATGCGTCCGTAGGAGGTCGCGCTGCGCGGCACGGTCTCGATGTGGCCGAGTTCGGCGTGGCCCAGGCCGAGGCCGATCGTGCAGGTGGGGCCGAGCCCGTCGGAGGGCTCCAGGACGATCAGGCCGCGGCGGGCGCCGACGAGTGCGGCTCCGGCGCGCAGGAACTCGTGGAGGGAGCTGTCGAGGTCACTGGTGCGGGCGAGGCGCTCGGTGAGCTCGTGGAGGGTGGTGAGGTCCGAGACCATGCCCGCCAGCCGGTCCTGGATGAGGCTGCCCGGGCCGGGTGGAGGGGCCGGTGCGGGGGTGGTCCGGGCGGGCGTGGGCGCCGCAGTGTGCGGCGACACCGTGACTGCTGGATCGATTCCAGCCACTTTCGGCAGATGCGGGGCGCTCATGGCGTCCGCCTTTCCACCTGGTGCGATTCGCCAAATAGCATCGCAAACCCCCAGATCGTGCTGCGCCGCCATCAAGGAATCCACATCTACACGCACACGTGGATGCATGTCCAGCATTGCCCAGGTGGGAATCCTGGTGTCCGTGGGACGGCAACTCACTGTCGAGCCAAGGCTAGAACTTGGCCGGAAAAAGCTGGAAGCAGTCGGTTTTTAAGGTCGACTGGGCGGGTGCCGCAGGGGGGTCGGGTACGTATTCGGTGGTGCCGGGGGTCAGTTGGCGCCGCCGGGAACCACCCGACACGGGCCGTCGTCCTTAGCGCCGGCAGCCGGTCTCGGCCGTCGGAGCGGGTCGCGCTGCACCCCCGCCGGACGTTTGACGGACCCGTAAGAAAACTGCACGAACCGTGTGAACCTGCTTCTGGCGGACAGTGACGCGAAACCTGTACGTGTGGTGAGACACCGGTTACATGGTGTGATGTGGCCCTCGACGTTCAACGGAAAGGAACGAGCGCTCATGCGCGAGATCCTCGGAAGGCGTCTCCAGCGGCTCCGCGATCGCTTTCAATCCCTGCGCCCCGCCCCGCGACAGGGCGGCGGCTCGGCCGCTCTCCTCGAAGCGGCGCTCACCTGCGCCACCACCTGGCAGTGGCCCGTCCTGCCCGGCGTCGGCCGGTCCGCCACGGACGCCTCGCGATGCGCCTGCCCCGACCCCGACTGCGTCGTTCCCGGCGCGCACCCCTTCGACCCGGGTCTGCTCGCCGCCACCACCGACCCCCGGATGGTGGCCTGGTGGTGGACCAACCGGCCCACCGCCCCCGTTCTGATGGCGACCGGCGGGGCCGCCCCGTGCGCGGTGAGCCTGCCGGCCGCCGCGGCCGCGCGGGCCCTCCTACGACTGGACGCGCAAGGCATGCGGCTCGGGCCGATCGTGGCCACGCCGACCCGCTGGTCGCTGCTGGTGGCGCCGTACTCGCTGGAGCGGCTCGGCGAACTCCTGTACGCGAAGGACCACGTGCCCTCCTCGCTGCGCTTCCACGGCGAGGGTGGTTACTTGTTGCTGCCGCCCTCCGCCGCGTCCAGCGGGGGCCAGGTGCGCTGGGAACGGGAGCCGCGGGCGAAGTCGCTGCCGCAGGGTGCCGGCACGCTCTGGCTGCCCGAGGTCGAGGCGGTCGTGGACGCGCTGGTCGAGGCGAGCAGCGGCGCGCCCGGTGGCGGCAGCAGGCTCGCGTACTGACCTGACGGGCGCCGGCGGATCACTCGTACGGGTGCCAGCGGGACGAGTTTCCAAGGGAATTGGGCGCGGGGATCTCCGCGCCCCATTCCCGCATCGCTATCTTCGGCGAATGAATCTCCGCCTGATCGGTATCGGCGCCGGTGTGCTGATCATCTTGTCGCTCCCGCTCACCGGAGCGATCGCCGGGCCGGATTTTGCCGGTCAGGATGACGGAAAGGGCGGCGGCCTGTTCTCGACGCTCGGGCTTTCGGACTCTTCTCGTCCCTCTCCTACGTCGCCTCCGCGCTCGGCGGAGGCGACATCCGGGCCCGAGCGGCCCGGCCAGGCCGAGCAGCCCCGTACGGATTCCCGCTGCGGACCCGAACTGTCCTCGCCGCACGGCGTGGAGGCGCAAACCTGCGTGCTGGTGGCCGAAGGCCGGACGTGGGGCCGGAGTTACTACCGCAACACCAGTGGTCACGCCCTGGATGCGGTGCTGACGATGATGGGGCCGGCCGGGCGCACGGTGCAGATCCGGTGCGCGGTCGGTGCGGGTGACGAGCCGGGCCTGTGCGAGACGCCGAAGGAGACCTCGGCAGGGGATCCGGACAGTTACTCGGCCGTTGCGGAATTTGCAGTTCCGGATGATGAAGGCGAGTTGCTGTTGCGGTCCGGGAGCAACTCTCCGGCACCGGGTGACGGTTGAGTACCGCCGGAAATGGAAGGGCCCGGTCGCTGGCGACGGGGGATGCACCAGCGACCGGGCTACAAGAACGGTAACAAGAGATCGCCTGTACGCAAATTCGATCTCTGATATTCAGACACCGATTTGCAGACGATTAGCGGGAGTTGTGACTCCGGTCACCGGCTCCGCGCGTGCGCGCGGTCAGCTGAGGGTCACCTGGCGGTTGGTGAGTCCGCCGCGCGCCCGGCGCTCCTCCGTGGTCAGCGGGGCGTCCGTGGCCAGGGCCCCGGCGAGGCGCTCCGCGAACTGTGCCGCGGGCTTCTCCACGTCGTCGGCCGTGACCCCGGTGGGCAGGTCCCAGACCGGGACCATCAGGCCGTGGGCGCGGAAGGAACCGACGAGCTTCGTGCCCTCTCCGAGCGAGGACGTACCGGCCGCGTGCAGCCGGGCGAGGGCGTCGAGCAGCTTCTCCTCGGGGTGCGGCATGACCCAGCGCAGGTGGTTCTTCTCCGGGGTCTCGCACCAGTAGGCGGCGTCCACGCCGGTCAGCTTGACGGTGGGAATGGCGGCCGCGTTGGCGCGCTCCAGCGAGGCGGCGATCTCCGGGGAGGCGTTCTGCTCGCCCTCGGATTCCGGAATCCAGAATTCGAAGCCGCTGTGCACAACAGGCTCGAAACCGCCGTCGGCGTCCAGGAGATCCTGAAGGCGCGGACCCTCGGCGGGAACCCGTCGCGCGGGGATCGGGGTGCCCGGTTCGGCCGCGAGCGCACGCTCCAGGGTGTCGGCCATGTCGCGGCCGAGGTCCCCGGTGGACGAGTCGTTCTGCAGGCCGAGCAGGACGGACCCGTCCTCGCGGCGCAGCGCCGGCCAGGCCATGGGAAGTACGGTCACCAGCGTGACCGAGGGGACGCCCTCGGGCAGACCGCCCTTGAGGGACAGCGGGACGGTGGCCGCGGGCACCAGCTCGCGCAGCGCGACCCAGTCGCACTCGCCCGGCAGGCCCTCGAAGGGGCGCTGGACGTGCTCGGTGACGGCGTGCGCGGCGGCTGCGCCGTGGCAGGCCTTGTAGCGGCGCCCGGATCCGCAGGGGCAGGGCTCGCGGGCACCCACGACGGGGATCTCACCGTTGTTGAGCTGCGGCTTTGCGGTCTTGGCTACGGGGCGCTTCTTGGCCATCGTGGGTGTCTCCCGGTTGCGGCGGTACGGCGTCGTGTCTGGGCGCGAGCCTAGCCGTTCGTACCGCCGGAACCGGTGGGGTGCGGCCGGGAGCACGGTCGGCGTGCGCTCCCGGACGGCCGCTTGTACGGATGACCGGAACTGCTGTGCTGTTGTGTCGTCCTGCAGGGATCGGGATCCTTCAGGGATCCAGGTCGTCGAAGGCCGTGCTGAAGTCGATCGCCGGGGGCGCAACGCGCGTAGCGAAATCCTCGTGCCGGGGCCCACAGGCAACGATCACCCACACCGTGACCTCACCCGCCGCTCCGTCCCGGACACCCCAGTCCTGGGCAAGGGCGCTGATGATGTTCAGCCCCCGGCCGCCGCGTGCGGTGACCGAAGGCGTGGCAGGAACCGGGCGGGTGGGACCGCCCCCGTCCGTGACCTCGACCGTCAGCCGTCCCGCTCTGTCGACGCGCCATGCGGCGCGTATCTCCCCGTCCCCGACTTCCCGCGCGCCCAAGGGCCTGCCGTGTCGGCAGGCGTTGCTGAGCAGTTCGGAAAGGATCAGTACGGCATCGTCCACGACCGATTCGGGCACCCCGCTGATACGCAATTGTTCGCGCATCCGGTGTCGCGCCTCACCCACGCCCGCAGGACCATGGCGTACGTCCATGCACGACGACGTGGGCACTTCCTGTGCCACCACCAACGCCACCCCCGGAACCTCCTTAGCCCCACGCATGGTCTGGATGCCCCAATGGCCTGGACCGGAAACCGCCGTAGCGGACCCCTCTGACGCATTCATGCCGAACGAATGCGGAGCGGATGCGCCGGTGCACACCCTGTTACAGGCGAGTTGGGAGTGGCGGGTGCGCAAAAGGGGACGTCAGCGCCCCAGTTGGGACAGAACTTGACGCGGTCTGTTCGTGATGATCGCTTCCACACCCAGATCAGCGCAGAGCTGAACGTCTTCCGGCTCGTTCACTGTCCATACGTGTACGGAGTGCCCCGCGCCCTGGAGCTTGCGGATGAAGCCGGGGTGGTTGCGCACGATCCGCATCCCGGGACCGGCGATCGTCACGCCGGCCGGCAGGCGCCCGTCCCGCATCCGGGGCGAGATGAACTGCATCAGGTACACGGTGGGGATCGTCGGGGCCGCCGCCCGCACCCGGTGCAGGGAGCGCGCCGAGAAGCTCATGACCCGGACCGGGTGCGGACCCTCGGTGGGCGGGGCGTCCAGCCCGAAGCGCTTGAGCAGGAAGAGGAGGCGCTCTTCCACCTGTCCGGCCCAGCGGGTCGGATGCTTCGTCTCGATCGCGAGCTGCACCGGACGGCCGGCGTCGGAGATCAGCTCCAGGAGCCGCTCCAGGGTGAGGACGGACGTGCGCTCGGGGTCCGCGTCCCAGTCGGGGGACTCCTCGCGGTCCTTCCAGGAGCCGAAGTCCAGGGCGGCGAGATCGGCCAGCTCCAGGGCGGAGACGGCGCCGCGGCCGTTGGACGTGCGGTTCACCCGGCGGTCGTGGACCAGGACCAGATGGCCGTCGGCGGTGAGCCGGACATCGCATTCGAGGGCGTCGGCGCCGTCCTCGATGGCCTTGCGGTAGGCGGCCAGGGTGTGCTCGGGGGCATCCTCCGAGGCGCCGCGGTGGGCGACGACCTGGATGGTGCGCGGCATTGCGTGGGTCACCGGGTCATGGTGCCACCGAGAGGGCCCCGGGCGTCGAGGGCGAGTGCTGCAGGTGCGTCCTAAATGCCGGATATAAAGAATGGGAGGAGATGCACAGGTCCGGCTTACAGTGCTCTGACGGGTCATGGGAAAGGCTTTGCCCAGGAACTTGTGCGGCACGTCGAACGTTCACTCGGACCGATTGCCAGCGATGTGACAGAGATTTCTGAAGCCGTGTGTGACGAGGAGAGAGCGCTGTGAGCACCGAGAACGAGGGCACCGCGGCCCCGACACCCCCCGCGGCCCCGTCCGTACCCCCTGCTCCGGCCCCCGAGACGCAGGCCGGTGGACCGCAGGCCGATGCACCGAAGGACGTGGCACCGCAGGCACCGGCCGCGGCACCCGCCGCCGAGCCCGTGACCCAGCAGCTTCCGCCGACGCCCGCGCCCGGTACCGAGCCGACGCAGCAGATCCCGCCCACTCCTCCCACCCCGGCGGCCCCGGCGCCGGCGCCGGCCTACGGTCACGCCCCGGCCCCCGCCCAGGCCGCACACGGAGCCGAGGGCTGGCCGCCCCCGCCGCCCGCAGTGCCGGCGTACGGTGCGGGCGGCGGCCACGGTGGCGGCGCCTGGGGCGTTCCCCTGACCGCAGACGGCTCCCCGGCGCCCAAGCCGAAGGGCAAGGGCGGCCTGATCGCGGGCGTGCTCGTGGCGGCCCTCATCGCGGGCGGCATCGGCGGCGGCGTGGGCTACTGGGCCGCCGAGCGCAGCGACAACGGCACCGGCTCGACCACGATCAGCGCCGGCAACACCCCCAAGGACCTCAAGCGCGAGGCCGGCTCCATCGCGGGCCTGGCCGCGGGCGCGCTGCCCAGCGTGGTCACCATCGAGGCCTCGGCCGGTGACGGCGAGGGCGGCACCGGCACCGGGTTCGTCTACGACCAGCAGGGCCACATCCTCACCAACAACCACGTGGTGGCCTCCGCCGCGAACGGCGGCAAGCTCTTCGCGACCTTCTCCGACGGCAAGAAGTACGACGCCGAGGTAGTGGGCCGCGCCCAGGGCTACGACGTCGCGGTCCTCAAGCTGAAGAACCCGCCCGCCGGCCTCAAGCCGCTGCCGCTGGGCGACTCCGACAAGGTCGCGGTCGGCGACCCGACCATCGCCATCGGCGCCCCCTTCGGCCTGTCGAACACGGTCACGACCGGCATCGTCAGCGCCAAGAACCGCCCGGTCGCCTCCGGCGACGGCTCGGGCAGCAAGAACTCGTACATGAGCGCGCTCCAGACGGACGCCTCGATCAACCCGGGCAACTCCGGTGGTCCGCTGCTCGACGGACGCGGCGCGGTCATCGGCATCAACTCCGCGATCCAGTCGGCCGGCAACGGCGGCTTCGGCGGCGGCCAGGCCGGTTCCATCGGCCTCGGCTTCGCCATCCCGATCAACCAGGCCAAGAACGTGGCCGAGTCGCTGATCAAGACGGGCAAGCCGGTCTACCCGGTGATCTCGGTCTCCGTGGACCTCCAGGCCAAGACCGAGGGCGCCAAGATCTCCGAGCAGGGCGCGGCCGCCAACGAGCTGGTCGACCCCAACGGTCCGGCCGGCAAGGCGGGCCTCAAGCCCGGCGACGTCATCACCGAGTTCGGCGGCAAGCCGGTCGACAGCGGCCCGACCCTGATCAGCCTGATCTGGACGCACAAGCCCGGCGACACCGTGAAGCTGACCTACCTGCGGGGCGGGAAGCCGACCACCGTCGACATCACGCTCGGCTCGCGGGTCGGCGACAAGTAGGACCGCGGTAGAGCGGTGGCCTGATGGACAGGGGCCGTAGGCGGGATTCCGCCTACGGCCCCTCCCAATGTCCGCTTATGCTTCATTGGTGTTCGACTCCCGGCACATACGGACGTTCCACGAGGTGGTCGCCTCCGGGTCGTACTCGGCGGCCGCCCGCATGCTGGGGTACACCCAGCCCGCCATCACCCAGCAGATGAAGGCGCTCGAACGCGCCGTCGGGACCCCGCTGTTCACCCGAGTGGGCCGCAAGATGCAGCTCACCGAGGCCGGGGAGTCCCTCTCCCGGCACGCCGAGGCCATCCTCGGCAGCCTCTCCGCCGCCGAGGCCCAGCTGAAGGCCTACGCGCGCCTGCGCACCGGGCGGGTCCGGCTGTGCGGCTTCCCCAGTGCCAACGTCACCCTCGTACCGGAAGCCCTGAGCTGCCTGGCCAAGGACCATCCGGGCGTACAGGTGGAGCTGCTGGAGGGGGAGCCCCCCGATTCGCTGCGCCGGCTGGAGCGCGGGGAGTGCGACATCACGCTGGCCTTCACCTATCCCGGGCTCCACGAGGAGATCCCGGAGGAAGTCGCCGAGGTCAGGCTGCTGGAAGACCAGCTGACGGTGCTGCTGCCGACCGGGCATCCACTGGCCCGGCGCCGCGCCGTCCACCTGGCCGACCTCGCCGAGGAGCAGTGGATCGCTGGCTGCCCGCGCTGCCGGGCGAACCTGCTGCACGAGTGCGCGGAGCTGGGCTTCGTCCCCGACATCCGCTTCGCCACCGACGACAACCTGGTGGTGCAGAGCCTGGTCGCGCAGGGGCTGGGCGTGGCGATGATGCCCGCGCTGGTGCTCCCCTCCCTCTCGCTGAGCAAGGTCTGCGGCCGGGCGCTCCAGCCCGCCGCCCGCCGGCACATCGCCGCCTACGTCTACCGCGACCATCTGCGGGTCCCGGCGACCGGCGTGGTGCTCAACGCCCTGAAGCAGGCGGCGGCGAACCGGGTCGGCTGCTGACCAATCCATAAGCGGTGCTTGGGATTTCAGGTCATAACTGTCGTTAGACGTGATGGAACGACGGCAGCACGCTGCGAACATGACGACCACCATTCCGGCCCGCACCACCACGAGGATGGCCGCCCTCGTCAACGAGATCCGCACGGTCGTGGAGCGGGGACTGGCTCCCGATCTCACCGCGTACCTGGTGGGTGAACGGCTCGCCCCGCATCTGGGGGCGCCCGACCTCCTGACGCCCGCGCAGCGGGAGGGCGACCCGGAGCGGTACCGGCAGCACATCCTGCACGCCGAGTCCGACGGCAGCTTCTCGGTGGTGGCGCTGGTGTGGCTGCCCGGGCAGGAGACCTGCATCCACGACCACGTGTCGTGGTGCGTGGCCGGGGTGCACCAGGGCGAGGAGAGCGAACGCCGCTTCCGGCTCGCCCCCGGCGCGGGCCCCGCCCGGCTGGTCGCCACCGAGGACGTGGTCAACGCGCAGGGCGAGGTCTGCGGGTTCGCCCCGCCCGGTGACATCCACAAGGTGCGCAACTCCTGTGACACCAAGGCGATATCCGTGCACGTGTACGGCGCCGACGTGTCCCGCCTGGGCACCAGCATCCGTCGCGTCTACACGCTCCCCGTCGACTGATGGCACTCCTCCACCGCCCGCAGGGCGCGGCGGTCCGCCATGTTTCACGTGAAACATCCACCCCCTGGCCCGGGTTGGCGATGGCCGCGGGCGGAGCGCTCGCGGCATGGTGCATCCACCGCCTCGTGCCCGCCGTGCCGATGCTGACCGCGTCGGTGGTGCTGGGCATCGCGGTGGCGCACCTGCCGGGCGTACGGACCTTCGTACGGGGAACCGCGCGCCCGGGCCTGTCCCTGGCGGGTCGCCGGCTGATGCGGATCGGCATCGTGCTGCTGGGCCTGGGGCTGGGCCTGGACCAGGTGCTCAGGCTCGGCTGGGCCACGGTGGCCATGGTCGCCGGCGTGGTCGCGGCCACCTTCTTCGGCACCGTCTGGCTGGGCCGTCGGCTGGGACTCCCAGGGGATCAGCCGCTGTTGATCGCCACGGGGTACTCGATCTGCGGGGCCTCGGCGATCGGCGCGGTGAGCGAGGTGTCGGGCAGCGACGAGGAGGACGTGGCCGCCTCGGTGGCCCTGGTCACCCTCTGCGGCACGCTCGCCATCGCGGTCCTGCCCCTCCTCCAGGGGCCGCTGGGCCTCTCCGACCCGGCCTTCGGGCGGTGGGTCGGTGCCAGCGTCCACGACGTCGGCCAGGTGGTGGCCACCGCGCAGACCGCGGGCCCGGGCGCACTGGGTGAGGCGGTGCTGGTCAAGCTGATGCGGGTGGCGCTGCTCGCCCCGCTGGTGGCGGCCGTGGCCTTCTCCGTACGGGCCCGGCGGCGCGGGGTGCGCACGGCCTCGGGGCGCCGGCCGGCTCCGGTACCGCTGTTCGTGGCCGGGTTCCTGGCCGCGGCCGCACTGCGCGCCACGGGGGCGCTGCCCGACGTGGCGCTGGAGTGGGCGCACACCGCGCAGGAGGCCCTGCTGGCGGCGGCCCTGTTCGGCCTGGGGAGCGCGGTGCACCTGCCGACGCTGGCCCGGACCGGCGGGCGGGCGGCGGCGCTGGGTCTGGGGGCGTGGGTGGTGGTGGCGGGGGCCTCGTACGCGGGCGTGGTGCTCACCGTATGACGGCGCAACGGCGGGGAGTTGGCCATTTCCTGGCCGGAACCGACCGAACGTTCTGACTGCCCGCTGACATTGACGCACAGCCGTGCCACTCTGCCCCGGCAAGCAACGCACAGCCGATCCGCACCGACCGTTCTTCACCCCCACCCTGCCCTGGTCCGACCGACAGGACCGGACCGGGCACGGCAGAAGGAGTCATGCGTGAATCGTCATCGCACGGCCTTGTCCGTCCTCCTCTCGGCAGGTGCCCTCGTTGCGGGCGCCCTGACGGCGGCCACCCCCTCGACCGCGGCGGAGACCCCCGCGTCGTTCCGGCAGCAGCACACCCAGGGCTTCTGGACCGCTGAGCGGATGCGGGGAGCCACCCCGCTCGACGTGACGGCGGTCCCGGGTGCGGCCCGCACCCCGGTCGCCGCCTCGGCGGCGCCCACCAGCATCGCCCCGACCCCTGCCGCGTCCTTCACCGCTGCGGCGTCCCCCACCGCGTTCCCGCAGGCGGGCGGTGCCTGGACGGGCGGCGGCGCGGTCGTGAGGACCTCGGGCCGGGTCTTCTTCACCATGGGCGACCGGACGGCATCCTGCTCCGGCGACTCGGTCACCAGCGCCAACGGCAGTACGGTCATCACGGCCGGCCACTGCGTGAAGTACCAGGGAGCCTGGCACACCAACTGGGTGTTCGTCCCCGCCTACAACAACGGGTCCGCACCCTACGGCCAGTGGTCGGCCACCAAGACCTTCGCCACCGACCAGTGGGCCGCGAGCGAGGACATGAACATGGACGTCGGCCTCGCCGTCGTCGCCCCGCTGAACGGCCAGACCCTCAGCCAGGCCGTCGGCGCCCAGGGGATCCTCTTCAACGGTGGCTACAACAAGAAGATGTACTCCTTCGGCTTCCCCGCGGCAGCCCCGTACGACGGTACGAAACTGGTCTACTGCAGCGGCAACAGCGGCAAGGACTTCCTGCTGACCAAGGACCACGGCCTGGCCTGCAACATGACCGGCGGCTCCAGCGGCGGCCCCTGGTTCCAGGACTTCAACGAGGCCACGGGCCTGGGCACCCAGGTCTCGGTGAACAGCTTCGGCTACACCTTCCTGCCGAACCGGATGTACGGCCCGTACTTCGGCAATGAGGCGAAGGCGGCCTACGACAAGGCCCAGGCGTCCTGACCGGATGGCGGGGAGCCCGGCGAGCAGGGCTCCCCGCCATCGCCCGCGGCCGGTGGGCAGCACGCGCAGGCGCCGGCGGAAATGGCAACGGTGGATCAACAGCGCCCCGAGCAGCGGCGCCAGCCGGTACTCTGGACCCGCTCCGCCGCTGGTCGGCAGGGGCAAGGGTGGGTTGCCCGAGCGGCCTAAGGGAACGGTCTTGAAAACCGTCGTGGCGCGAGTCACCGTGGGTTCAAATCCCACACCCACCGCCACAGCCGGGCCAAGGCCCAGCTCAGAAGGGGTGTCACCGGATCGGTGGCACCCCTTCCGTATGCGAACCGCCTCAGGCTCGGTCGCCTTGGCCGAGCTCCGGCTGTTGCCAGGACCGCGGCCAGTTGCCGGACGGTGGGGGCGGTCCCGCGATCCCGAGGTCGCGTCGTGCGCACGCGTAGAACGCGTCACGCGCCTGGCTCACCTTCTTCTCCGCGCTTGCCCACCCGGCAGGGTCGTCCTTCAGTCCCCGCGCGTACAACTCGACGTTCCATACGGCTTCATGCCATGTGCGAGCTGCTCCGATCGCTTCGGCGTCCCCCACGAGCAGCACGGATTCCCACTCGGCTGCGCGCCGTGACTCGGCCTCGGCGAGCTGTGCCAGGCCTTCGTCGGGATCCAGGGGATCCGCCACGTTCGCGAAGCCTCTGGCGGCCCCGATGCGCTGCGCGATGCGTATCTGATCTTTCAGGGTGGCCGCATAGCTCGCGTAGGAGTGGAACCTCTTCTCATCCCAGCGTTCGGCTCTCGCCCGTCGCCAGCGGCTCCGCTCCGTGAGGCTGGCCACCGCATACGAGCCAACCGCTCCGACGACAACGCCGATCAGCGCCGGAAAGTGATCCCATAACGCCATCGATCCCCCCTCTGCGAGCACAGACAGTCGACAGCACCATGCCGTGCCCGAGAGCCCCGGGGGAAGGTGCCGTGTCCGTCAGCGTCCGTTCGTGTCGCCGCCCTCGCGGCGCCTGCGGTTGCGGCGGCCGAGGGTTCCCGCCAGAGCGATCAGGCCGCCTGTGAGCGCGCCGGACACCAGGATGCGCAGGAGGTCTCCGTGGGGACCAGCCGCACCCGATACGGAGAGGCCGCCTCCTCCCAATAACCGGCTAGCTGTGCACGAACGGGCGCAACCGGGGAGGCCACGGGCGGGTCACCCGCCACCGAGGGCCCACCCGGGTCATCTCGACTCCCCGACCGGCCACGCCTGTGCTTGCCACCACCGGCATGTCCGTCTCTGCCTCCCGTGGCCCCAGTCTGCCGCCACGTCCTTCCTCTTGGGCCTTACGGGTGGTGTTTGTCGGAAGATCGGCGCGGGTGGTGGGGTGTCTCGGGTTGCGACCACATCATGACGAATGTATGCAGATCCGCCCGTCGGAACATCGCGAAATGAGGCACCCCGCCATGGCTCACCGCAGCACCCTCACGTCGATCTGGACCTCCGTCCTCGCCGCCCTCGTCGCTCTGCTCGGCTCCCTCGGTCTCGCCCGGAAGGCGGCCCCGGTCGCCGCCTCCGTCTCGGCTCCCGCCGCTCCGGCCACCGCCCAGCGCCGGCCGGCCGTCGCGGCACGACGGACCTGGCGGGCGATGATGCGGGGTGGTTCGCTCCCGCCGACCATCAAGCAGCGGATCCGGGCCGAGGCCCACGGCAAGACGCCGTCCGTCCGGCGCTCGACCACCGCCGCGGCCATGGGCGCCGCTCAGGGAACCGCTGCCCTGGCGCTGACCTCGCTCGGAGCCGCCGCCGACGTACCTGCTGCCGCATACGCTGCCGCACCCGCCCGGGAAGCGCTGGCGCTCGCCGCGTAGTCCCGTAGTCCCGTAGTCCCGTAGTCCCGTAGACGCAGGCGTAGTCGTAGGGTCCGGTTCGCAGGCGTACGCGCCGCCGCCGGGCAGAAGTAGCAGCAGCAGGAGCAGAAGCAGGCGCTGGAGCCCGGTCCGTCGTGACCGTGGATCGCGCCGCGTGGTGCCCCCGGAGCGGGGCACGGATGGACTGCCCCGGCGCACGCCGTGAGCGTGCAGGGGCGTGAAGCTTGGCATTGCAGGGCCGCAGGCCCGGGAGACGGTGGGGTTCCCGGACGGCGCGGCCCTTTTCGGCATGTCCGGGGCGAGGCGGTCTGGCGGAACGCTTCAGCCCTTGTGTGACAGGGGTTTCAACAGGGTCCAGTGTGCTGGCCTGGGGCTTCGGGGGCGCGAATGAGGTTTATCCGATGTTGGTCATACTTGCGGGGGAATCGGTGACTCCGGGGTGGTTCGCCGGGGATTCGGTGGGCAACTCTGGTCTCGCGACGTCGTCACCACACGGAACGACCGGGGCGGTCGGCCAACTGCCTTGGAGCAAGTCCCACTTCGGTTTTCTGGAGGATAAAGACATGGCAAGCATCCGTACCGCCCGCGTCATCGCCGCCGTCGCCGCTCTCCCCCTCGCTGTCGCGCTCTTCGGCGGGGTGGCCTCGGCCGACAACGGCGCCTTCGCGAACGACGGATCGAATGCGAGCGTCGCCAGCATCATCGGCAGCGGCGTGGGCGGCGACAACCACGGCAACTCCTCCACCTCGCAGCAGGTGGCCACCGGCTCCGGTGCGTCCAACCAGAACAACACCGCCCAGGTCAACGGGTCGGCCTTCACCGCGCTCGACCAGTCCAACTCGAACGTGGAGCTCAACTTCCACCCCTGGTGGTAGCGCGGCCTGAGCCGCTCCGACTGTTGAGGGCGTCTGTGCGACCGGACCGGCTGGGGTCCGGTGGCGCGGGCGCCCTCGCGCATGCCCGCCGGCCTTTCCGGCTTCCTCGCCGCCCTCCCGACCTTGACACCACGGGTGAATCTGACGGACAGTCAGGTCCACTCGATGATGTGTGATGCCGGGAGGCCAGCGCCGTGCACCTCGCCCCGACCGAAGGCCAGTTGCGGCTCCGCGCCGAACTGCGGGAGTACTTCCAGGATCTGCTGCCGGACGGAGTCCCCGAGGACCCGGCCCGCCAGCGCGAGCTGCTGCGCCGCATCGGCGCCGACGGACTGCTGGGCCTCGGCTGGCCCGTCGAGTACGGCGGCCAAGGCCGCGGCCCCGACGAGCAGTTCGTCTTCTTCGACGAGGCCTACCGGGCCGGCGCCCCCGTCTCCATGGTCACGCTCAACACCGTCGGCCCGACCCTGATGAAGTACGGGACCCAGGCGCAGAAGGACTACTTCCTCCCCCGGATCCTCAAGGGCGAGATCGTCTTCGCCATCGGCTACTCGGAGCCCGAGGCAGGCACCGACCTCGCCTCGCTGCGCACCCGCGCCGTTCGCGAAGGCGGTGAAGGCAGCGGTGACACCAGCGACACCAGCGACACCAGTGACAGCGGTGACAGCGCGAGCTGGCTGATCGACGGGCAGAAGATCTTCACCTCCAACGCCCAGAACGCGGACTGGATCTGGCTCGCCTGCCGCACCGACCCCGAGGCCCCCAAGCACAAGGGCATCTCGATCATCCTGGTGCCCACCGACGCCCCCGGCTTCGCCTGGACCCCGATCGACACCGTCGGCGGCCTCACGACCACCGCGACGTACTACGACGCCGTCCGCGTGCCCGTCGGCAACCTCGTCGGCCCCGTACACGGCGGCTGGGGCCTGATCACCAACCAGCTCAACCACGAACGCGTTGCGCTCGCCGCCATCGGCATGCAGGCCGAGGACTTCTACGAGCGCGCGCTCGACCACGCCCGCACCCCCGACCCGGTCACCGGTGACCGGCCCGCCGACCTCCCCTGGGTGCAGTCCCGGCTCGCCGAGGCGCACGCGCGCCTGGCCGCCGTACGCCTGCTCAACTGGCGCCTCGTCCAGGACGTGGGCGGCGGCACCCTGGCTCCCGGCGACGCCAGCGGCGTGAAGTTCCTCGGCACCGAGTCCACCGTCGAGGTGTACCGGATGTGCCAGGAGGTGGTGGGCGAGGAGGCGCTCGTACGGGGGCCCGCGGCCTTCGCGGGCGGCGAGCTGGAGCGGATGAACCGGGCCGCGCAGATCAACACCTTCGGCGGCGGGGTCAGCGAGGTCCAGCGGGAGCTCGTCGCCATGATGCGGCTCGGCATGAAGGGGAGGAAGCGATGACGGCGGACGCAACCGGCACGGCCGAGGAAGCAGCCCGGTTCCACGCGCTGCTGGCGGCCTTCGAGGGCCGGCCAGCCGCCACCGCGGGCCGCGCCAAGGATCCGGTCAACGAGCCGATGATCCGCCACTGGTGCGAGGCGATGGGCGATGCCGACCCCGCCTACACCGGGCCTGACGCCATCGCTCCGCCCACCATGCTCCAGGCCTGGACGATGGGCGGTCTCTCCGGCCACGCGGACCGCTCCTCCTCCGTCGACGAGCTCTTCGCGCTCCTCGACGGCGCCGGCTTCACCTCCGTGGTCGCCACCGACTGCGAGCAGGAGTACCTCCGCCCGCTGCGTCCCGGCGACACGATCACCTTCGACGCCGTCATCGAGTCCGTGTCGCCCCGCAAGACGACCAAGCTGGGCACCGGCCACTTCGTGACGACCCGCATGGACGTCCAGGCGGACGGGGAGCTCGCCGGTACCCACCGCTTCCGGATCCTCAAGTACGCGCCCGCCGCCCGGCCGGAGAGGAAGCCCGCGGCGCAGCGCCCCCGCCCGGTGATCAACCGCGACAACCAGGGCTTCTGGGACGGGGTCCGGGACCACAAGCTGCTGATCCAGCGCTGCACCTCATGCGCCACCCTCCGCTTCCCGTGGCTCCCCGGCTGCAACGCCTGCGCCTCGCCCGACTGGGACACCGTCGAGGCGTCCGGCGCCGGAACGGTGTTCTCGTACGTGGTCATGCACCACCCGGCCTTCCCCGCCTTCTCCCCTCCCTACGCGGTCGCGCTCGTCGAGCTTGCCGAGGGAGTTCGGATGATCAGCAACATCACCGGCGTCCCGTACGACAAGGTGCGCATCGGCCTGCCCGTCCAGTTGGAGTTCCTGCGCGTCGACGACGAGCTCGAACTCCCCGTCTTCCGCGGGAGTGAAGGCTGATGGACTTCCACCCCACCGAGGAGCAGAGCGCCGCCGCCGGCCTCGCGGCCCGCATCTTCGGCGACCTCGCCACCCACGAACGCCTCGCCGCCGCCGGCACCGGCAGCGACGCCGAACTGTGGAAGGCCCTCACCGCGGCCGGACTGACCGCCGCCGTCGAGGAGATCGGCCTGCTCGGACTGGTGCTGCTGCTGGAGGAACAGGGCCGCGCCACCGCGCAGGTCCCGTACGCCGCCACCTGCGCTTACGGGATCCTCCCCGTGGCCGCGCACGGCAGCCCCGAGCAGCGCGCCCGCCTGCTGCCCGCCCTCGGCACGGGCGAGGCGGTGGCCACCGGCGCCTTCCCGGCGCGCGGCCGGATCAGCGCCACGTCCACGGGCCGGCTCACCGGCACCGCCCCCGCCGTGCCCTGGCTGCGCGACGCCACGCACGTACTGGTCCCGGACGTGGACCGGGCGCTGTGGCTCGTGCGGACGGACGCGCCGGGAGTGGAGACGGCAGCGGTGGAGACCACCGCCCCCTGGTCGGCGGGCAGGCTGACCCTGACCCGGGCCGAGGGCGAACCGATCGGGGCCGAGGGGGCCTACGAGGCCACGCTCGCCGCCGCCCGTACCGCCTTCGCCGGACTCCAGGCGGGCGTCTGCGCGGGATCGCTCGCCCGGGCCGTGGAGTACACCTCCACCCGCGAGCAGTTCGGCCGGCCGCTCTCCACCAACCAGGGGGTCATGCTGCGCGCGGCCGACGCGTACATGGACACCGAGGCGATCCGGGTCACCGCGTACGAGGCGGCCTGGCGCATCGACCAGGGGCTCGCGGCCCGCGAGCACGCGCTGACGGCGGCCTGGTGGGCCTCGGAGGCGGGAAAGCGGGTCGTGCACGCGGGCCAGCACCTGCACGGCGGCATGGGCGCCGACCTGGACCACCCCGTCCACCGGCACTTCCTGTGGGGGCGCCAGCTGGACGCGTACCTGGGATGCGGCAGCGAGCTGCTGGCCGAACTGGGAGCTTCGATCGCTTCGACAGCCGAGGGAGAGCAGGCATGAAGGTCGGCGACACGCTGCCACCGCTGGAGATCGCGGTCACCCGCACGCTGATCGTGGCGGGCGCGATCGCCTCCCGCGACTACCAGGACGTGCACCACGACGCGGCGCTCGCCCGGGAGAAGGGCTCCCCGGACATCTTCATGAACATCCTGACCACGAACGGCCTGGTCGGCCGCTACATCACCGATCACCTCGGGCCGCGCGCCGTCCTGCGCAAGGTGGCTATCCGCCTCGGCGCCCCCAACTACCCGGGCGACACCATGACCCTCACCGGCACCGTCACCGCCGTGTCCGGGACCACCGTCGAGGTCCGGGTCGTCGGTGCCAACGGCATCGGCCACCACGTGTCGGGGACGGTCGTCGCGGAGGTGGCGGCATGAGCGTCCGCACCCGCGACGAGCTCGGCGGCCGGGCCGCCATCGTCGGCATCGGCGCGACCGAGTTCTCCAAGGACTCCGGCCGCAGCGAGCTCAAGCTCGCCGTGGAGGCCGTGCACGCCGCGCTCGACGACGCCGGGCTCACCCCCGCGGACGTCGACGGCATGGTCACCTTCACGATGGACACCAGCCCCGAGATCACCGTCGCCCAGGCGGCCGGCATCAGGGACCTCTCCTTCTTCTCCCGCATCCACTACGGCGGCGGCGCGGCCTGCGCCACCGTCCAGCAGGCCGCCCTCGCCGTCGCCACCGGGGTCGCGGAGGTCGTGGTCTGCTACCGCGCGTTCAACGAGCGCTCCGGGCGCCGCTTCGGGTCCGGCGTCCAGCAGCGCGAGCCCTCGGCGGAGGGGGCGGCGCTCGGCTGGTCACTGCCCTGGGGACTGCTGACCCCCGCCTCCTGGGTGGCCATGACCGCCCAGCGCTACCTGCACACCTACAACCTCACCCCCGAGGCCTTCGGGCACGTCGCGGTCACCGACCGCCGGCACGCCGCGAACAACCCCGCCGCCTACTTCCACGGCAAGCCGATCACCCTCGCCGACCACGCCGCCTCGCGCTGGATCGTGGAGCCGCTGCGGCTGCTGGACTGCTGCCAGGAGACCGACGGCGGCCAGGCCGTCGTCGTCACCACGACCGAGCGGGCCCGGGACCTGCGCCGCGCGCCCGCAGTGATCACCGCAGCCGCGCAGGGCGCCGGACGCCGCCAGGAGGGCATGACCTCCTTCTACCGCGACGACCTCACCGGGCTTGCGGAGATGGACGTGGTCGCGCGCCAGCTGTGGCGTACCAGCGGGCTGCGGCCCTGCGACATCGACGTCGGCATCCTCTACGACCACTTCACCCCCTTCGTGCTGATGCAGCTGGAGGAGTTCGGCTTCTGCGCGCCCGGCGAGGCCGCCGATTTCGTCGCCGCGGACGCGCTGCCGCTCAACACCCACGGCGGCCAGCTCGGGGAGGCGTACCTGCACGGGATGAACGGCATCGCCGAGGCCGTCCGCCAGCTGCGCGGCACCTCCGTGAACCAGGTCGCGGGGGCGCAGTACGCACTCGTCACGGCCGGCACCGGGGTACCGACCTCCGGGCTGATCCTCGGCGCCGACGGCTGAGGTCCCCCGGCCACAAGTCCTGCTGCGGACCCCGCCCCCTCCACCTTCAGGGGGTGGGGTTAGCCCTACACCTACAACCTGAGACGGATCCCCCATCGGCACCTACGGCCGATCCCAGGGCGGACGGGCGCTCCTAGCGTGGAGACATGACCCCGCCTGTGTGCACGCTCGCCTCGACCTCGACGCCGTACCCGTCGTTCTCGGCGTACGTCCGGACCCGCGGCACGGTCCTGATGCGCACCGCGCGCTCCCTCACCGCCAACCCGTGCGATGCGGAGGACCTGCTCCAGACGGCCCTCACCAAGACGTACGTGGCCTGGGACCGCATCGAGGACCACCGGGCGCTGGACGGCTACGTCCGGCGGACCCTGGTCAACACCCGCACCTCCCAATGGCGCAAGCGCAAGGTCGACGAGTTCGCCTGCGACGAGCTGCCGGAGACCGAGGAGGTGGCGGCCTCCGATCCCGCCGAGGCGCAGGCGCTGCGCGACGCGATGTGGCGCGCGGTGACCCGGCTGCCCGACCGGCAGCGGGCCATGGTCGTCCTGCGCTACTACGAGGACCTGAGCGAGGTGCAGACCGCGGAGCTGCTCGGCGTCTCGGTCGGTACGGTCAAGAGCGCCGTGTCCCGTGCGCTGGGCAAGCTCCGCGAGGACCCGGAGCTGACTCCGGTCCGGTGAGGCGGAGGATGTTTCACGTGAAACCGGAGGATGTTTCACGTGAAACACGGACTGGTTTCTACCCTCGGGTAGTGACATGCCGACCGGTACGTGCGCAGAATCGGCAGCATCCGTAGCCGCCGCAGCGCCGCAGCGCTCACCGGGAGGACGCTTTGCTCAGCACCATGCAGGACGTACCACTCCTCGTCACCCGCATACTCCGACACGGGATGACGATCCACGGGAAGTCCCAGGTCACGACCTGGACCGGGGAGGCCGAGCCGCAGCGCCGGAGCTTCGCCGAGATCGGTGTCCGCGCCACCCGCCTCGCCAACGCCCTGCGCGACGAGCTGGGAGTGCAGCAGGACGAACGGGTCGCCACCCTCATGTGGAACAACGCCGAGCACGTCGAGGCGTACTTCGCGATCCCCTCGATGGGTGCGGTGCTGCACACGCTGAACCTGCGGCTGCCCCCTGAGCAGCTGGTCTTCATCGTCAACCACGCCGCCGACCGGGTGGTGCTGGTCAACGGGACCCTGCTGCCGCTGCTCGCGCCGCTGCTGCCGCACCTGCCGACCATCGAGCACGTCGTGGTCTCGGGCATCGGCGACCGGTCCGTGCTGGAGGGCCTGGACGTGCGCGTCCACGAGTACGAGGAGCTCCTCGCGGGCCGCCCCGACAGCTACGACTGGCCCGAGCTGGACGAGCGCCAGGCGGCCGCGATGTGCTACACCTCCGGCACCACCGGGGACCCCAAGGGCGTTGTCTACTCCCACCGTTCCGTCTACCTGCACTCCATGCAGGTCAACATGGCGGAGTCGATGGGGCTGACGGACAAGGACACCACCCTCGTCGTCGTCCCGCAGTTCCACGTGAACGCCTGGGGGCTGCCGCACGCCACCTTCATGACCGGCATCAACATGCTGATGCCGGACCGCTTCCTGCAGCCCGCTCCGCTCGCCGAGATGATCGAGCGGGAGAAGCCCACGCACGCCGCGGCCGTCCCCACCATCTGGCAGGGGCTGCTGGCCGAGGTCACCGCCAACCCGCGCGACCTGACCTCGATGAAGCAGGTCACCATCGGCGGCGCGGCCTGTCCGCCCTCCCTGATGGAGGCCTACGACAAGCTCGGCGTCCGGGTCTGCCACGCCTGGGGCATGACCGAGACCTCCCCGCTGGGCACGATGGCGCACCCGCCGGCCGGTCTGAGCGCCGAGGAGGAGTGGCCCTACCGGATCACCCAGGGCCGTTTCCCGGCGGGTGTCGAGGCCCGTCTGGTCGGCCCCGGCGGCGACCTCCTGCCCTGGGACGGGGAGTCGGCGGGCGAGCTGGAGGTGCGCGGCAACTGGATCGCGAGCTCCTACTACGGCGGTGTGTCCGGCGAACCCTTCACGCCCGAGGACAAGTTCAGCGCCGACGGCTGGCTCAAGACCGGGGACGTCGGCGTCATCAGCGCCGACGGCTACCTCACCCTCACCGACCGCGCCAAGGACGTCATCAAGTCCGGCGGCGAGTGGATCTCCAGCGTGGAGCTGGAGAACGCGCTCATGGGGCACCCCGAGGTCGCCGAGGCCGCCGTCGTCGCCGTCCCCGACGACAAGTGGGGCGAGCGCCCGCTGGCCACCGTCGTCCTCAAGGAGGGCGCGACCGTGAACTACACGGGGCTGCGCGAGTTCCTCGCCCTGTCCATCGCCAAGTGGCAGCTGCCGGAGCGCTGGGCGGTGATCGAGGCCGTACCGAAGACGAGTGTCGGCAAGTTCGACAAGAAGGTGATCCGCAAGCAGTACGCGGACGGCGCGCTGGACGTCACGAAGCTGGACTGAGCGCCGTCAGCCCTTGGTGAGCCATGGCCGCAGCAGCTTGCTGACCGCGGGCATGGCCACGTAGGTCATCAGGGTGCTGAAGACGACGGCGAAGGCGGCCGTCCGCACCACGAAGTGCAGGTCCACCAGGTACGGCCCGAGCACCGCGTTGCCGATCAGCGAGATCGGGAAGATCGCCAGCCCCGAGCTGATCGCCATCTTCCACCGCGGCGGCGCGGGCCGGGTCGTACCCGGCTTGGCGAACCAGGTCTCCATGCCGTGCAGTTCCCGGCGGGCTATCTCCGTGTGGTGGTGGCCGAGGCAGTTCGAGAACCACTGCGCCCGCTCCGGGGAGTCCTGCCAGCGCTGGAACGCCGCCTGGTTGCGGAAGCGGTGGACCAGGAACCACGGCCCGCCCTCCGCCGCCGGGCGGAAGAGCCCGTACCCGAGGTGGTCCGGGAAGCTCGCGGCCGTCTCCAGGATCCCGTGGGCCCAGGCCTCGAAGTTCTCCTCGTGCCCCGGTTCCACCTGCCGTGCGATGAGCAGGTTCACCTCCCCGTTGTCGGCGGGGACGGTGTGCTCGGTCGTGTTGATGATGGCCATCGCGCCAGGATTACTAGTTGGTGCCGATCTTGGCCAGCAGGTCCACGATGCGGCCCTGGACGTCCGCCGTGGTGGCCCGCTCGGCGAGGAAGAGCACGCTCTCGCCGGAGGCCAGCCGCGGCAGTTCGGACGGGTCGATGCCGGCCGTCGTGTAGACGACCAGCGGGGTGCGGTTCAGCTGCCCGTTGGCGCGCAGCCAGTCCACGATCCCGGCCCGGCGGCGGCGTACCTGCATCAGGTCCATGACCACCAGGTTGGGCCGCATCCGCGTCGCCAGTTCCACGGCGTCGGTGTCGGCGCCCGCGCGTGCGACCTGGAGGCCGCGCCGCTCCAGGGCGGCGCTCAGCGCGGTCGCGATCTCGTCGTGCTCCTCGATCAGCAGCACCCGGGAGGGGTGTTGCTCGCTGTCGCGCGGCGCCAGCGCCTTGAGCAGGACGGCCGGATCGGCGCCGTACGCCGCCTCGCGCGTGGCGTGTCCCAGCCCGGCCGTGACCAGTACGGGCACCTCGGCGGCCGCCGCGGCCTGGCGCAGGGACTGCAGGGCGGTCCGGGTGATCGGCCCGGTCAGCGGGTCGACGAACAGCGCGGCGGGGAACGCGGCGATCTGTGCGTCCACCTCCTCGCGGGAGTGCACGATCACCGGGCGGTAGCCGCGGTCGCTGAGCGCCTGCTGCGTCTGCACATCGGGCGCGGGCCACACCAGCAGCCGCCGCGGGTTGTCCAGGGGCTCCGGCGGAAGTTCGTCGTCCACGGGCCGCGGTACGGGCCGGTTGACCACCTCGACGGCGCCACCCGGGCCGTCCAGCGGCTCGGGGCCCTCGTCGGCGCCCGCCTCGGGGGCTCCTATGGCGAAGGCCCGGCCCTGCGGCGCGGGCTCGGCGAGCCGGCGACGACGGCCGGAGCCCGAGCCGGATCCTGCGCCCGAGCCGGTGGGGTCCACGGAGATGCCCTGGCCGAGGGTGCCGAGGGCGCGCACGCTGATGGGCTGCGCGGCCTGGCCCTCCGCCGGGGTGTCCTGCGGCCGGCGCGCCGCGGGGACGGCTGCCTGGCCGGAGGCCTCGTCGTCCTCGGCAGCGGTCCGTGCTGCCGGAACCGGCCACGCCGCCGGAGCGCCGGGCAGCGCGCGCCGCCGCCCGGTCGGGTTCTCGGCGGGCTCGACGGGCTGTGCGTCGGGGGCTTCGGGCTCGGCCGCGGGGGCGCCCAGCACGCGGCGCCCGCGCCGTCCGGCCGGGGCGTCGCCGTCGGTGTCGGCGGGAGCGGAGGCCGATCCGGCCATCGCGGGGGTCTGCGGACCGGACGGAGCCGGGGCCGGGGTCGGGCCGGCGGGCAGTGCGAAGCCGCCCTCGGGGGCGATGGGCCGCACGGGCGCCTGGGCGGGCGCGGGGGCCGGTCCGAGCCCGGTCGCCGGGACGGGGCCGCCGGGCTGCGCCGGACCGGCCGTACCCAGTGCCCGGCGCCGACCGGCGGGGTGCTCGGTCAGCGGAACCGGGGGCACCGCGGGCACGGGCGGGAGGGCGGGCATGGCGGGCATGGCGGTGCCCTGCGGGGGCACGGGCCGCCCGGGGCCTCCCTGGCCTCCGTGACCAACCTGGCCTCCGTGACCACCCTGGCCGTCGGGACCAACGGTGCCTTCGGCCTCGCCGCTGCCGTCGCCAGCCCGGCCGCGCCTGCGTCCGGTACCGAGTCCCGCCGGGTTCACCGGGGACTGCGCGAGCTCGGGGCCCGCGTCGGGAACGCCGGCCTCGCCCGCCCGCCGCCGCCCGGAAGGCAGCGCCAGCGCGCCGCCGCCCTGACCACCCTGACCGCCTTGGCCGCCCTGCGCGGCACCGGGGCTCGCGGCCTCGTCGTCGAGGAAGGCATCCACTCCGCGCCGGGCACGCCGGCCGCCGGAGACCTTGCCGGGGGCGGCTCCCCCGCCCGTCCCGGCGGGGTCCGCGGCCGGACCGGCCGGGGGCTCCTCCGCCGGCTCGGGCAGCGTCACCGTCCCGGCGCCGCTGCCCAGCGGCAGCTCCAGTACGTACGCCCCGCCGGGCGCGCCCGGAACCTCGACCGTCTGCAGCACGCCCCCGTGCGCGGCCACGATCCCTCGCACGATCGGCTCGTGGACGGGGTTCCCGCCCTCGTAGGGCCCGCGCACCTCGATCCGTACGACATCGCCGCGCTGCGCGGCGGCCACCACGATCGTCGAGTCGCTGTAGCCGTTGCCCTGGGGGGTCTTGCCCGTGGCGTCCACTCCGGCGACGTCCGCGACCAGGTGCGCCAGCGCGGTCGCGATGCGGTCCGCGTCCACCTCGGCCTCGATGGTCGGCGCGTGGACCGCGAATTGCGCCCGGCCCGGACCGATCAGCTCGACGGCGCCGTCCACACCCGCCGTGACGACGGTGTTGATCAGCACCTTCTTCTTCGTGAGCCGGTCGCTGCCGGAGTCCAGCCGCTGGAAGCCGAGCACGTTGTCCACCAGCGTGGTCATCCGCGAGTACCCGGCGGCCAGGTGGTGCAGCAACTGGTTGGCCTCGGGCCACAGCTGTCCTGCGTCGTCGGCGGCCAGCGTCGCCAGCTCCCCGCGCAGCTCGTCCAGCGGCCCGCGCAGCGATTCGCCGAGGACGGCGAGCAGCTGCGCGTGGCGCGCGGCGAGGGCGTCGTAGGGCCGCCGGTCGGTGAAGGTCATGACGGCGCCGACGAGCTGCTCCCCGTCCCGTACGGGCGAGGTGGTCAGGTCGACGGCGACCGGCTGTCCGGCCTTGTTCCACAGCACCTGCCCGCGGACGCGGTGCTTGCGCCCGCTGCGCAGGGTGTCGGCGAGCGGGGACTCCTCGAAGGGGAACGGCGAGCCGTCGGCGCGGGAGTGCTGGACCAGGCCGTGCAGTTCGCGGTTGCCGAGGTCGGTGGCGCGGTAGCCGAGGATCTGGGCGGCGGCCGGATTGACCAGGACCACCCGTCCGTCGGTGTCGGTGCCGACGACGCCCTCGGCCGCGGCGCGCAGGATCATCTCGGTCTGCCGCTGGGAGCGGGCCAGCTCGGCCTCGGTGTCCACCGTCTGAGAGAGATCGCGGACGACGAGCATCAGCAGCTCGTCACCGGTGTACGAGGGTTGCGGCTCGCGGTAGGCGTCGCGTCCGTCGAGATGGGCGCTGGTGACCTCGACGGGGAACTCGGAGCCGTCGGTGCGGCGCGCGATCATCCGCCGGGGCTTGGCGCGGCCGCCCTCGTCCTCGCCGGGCCGGCGCATGGAGCCGGGGATCAGCTTGGAGTCGAACTCGGGCAGGAGGTCGAGCACGCCGCGGCCGACGAGCCCGGTGCCGGGGCTCTCCATGACCTCGAGGGCGATCGAATTGGCGTTGACGACCGTGCCGTTGGCGTTGACGAGCAACAGCGCGTCCGGAAGAGCGTCGAGTATTGCTGCGAGGCGAGCAGCGCCTCGGGATGGCCTGCTGCTCACGACGAGCTTCCTCCCTGACCACAACTACCGGCAAGTCACGGGAGGAGTCTAAGGCCACAGGCCCGCGGCGGGGTGGCCGATGTCCGGTGGATACCGCCCATCCCGCACATCCTCCCAGGTCAGGAACGCCCAGTCGGAAGCAGAGGTTCCAACTCGTTCCAGCGGGCGATTTCGCATCCGTCCGTCCGGCGGAACGTGGCGTCCACTTTGTGCCCGTGCCAGGTCCCCCTGATCCGGGCGGTGGCCGGGCCCCCGTATTGCAGGGAGCAGATCTGCCGCTTGGAGACGGGGGCGAAGGGGTCCTTGCCCTCGCCGGCGAGCTTGTCCAGCTTGGCGCAGGCCTGCTCCCGCCAGGGGTGGTCGCCGCCGACGGGGTCGCATTCGATGAGGAACTCCCGGTCCAGCCGGCGGTTGCCGGTGTCCGCCATTTCGATGGTGAGGCGGTCGGGGGCCGACAGCAGCCGTCCCAGCGGCAGCGGGGGCAGTGGCCCGGCGGCCGCGGCGGCCAGGGCGGAGGTGACGGCGAAGGCGGCGAGACGCAGCATGGGGCACTCCAGGTCGTCCGTACGTCGTACGCCTGACCAACGACGGGGATGCGTCGACGTTGCGCGCGCGGGGGCTTTCGCGGGGGGCGGGGCATTAAGGCTTTGCCCTCGGGCCTCCCCTCCTAGTACCGTGGGAGCGGATTGGTGAGGGGCCCTGCGCCTGTGTCATCATCTGCACGCACCCTCGTACGTGGGGGTGTGCTGGAGGCGTCGCCTAGTCCGGTCTATGGCGCCGCACTGCTAATGCGGTTTGGGGCTTACACCCCATCGAGGGTTCAAATCCCTCCGCCTCCGCACCTCACCGAAGCCCCGGTCCTGACGGACCGGGGCTTCGGTGCGTTCCGGGGCAATCCGGCCCGCTCCGACCTCTGTGCGAACCCATCCGGACGATCTTCGTCCGGCCTGTTTCCGCAGGTCAGCAGTGGTTTGGGTAATGGATTTCGCGTCCCGGCGAGGTCCATGTATTGTTGTTCTCGCAAGGCCAACGGGGCGCAAAACCCCGAGAAGCCCAAGCACTCGTAGCTTAACGGATAGAGCATCTGACTACGGATCAGAAGGTTGCAGGTTCGAATCCTGCCGAGTGCACAGCAAGACAGAGGCCCCCAGGAGAAATCCTGGGGGCCTCTGTCGTATGCCCTGCGGCAATCCCTCAGAGGACCCGGGGGAGGCCGGTCACCGACATCACCAGGGAGTAGAGGGAAGTGGTGGCGGTGATGAAGAGGCGGTTGTTCTTGGCGCCGCCGAAGGCGATGTTCGAGACCGGTTCGGGGACGCGGAGGCGGCCGATCAGGGTGCCGTCCGCCGCGTGGCACTGGACGCCGTTCTCCATCGCGGCCGCCCACAGGCGGCCCTCGTCGTCGAAGCGGATGTTGTCGACGCGGTGGCAGGTGGTGAAGACCCGGTCGTCGGTGAGGGTGCCGTCGTCGGCGACCTTGAAGGCGCGGATGTGGCCCGCCCGGGTGTCCGCGGCGTACAGCTCGCTCTCGTCGGGGGAGAAGACGAGGCCGTTGGGGCCGAGGAAGCCGTCGGCGACCATCGTGACCCGGCCCGTCGAGGGGTCGGCCCGGTAGAGGTTGCAGGCGCCGATCTCGCTGGGCGCGCGGTGGCCCTCGTAGTCGCTGGTGATGCCGAAGTCCGGGTCGGAGAACCAGATGGAGCCGTCCGAGCGGACCACCGCGTCGTTCGGGCTGTTGAGCCGCTTGCCGTCGAAGCGGTCGGCGATGACGGTCAGGCTGCCGTTCGGCTCGGTGCGGGTGACGCGCCGGTTGCCCTGCTCACAGGTGATCAGGCGGCCTTCGCGGTCCAGGGTGTTGCCGTTGGAGTGGCCGGCCGGGGAGCGGAAGACGGAGACCGCGCCGGTCGCCTCGTCCCAGCGCAGCATCCGGTCGTTGGGGATGTCGCTCCACACCAGCTGGCGCCAGGCGGGGAGGTAGAGCGGGCCCTCCGCCCAGCGGCAGTCGTCGTAGAGCCGGTCCAGCCGGGCGTCGCCGTTGGCGCAGCGGCCGGTCCGGAAGCGCTCGTCCAGAATCTCGTACAAGGTGAGGTCGGCTATGGCAGACATGATTCCCCCTGAGAGAGTATTGCCGAATTCTGTTCGGTCTGATGGTGAGATTGCAGGATCAGGTACCGTCTTCGCAAGGGTCGACAGGCCCATGAGAGGAAGATCGCGTGGACGACATCGACCGGGCGCTCGTCCTGCGCCTACAGCAGGACGCCGGCCAGTCGTACGCCGCTCTCGGCACGGCCGTCGGCCTCTCGGCCGGGGCCACCCACGAGCGCGTACGCAAACTGCGCGAGCGCGGGGTGATCCGGCGGACCACCATCGACGTCGATCCGGCCGCCGTCGGCAGTGGGGTCCTCGCCTATGTGATGGTCGACTCCAATGCCTGGATGGGCGAGTCCGGCGCTGCCTTCGCCGCGATCCCGGAGATCCAGGAGGCGCACATCATCGCGGGCAGCGCGTCCGTGCTGGTCAAGGTGCGCACGTCTTCGACGGAGCAGCTCCAGGACGTCCTGCGCCGGCTCTACGCCATCGACGGGGTCAGCGGTACGCACGCCACCGTCGTCCTGGACACGTTCTTCGAGCGGCCGCTCCCGCTGTGACCTGGTGGTGCACCGGGATCCGGTGGCAGGACGGCAGCCCCGCCATCGGGTGGTACGGGCAGGGGCGCGGCGAGCGGTCGAGCGTGCTCGCGTACGGGCAGCGGCTGGCCTTCGTCGCCCGCGGGGAGCGGCGCTGCCTCGGCGTGCGGCGGGCCGGGAAGCGCACGGACTGCCCCACCGCGGCCACCGTGCCCGGCCGCGCCGGGAACGCGCAGTGCCCCGAATGCGCCCGGCTCGACCGGTCGTTCTCGGTGGCGGCCGACACCAACGCCGCCGATCCGCGGACCTACCGGGTCTACCTGGCCTGGTTCGGGCCCGGCATGGTCAAGGTCGGGATCACCGCCGAGGAGCGGGGCCCGGCCCGGCTGCTGGAGCAGGGGGCGGTGGCCTGGGCCTGGCTGGGGCGCGGCCCGCTGATGGCCGCCCGGCGCACCGAGGAACTGCTGCGGGCGGCGCTCGGGGTGCCGGACCGGATCGCGTACGCCCGCAAGCGCGCCGTACGGGCACAGCTGCCGCCGGCGCCGGAACGGGCCGGGGAGGTCGCCGAGCTGCATGCCCGGGCGACGGCGCTGGCCGGGTGGCCGGAGTCGCTGGAGCGGATGGCGTGCGAAGTCACCGATCACGCCGGGGCGTTCGGGCTGGGCGGGATGCCCGCTCCCGTGCGGGTGCTCACCGAGATGGTCCCGGGCGGGGCCGTCGTGGGCCGGCTGGCGGGCGCGGCCGGCCCCGATCTGCACCTCGCGGACGGGCTCGTGGTGGACACCCGGCTGCTGGGCGGCTGGGAGCTCACCGCCCCGGGGGACGAGGCGGTGACGTCGGTTCCGGTGGCGGAGATCCCGTACGCCGCCACCGCGCGGCCGCCCGCCGAGCAGGACGGGCTGTTCTGACAACCGGCGGCCACCCGGTCCGGCGGCCACCCGGTCCGGCAGCGGCGTCCATGGTCAAAACTTGGATCCCTTTGGCCTTCCGGCGCCGATTCCGGTGGACATGCCAGGCCGCTCCACCGAGGGTGATGGGCATGAGCATCCAGCCCATGGCGGCCTTCGAACCGCCTTATGTCATGGCCGTCTTCAGCAGTGTCCGCACCGCCGACGACAGCGGATACCCCGAGACCCTCGCCCGGATGAAGGAGATCGTCCAGGCGAACCCCGGCTTCCTCGGCTACGAGTCCGCGCGCACCCCCGGCGGCCTCGGCATCACCGTCGCCTACTTCCGCGACCACGAGTCCCTCGCCGTGTGGCGGCAGGACCTGGAGCACCAGGCGGCCATGAAGCAGGGCCGCGCCGACTGGTACGAGAGCTACACCCTGCACGTCGCGACCGTCGAGCGGAGCCACGGCTTTGCCCGCGACGTCTGAGGCGGTGCGCGCCTTCCGGGAGCGACTCGGGCTTCCCGGACTGGCCGACGTCCACACGCACTTCATGCCGGAGCGGGTCCTGGACAAGGTGTGGGACTACTTCGACGCGGTCGGCCCGCTGACCGGCGTCGAGTGGCCCATCACCTACCGCCACGAGGAGGAGCAGCGCGTGGCGCTGCTGCGGGAGTTCGGGGTACGGGCCTTCACCGCCATGCTCTACCCGCACAAGCCGGCGATGGCCGCCTGGCTCAACGCCTGGTCCGCCGATTTCGCCGCCCGCACCCCCGACTGCCTGCACACCGCGACCTTCTTCCCGGAGGAGGGCGTGGTCCCGTACGTCCGCCAGGCCGTCGACTCCGGGGCCCGGATCTTCAAGGCGCACCTCCAGGTCGGCGGCTACGACCCGAACGACGACCGGCTCGACCCCGTCTGGGGGCTGCTGGCCGAGGCCGGGATCCCGATCGTGATCCACTGCGGCTCCGGGCCCGTCCCCGGCAAGCACACCGGCCCCGAGCCGGTCGCCCGGCTGCTGGCCCGCCACCCGCGGCTGCCGCTGGTCATCGCCCACATGGGCATGCCCGAGTACGCCGACTTCCTCGACCTCGCCGACCGGTACGCCGAGGTGCGCCTGGACACCACCATGGCCTTCACCGACTTCTCCGAGCAGCTCAGCGGCTTCCCGCCGGGGGACCTCGGGCGGCTCGCGGACCTCGGCGACCGGATCCTGCTCGGCACCGACTTCCCGAACATCCCCTACCCCTACGAGCATCAGCTCGACGCGCTCGAACGGCTCGGCCTCGGCGACGACTGGCTGAGGGCGGTCTGTCACGACAACGCCGCCCGGCTGTTCCGCCTCGACGTCTGACGTCTGACGTCTGACGTCTGCGGCTGACCGCCGACCGCTGAGCCCTGACCCCGAGCCCCGAGGGCCTTGGTTCCGGCCCGTTCGTTTCTCAGGAAATTCACAGGGAGGGACAAGAAAGGTCTCAGAGGCACGGGCCAGCGTGTCCGGTATGACTGCGACGACCACCACCCACGCGTCCACGTCCACCAGCAACCCCACGGCCCTGGTGCGGCCCGACGGCGGACCCTGCCGGGTGCTCGTCGTCGACGACGAGGCCTCGCTCTCCGAGCTGCTGTCCCTGGCCTTGCGCTACGAGGGCTGCGAGGTCCGCAGCGCCGGCGACGGGGCCGGCGCGGTGCGGGCGGCGCGGGAGTTCCGCCCGGACGTGGTGGTCCTCGACGTCATGCTCCCCGACATGGACGGCCTCGCCGTCCTCGGCAGGCTGCGCCGGGAGATCCCCCAGGTCCCCGTGCTGTTCCTGACCGCCAAGGACTCCGTGGAGGACCGCATCGCGGGCCTCACGGCGGGCGGCGACGACTACGTCACCAAGCCCTTCAGCCTGGAGGAGGTCGTGGCCCGGCTGCGCGGCCTGGTCCGGCGCTCGGGCGCGGCGCAGGCGGCGCGCGGCGGCTCGGTACTGGCCGTCGGTGACCTGCGGCTCGACGAGGACAGCCACGAGGTGGTGCGGGGCGGTCGGGAGATCCACCTGACCGCCACCGAGTTCGAGCTGCTGCGCTACCTGATGCGCAACCCGCGGCGGGTGTTGAGCAAGGCGCAGATCCTGGACCGGGTGTGGTCGTACGACTTCGGCGGCCAGGCCAATGTGGTCGAGCTCTACATCTCCTACCTGCGCCGGAAGCTGGAGAGCGGCCTGGGCATGCCCGGGATGATCCACACCCGGCGCGGCGCCGGCTACCTGATCAAGCCGGCCGAGTAGTGGCCTTCCGCACCACACGGCGGCCGCGCACCCGCCGGCCCTGGTCGCTGCGGACCCGGCTCGTGGTCTCGGCGGTGGCGCTGATCGCCGTCGTGGGCGCGGCCATCGGGACCGTCACCACCCTCGCCCTGCGCTCGTACCTGGTCACGCAGCTCGACGAACAGCTGGGCACCTCCGTCAAGATGGCCACCCGGGTCCCCGGCGGCAAGGCGGCCCGGGAGAACAGCGGCGGTTTCGCCATGCCCCCCGGCAGCCCGCTGGACGCCGCCGGGATGCGCCTGGATTCCGACGGCGCGGTGCTCGCGACCGCCCGCACCGCCCGCCTGGAGGGGTGGGCGCCCGACCAGGCACCGCCGCTCACCGAGACCCAGAGCAGGGCCCTGGCCGCCGCCGGACGCAAGGCCGTGCAGGGCTCGACCGGGCCGGTGGACACGGACCTCCCGGGCCTGGGCGCCTACCGGGTGCTGACCGGCCCCGACGGGAGCATCGTCCTCGGCTTTCCCCTGCGCGAGGTCGACTCCACCGTGCGCACCCTGGTCGTGGTCGAGGTCTGCGTCACCCTGGCCGGGCTGATCGCGGCCTCCCTCGCCGGGCAGGCCCTGGTCGGGGTCGCCCTGCGCCCGCTGCGCCGGGTGGCCGCCACCGCCACCCGGGTCTCCGAACTGCCCCTGCACAGCGGCGAGCCCGCCCTCCACGAGCGGGTCCCGGACGCCGAGGCCGACCCCCGCACGGAGGTGGGCCAGGTCGGCGCGGCCATCAACCGCATGCTGGGCCATGTCTCCTCCGCCCTCACCGCTCGCCAGCAGAGCGAGACGCGGGTCCGCCGGTTCGTCGCCGATGCCAGCCATGAGCTGCGCACCCCGCTGGCCTCCATCCGCGGCTACGCCGAACTGACCCGTCGGGGACGGGAGGAGCCCGGCCCCGACACCCGGCACGCCCTGGGCCGGATCGAGTCCGAAGCCACCCGGATGACCGGCCTGGTCGAGGACCTGCTGCTGCTGGCCCGGCTCGACGCGGGGAGCCCGCTCTCCACCTGCGATGCCGAAACCGACACCGACCTGGCCCCGCTCGTCGTCGACGCCGTCAGCGACGCCCGGGCCGCCGGGCCCGGACACCACTGGCGCCTGAGCCTGCCCGACGAGCCCGCGCCCGTCCGCGCCGACCCGGCCCGGATCCAGCAGGTGCTGGTCAACCTGCTCGCCAACGCCCGTACGCACACCCCGCCCGGCACCACCGTCACCGCGCATGTTTCACGTGAAACATCCGCCGTCCGGCTGCGGATCGAGGACGACGGGCCCGGCATTCCGCCCGCGCTGCTCCCCCATGTCTTCGAGCGCTTCGCCCGCGGTGACGCCTCCCGCTCCCGCGCGGCGGGCTCCACCGGGCTCGGGCTCGCCATCGTCCAGGCCGTGGTCGAGGCGCACGGCGGGCGGGTCGGCGTACGGAGCGAGCCCGGGCGGACCTGCTTCGAGGTCCTGCTGCCGCACGCCCCCGCGACGGCCGGGGATTCACAGGCCGGGGATTCACAGGCCGGCGATTCACAGGCTGTGGATTCACGGGCCGCGGGTTCACGGTCCGCCGGTTCACGGGCCGTGGGTCCACACGCCCAGGATTCAAAGACGGGGCACAGGCTCACCACACGGAGGTGACAGGCCGCCCGGCGAGTGTCGGACCATGCGAACCGACACCTCTACCGGGGCTCTTCCGGCACGGGCACCTCTCGCGCCCGTGCCCGGCGAGCCCGTCCTCGACGTGGTGATCCCGGTCTTCAACGAGGAGAAGGACCTGGGCCCGTGCGTGCGCAGGCTGCACGAGCACCTCACCCGTACCTTCCCCTACCCCTTCCGGATCACGGTCGCCGACAACGCGAGCACCGACCGCACCCCCGAGGTCGCGGCGGGGCTCGCCGCCGCACTGGACGGCGTACGGAGCACCCGGCTGGAGGAGAAGGGCCGCGGCAGGGCCCTGCGCACCGTCTGGTCCGGCTCCGACGCACCCGTCCTCGCCTACATGGACGTGGACCTCTCCACCGACCTCAACGCGCTGCTGCCGCTGGTCGCACCGTTGATCTCCGGCCACTCCGACCTGGCCATCGGCACCCGCCTCGCCCGCTCCTCGCGCGTGGTGCGGGGCGCGAAGCGGGAGTTCGTCTCCCGCGCCTACAACCTGCTCCTGCGCTCCTCCCTCGCCGCCCGCTTCAGCGACGCCCAGTGCGGCTTCAAGGCCATCCGGCGGGAGGTCGCCGAGCGGCTGCTGCCGCTGGTGGAGGACACCGGCTGGTTCTTCGACACCGAAATGCTGGTGCTCGCCGAGCGGGCCGGACTGCGGATCCACGAGGTGCCGGTGGACTGGGTCGACGACCCCGACTCCACCGTCCACATCGTCAAGACCGCCACCGAGGACCTCAAGGGCGTCTGGCGCGTGGGCCGGGCCCTGGCCGTCGGCGCCCTCCCGCTGGACCGGCTCGCCCGCCCCTTCGGAGACGACCCGCGCGACCGCGCCGCCCTGCCCGGGGTGGACGGCGGGCTGGCCCGCCAGCTCCTCGGCTTCTGCGCTGTCGGAGCCCTGTCCACCCTGCTCTACCTGGCGCTGTACTCCGCCTTCCGCGCCGGCACCGGCCCGCAGCTCGCCAACGGCGCCGCGCTGCTGCTCTCGGCCGTCGCGAACACCGCCGCCAACCGCCGGCTGACCTTCGGTGTGCGCGGCCGGGACCGGGCCGTGCGCCACCAGGCCCAGGGTCTGGTGGTGTTCGCCATCGGGCTCGCCCTGACCAGCGGCTCCCTCGCCGCGCTCGGCGCGGCCACCGCCGATCCCGCGCACGGCACCGAACTGGCCGTGCTGATCACCGCCAACCTCGCCGCCACCGTGCTGCGGTTCCTGCTCTTCCGCGCCTGGGTCTTCCCCGAGCGGCGCGACACCCCTGTGAAGGACGACCACCGATGACAACGGCAGCGACACCGCTCTTCCCGGTCCCCGAGGCCCGGGCCCGTACCGGCCGGCACGCCGTCGACCGGCCCCGCTGGGAACGGCCCGCCCTCGCCGGGCTGCTGATCGCCACCGCCGCACTGCTGCTGTGGGACCTCGGGGCCTCCGGCTACGCCAACTCCTTCTACTCCGCCGCCGTGCAGGCGGGCAGCGAGAGCTGGAAGGCCTTCTTCTTCGGCTCCTCCGACGCGGGCAACTCCATCACCGTCGACAAGCCCCCGGCCGCCCTGTGGCCGATGATGCTGTCGGTCCGGCTCTTCGGCCTGGGCGCCTGGCAGATCCTCGTCCCGCAGGCCCTGATGGGAGTCGGCACGACGGCCGTGCTGTACGCGGCCGTACGCCGCCAGTTCGGGCCGGGCGCCGCGCTGCTGAGCGGAGCCGCCTTCGCGCTCACGCCCGTGGCCGCGCTGATGTTCCGCTTCAACAACCCCGACGCGCTGCTGACCCTGCTGCTCACCGTCACCGTGTACTGCGTGCTGCGCGCCCTCGACGGGGCCCGCACCACGTGGCTGGTCTGGGCGGGTGTCGCCGTCGGCTTCGCCTTCCTCACCAAGACCCTTCAGGCCTTCGTGATCCTGCCGCCGCTCGCCGTGCTGTACGCGGTCTGCGCGCCGACCCGGCTGCGCAGGCGCCTGGGCCAGCTGCTGCTGGCGGGGCTCGCGATGGTGGCGGCCGGCGGCTGGTGGGTCGCGATCGTCGAGCTGTGGCCCGCCTCCTCCCGCCCGTACATCGGCGGCTCGCAGACCAACTCCTTCCTGGAGCTGACCCTCGGCTACAACGGCCTCGGCCGGATCAACGGCAATGAGACCGGCAGTGTCGGCGGAGGTGCGCGGACCGGCGGGGCAGGTGCCGGGGCCGGGGCCTACGGCCTTCCGGAGGGCGGGCCGGGCATGAGGGCCGGAGGCGGAGGCGGCGGCTGGGGAGAGACCGGCATCGACCGGCTGTTCGCGGGCAACATCGGCGGTCAGATCTCCTGGCTGCTGCCGGCGGCCCTGGTCCTGCTGGTGGTCGGACTCGTGGTCACCTGGCGGGCCCGCCGGGCCACCGACTCGCTGGAGGGCATGGCCCGGGCGGCGTTCCTGGCCTGGGGCGGTGCGCTGCTGATCACCGCGGTCGTCTTCAGTTACATGCAGGGCATCTTCCACGAGTACTACACCGTGGCGCTGGCGCCGTTCGTGGCCGCGCTGGTCGGCATGGGCGTGGCCGTGCTGTGGGAGGAGCGGGGCAGCCGGGCCGCCGTGTTCACCCTGTCCGGGGTGCTCGTGCTGACCGCCGTCTGGTCGTGGGTGCTGCTGGGCCGGGCCACCGGGTACCTGCCGTGGCTGCGCTGGGCCGTTCTGGCGGGCGGGCTGCTCGCGGCGGCCGCGCTGCCGTTCGCCGCGCGGCTGGGGCGCCGGGGGACGCAACTGGTGGCCGCCGCCGCTCTGGGCGTGGCGCTGGCCGGGCCGTTCGCGTACTGCATGACCACCGTGAGCACCGGGCACACCGGGTCGATCGTGACCGCCGGGCCGGCGGTGGCGGGCGGCCGGGGCGGCCCCGGCGGCATGATGGGCGGCCCCGTCGGCGAACTGCGCACCGGAGGTCCCGGCGGTGCCGTCGGCCAGGGCGGCGGCCGGCCGGGCGGAACCCCGCCGGGCGGAATGCCTCAGGGTGGAATGCCGCAGGGCGGCCAGGGAAACCAGGGCGGCATGCCGCAGGGGGCAATCCCGCAAGGCCAAGGCCAAGGCAGCCAGGACGGACGCGGTGCCGAGGGCGCCGGCGGCGGGCAGGGCGGTCCCGGCGGCCTGCTGAACGGCGCCCGGGTCGGGGCCGAGGCGAAGGCGGCCCTGCGCGCCGACGCCGGCACGTACACCTGGGCGGCGGCCGCGGTCGGTTCGCAGAACGCGGCGAGCTACCAGCTGGCCTCGGGCGAGCCCGTGATGCCGCTCGGCGGCTTCAACGGCAGCGACCCCTCGCCGACCCTGGAACAGTTCAAGAAGTACGTGGAGGAAGGGAAGATCCACTACTTCATCGCGCAGAGCGGCGGCGCCGCAGGAACGGCCGAGGCGGGCACCCGCGGTGGCGGCCCGGGCGGCGGCACCAGCAGCCAGATCGAGAGCTGGGTCAAGGCCACCTTCACGGCCTCCACGGTCGGCGGTGCCACCTTCTACGACCTGACGGCTCCCACGTCCTGATCCGGTCTCATCCGGCCGGACCAGCACGACAGCCCCAGTGCTGTGACCGGAAAGGTTCACCGCGCCCCGGCAAGCCTTTCCGGCCACGGCACTAGCATCAAGAGGGCGGACCGGGCATTCCGGGCTGATCCACCTGTCATGAGGAGGGTGCCTCCATGGTGACCGCGGCTGATTCCGGTGATCCGCTCCCGGTCGAGTCCAGTGTGTGGCTGGCCGCCAGGCCCGCCGCCCCCGCCAGACGCCGTACCGAGGCACCCTCCGGGCTCGACCGGGAGCGGATCACCGCCGCCAGCGTGCGGCTGCTGGACGCCGACGGGCTGGCCCGGTTCTCGATGCGGCGGCTCGCCGCCGGGCTCGGGGTCACCGCGATGTCCCTGTACTGGTACGTGGACACCAAGCACGATCTGCTCGAACTCGCCCTGGACAGTGCCCTGGGCGAGCTGGCGCCCCCGGCGGCCGGACCCGGTGAGGCCGGCTGGCCGGGGCGGCTGCGGGCGCTGGCCCGCGGCTACCGGCGGGTCCTGGCGGACCACCCCTGGGTGGCTCCGCTCACCGCCGCCTACCCGAACATCGGCCCGCACGCCCGGGCCATCGACGCCGACCTCCAGCGGCTGCTGGACGCGACCGGCCTGGCGGACCCGGCCCGGACCGGTGCCCACCTGGCCGTCTCGCAGTTCCTGCACGGCTGCGGGGGCGCGGTCCGGCGGGCGACCGAGGGCGACTTCTGCCTCGCGCTCGACGTCCTGATCGCGGGCATCGAAGCCAAGGCCGCCCCCGCTTAGGCCCGCTCCACTAGCCCTTCAGCGGAGCCTCGGCAGAGGCGACCTCGGGCGAAGCCGCCGTCGGGGCGTGGGCCGCGGGCTTGGACTTCAGCGCGACCTCCTTGATGAACACCACCAGCACGAGCCCGAGGAGCGAGAACGGGGCCGCGTAGAGGAAGACATCGCCGACGCCGTGCCCGTACGCGGACTCGACGACCTCGCGGAACGGCGCGGGCAGTTTGTCGAGGTCGGGGATCCCGCCCCCGGCGGTGCCGCCGTGGCCCATGGCCGCGGCCTTCGGGCCGAGTGCGGCCAGCCCGTCCTGGACGTACTGCGTGACCCGGCCGGCCATGACCGCGCCCAGTGCGGAGACGCCCATGGCGCCACCGAGCGAGCGGAAGAAGGTGACGACCGAGCTGGCCGCGCCCAGGTCCTCGGGGGCCACCTGGTTCTGGGTGGCGAGAACCAGGTTCTGCATCATCATGCCGAGGCCGAGGCCGGTCAGCACCATGTAGACCGCGATCTGCCAGTACGGGGTGTCGTGGCGCAGGGTGCCCAGCAGCCCGAGCCCGGCCGTCAGCAGCACGCCGCCGGAGACGAGCCAGGCCTTCCACTTACCGGTCTTGGTGATCACCTGACCGGAAACGGTGGAGGAGACGAAGAGCCCGCCGATCATCGGAATCGTGAGGATTCCGGACATCGTCGGGGACTCGTCGCGGGCCAACTGGAAGAACTGGCTGAAAAACACGGTCCCCGAGAACATCGCGATGCCGACGAACAGCGAGGCCGCCGAGGCGAGGGTGATGGTCTTGTTGCGGAAGAGACGCAGCGGGATGATCGGGTCGCTCGCGCGGGACTCGACGAGGACGAAGAGCAGGCCGAGCGCCACCGCGCCCCCCGTCATCGCCCAGGTCTGCCAGGAGATCCACTCGTAGGAGTCGCCGGCCTGCGTGACCCAGATCAGCAGCAGCGAGACGGCCCCGCTGATCAGGAAGGCGCCCAGCCAGTCGACCTTGACGTCCCGGCGGACGACCGGGAGGCGCAGCGTCTTCTGGAGCACGACCAGCGCGATGATCGCGAAGGGCACGCCGACGTAGAAGCACCAGCGCCAGCCCAGCCACTCGGTGTCCGTGATGACGCCGCCCAGCAGCGGGCCGCCGACGGTGGCGACGGCGAAGACCGCGCCGAGGTAGCCGCTGTACCGGCCGCGTTCGCGCGGGGAGATCATCGCGGCCATGACGATCTGGGCGAGGGCGGACAGGCCGCCGACGCCGATGCCCTGGACGACGCGGCAGGCGATGAGCGTGCCGGTGTTCTGGGACATGCCCGCGACCACGGAGCCGAGGACGTAGATCACCAGGGATATCTGGACCAGCAGCTTCTTGCTGAAGAGGTCGGACAGCTTGCCCCACAGCGGGGTGGCCGCCGTCATCGACAGCAGGGCCGCGGTGACGACCCAGGTGTACGAGGACTGGGTGCCGCCGAGGTCGCTGATGATCTGGGGAAGGGCGTTGGAGACGATCGTGGAGGACAGGATCGCCACGAACATGCCGAGCATCAGCCCGGACAGCGCCTTCATGATCTGCGAGTGGGTCATGGCCACGGACGTGGTGTCGGACGGGGTGTCGGACGGGGTATCGCGTGTGGTGTCGGACGTGGGGTCGGTCGTCGTATCCGACGGGGCCATGTCTTTCCTTCGTCTAGAAGCTCGACCGGAGCCGGGCCAGCAGGGTGTTGAGTACGTCGATGTCCTGGGCGGACCAGTCGCGGAGGGCTCTTTCCAGCGCGGCCGTGTACCGGGCGCCGAGCTCGGTGAGCAGCGCCCGTCCGGCCGGGGTGAGCCGCAGGATCCGGCAGCGCCCGTCCCCCGGGTCGGTCTCGCGCTCGATCCAGCCGCGGTCGGCGATGTGCGTGACGTGCCGGCTGGTCACCGAGATGTCGACGGCCATGAACTCGGCCAGCCGGCTCAGCCTCATCTCCCCGTGCCGGTCGAGCACGGTGAGGACGGCGGCGGCGCCGGGCGGGCAGTCCGGGGGCAGGTTGCGGGCGAGCTCGCGCTTGACCGCGCCGATTCCGGTGAGCTGGCGGGCCAGCTCCTCGTGCGGAGTCGTCACGGGCGCACCCTCCAATCTCGTTGCTTAGGGCAACCATAGAAGCGAATGGTTGCTACAGGCAAACGAATCCGGGGGTGGGGCGGTAAAGGAATCCCAAAACCGGCTAGGGTCCTGCTCCATGGCTGCGAACCACAACTCGAACCACAACTCACAGGCCCCCGAGGGCAACTACGACCCCGCGGGGAGCACTCAGATGTTCCGGGCGTTCGTCGAGGAGGCCGCACCGGCAAGGCAGGCGGGCCCCGGAGCCCGGCAGCAGCGCCGCGCGGAGCAGGCGCAGTCGGGGTCCTCGAACCCGACCGCGAAGGTGGCGCTGGTCATCGCGCTCGTTCTCATGATCGGCGCGGCGGCCTGGGTGGTCCTGCACTGACCTGACGGCCACCCACGACAGGTATTAGCTCCAGGTGGCGGTGACCCGCTGGGTGTCCACGTGCATGCCCAGCGGCACCCGCCAGGCCTCCACGCACACCGTGTAGGTCTGGGTCCGCGCCGTTCCGCCCGCGATGGGCGCGGGGAGCGGCTGCGTCGTGGTGATCGTGGCCCAGTCCACGCCGAGGGCGCCGATGATGTGCGTCGCGAAGCTGACCGTGCCCGAACGGGCCGCGGCGGTGCCGGTGTTGGTGAAGGTCACCGTGACCCGCTCGCACCAGCGGTCGGCCGCGGCCGCCCTGACCGGCGTGGACAGCGTCAGCTTCGCCGGGCTCGCCGCGGGAGGCGGGGCCGGCGGAGTCGTCGTGCCGGGCTTCGTCGACCCGCCCGAGGGGCTGGACGGCCCGGACGGGGTGCCGGGTGCGGTGGTGGGCGAACCCGGCCCGGGCGGGGTGCCGCGGGTGGCTGCGGAGCCGCCGGGGGCGGTGGTCGTCGCTCCGCCCGGGGCGGAGCGACCTGGGGTCGGGGATCCCGGGGAACCGGCCGACGTACTGGATGACGCGGAGGATCCGCCCGCCGCGGACGGGCCGCCGAGCTGCTGGAACTCCACCTGCCCCTGCGGGGCCACGTTGTCCCCGGCCCCCCGTTCGGGGCCCGGGGCCGCCGCGCCCACGGCGACGTAGCCGTCCCGCGCCGGGCCGCCGCAGCCGGTGAGGCCGGCGGCGGCCGTGCAGCACAGGGCGAGGAGGGTGCCGAGGGTGGCCGCTCGCGATCCCTTGCGCATCAGCATCGCGCCAGTTTTCCTGACGGATCGTCAATTGGGAAGCGTGCGGCGCCCGGTCACTCTCCGATGAGGCCTACGCGCAGTTGCGCGAGGGTGCGGGTCAGCAGCCGGGAGACGTGCATCTGGGAGATGCCGACCTCCTCGCCGATCTGCGACTGCGTCATGTTCGCGAAGAACCGCAGCATGATGATCTGCCGTTCCCGGGGCGGGAGTTTGGCGAGCAGCGGCTTCAGGGACTCGCGGTACTCGACGCCTTCGAGCGCGGTGTCCTCGTAACCGAGGCGGTCCGCGAGCGAGCCCTCGCCGCCCTCGTCCTCCGGGGAGGGCGAGTCGAGCGAGGAGGCGGTGTAGGCGTTGCCGACGGCGAGACCGTCGACCACGTCCTCCTCCGAGACCCCGAGCACGGCGGCGAGCTCCGGCACGGTCGGCGAGCGGTCCAGTTTCTGGGCGAGCTCGTCGCTGGCCTTGGTCAGCGCGAGGCGCAGCTCCTGGAGCCGGCGCGGGACGCGGACGGACCAGGAGGTGTCCCGAAAGAATCGTTTGATCTCGCCCACGACGGTCGGCATCGCGAACGTCGGGAACTCCACGCCGCGTTCGCAGTCGAACCGGTCGATCGCCTTGATCAGGCCGATCGTGCCGACTTGGACGATGTCCTCCATCGGCTCGTTGCGACTGCGGAACCGGGCGGCGGCGTACCGGACCAGGGGCAGGTTCAGCTCGATCAGGGTGTCACGTACGTACACCCGGTCGGGGCTGTCCGCGTCCAGGGCGGCAAGTCGCTGGAAGAGGGAGCGGGAGAGGGTGCGGGTGTCGATGGCTTCCGAGCGGTCGGACACGGCCGGTGCCGGGCTCTTGATGAGCGTGAGCACCTTGGAGCTGCCCTGGTCTACGGACATGCCACCCCCTTGAGGTCGCGGACGGTCGCGTACGGCGCGCCCGTCGGAGGAACGCAGCCTCCACCTGAATACCGGAGGCGGGGCTGCGGCAAACGCGGTTCCAGCAGAATGTCACATGTCGGCAACACGCTGTAGCGCCAAGTCGACATATATCTCCAGCGACAGAAGAGGCCAGAAGGGGATCAGCCCGTTCTGTCGGGAAACGTGTGGATGATCTCCACTCGTTACGGTTACGCCTCGATCCTGTTTGCGGATCTCAGTCGGGCGAAACTCCGGGCGAGCAGTCGGGAGACGTGCATCTGCGAGACGCCGAGCTCGGCGCTGATCTGGGACTGCGTCAGGTTGTTGTAGTACCGCAGGAGCAGGATCCGCTGTTCGCGCTCGGGCAGTTGTACGAGGAGGTGGCGTACGAGGTCGCGGTGTTCGACCCCGGCCAGCTCCGGGTCCTCGTAGCCGAGGCGGTCGAGCAGCCCGGGCATGCCGTCGCCCTCCTGGGCGGCCTCCAGCGAGGTGGCGTGGTAGCTCCGCCCGGCCTCGATGCAGGACAGCACCTCGTCCTCGGTGATGCGCAGCCGCTCGGCGATCTCGGAGGTGGTCGGGGTGCGGCCGTGCAGGGTGGTGAGGTCCTCGGTGGCGGCGTTGACCTGGACCCACAGCTCGTGGAGGCGGCGCGGCACGTGGACGGTGCGGACGTTGTCGCGGAAGTACCGCTTGATCTCGCCGACGACGGTCGGCATGGCGAAGGTCGGGAACTGCACGCCGCGGTCCGGATCGAACCGGTCGATCGCGTTGATCAGCCCGATGGTGCCGACCTGGACCACGTCCTCCATCGGCTCGTTGCGGCTGCGGAAGCGGGCGGCCGCGTACCGGACGAGCGGGAGGTTGGCCTCGATGAGGGCTCCGCGCACCCGGGTGTGCTCGCCGGTGCCCGGCTCCAGGTCCTTCAGCTGCGCGAAGAGGACCTGGGTGAGGGCCCGGGTGTCCGCGCCCCGGCTCTGGGGTCTCGGCGCGGCCACAGGCTCCTCGGGCGGCTCCTGCCGGGGCCCCTGGAGCGGTTCCTGGCGGGATTCCTGGCGGGCTCCCGGGTGGGCTCCCGGGTGGGCTCCCTGGTGGGGTTCCCGGCCGGACTCGTGACGCGATTCCGGGAGGGCGTCCTGGCGGGGCTCCTGACGAGCGTCCTGACGAAGGTCCTGACGGGGCTCCTGACGGGGCTCCTGGCGGGGCTCCTGGCGGGGCTCCGGCTGGGGCGGTACTTGGGGGTCCTGCTGGGGCGGCACTTGAGGCGCAGTACTGGCCGGCACGGTCACGCCACCCCTTCAGTCAACTCATCCGTCAAAAGCGGTCATAGCATCACAACACAGGTGCACTGTGTGCAAGCACCGTATATCTCCGTGTTGAGGGCAAGTTGGGCATATCAGGGCAATCTGCCCAGTGGTGGGTAGCAAAAGGCCCCCCACCCGTCGGAGTGGGGGGCCGGAAGTCCGGGAACCGCTTCAGCGTACGGGTTCAGCGCACCAGTTCGGTCATGAACTCGCCGATGCCGGATGCGGCATCCGATATCCCCTGGAAGCCTATTTCCACGAGCTCGGCAGCTCTCTTCGGCTGGGTGATGATCACGAAGAGGACGAACACGGTGAGGGCACCCGTGATGAGTTTCTTGGTGTCCACGAGCGGGCGGCCTCCCCAACCGGTCCTTGCAAGTCGGGTGAGTCTAACCGGTCAGGATCGGACACTCACCTGTCCTTTAAGGACCAATGACCCGACACTCCGGGCCCTTTGCCGCTGCGTGCGCGGTTGCGGAGGACGCAGGATTGATGTGAGCCCACCGGTTCTGGCAGGAAATCGGTGGGTGAGGGACAGGACCTCACTGCGGGGTCCGAGCCGCAAGCTTCCCCCCTGACTGCGGCTCGGACTGGCAGGTCCCGTTCTCATCGGGGGAGGTGGCTTTGTCCCCCCGACGCCACCTCCCCCGTCCCACGCGAAGAAGGTCCCGACCCCGGTCGGGGCCTTCTTCGCGTGCGCATCCGCGGGGCGCAGGGCGCAGGGCGCGGGGCGGGGGCTACTGGATGGCGCCGGCCAGGTCCGTGAGGGGCTGTACGGGGGCGATCAGGGGCGCCAGGTGGTTGGGCAGCTCCATGAGCGCGTTGAGCTGGTTCGCGCCCTCGCTGATCTTCGACCCGATCTCCTGGACGGAAGCGGGCTGGGCCCCCGCCGGCATGCCCTGCGGCGCCGGCAGGTCCGGGAGGGTGAGGGGGGCGATCGGGGAGGCCGAGGCGGCCGGAGCGGCGAGGCCCGCGGCGGCCCCCGCGAGGGCGAAGGCGGCGAGCATGCGCTGGGTCTTGGTCATGCCGTGACAACGGCCGAAGCGGCGGGCGGTCACGCCGCCGTACTCCGGAAGGTGCGTCTGCGGGCAGGGCGCGGCGCGTACGACGTACCGACGCTCGACACCCGACGCGTACCTCGATGCAAACGACGAGAGCCCCACCCTTGCGGATGGGGCTCTCGATCGGAGCGGTAGTGGAGGGATTTGAACCCCCGATGGGTTGCCCCATACTCGCTTTCGAGGCGAGCTCCTTCGGCCACTCGGACACACTACCGAGATGGATCCTAGCCTACGGAGCGGCATGCTCTGAAATCGGTGTCACCCGAGCGTGCGGAATCCCGCTTCCGAGGGCTTCGGACGGCTCCGGAGGCCTTCAGAGGTCGCGGAAGAAGCCGGTCAGCTGCCGGGCGCACTCCTCGGCGAGGACGCCGCGGATCACCTCGGGGCGGTGGTTGAGCCTGCGGTCCCGTACGAGGTCCCACAGCGACCCGGCCGCGCCCGCCTTCTCGTCGTCCGCGCCGTAGACGACCCGGGCGACGCGCGACTGCACGAGCGCGCCCGCGCACATCACGCACGGCTCCAGGGTCACCACGAGGGTGCACCCCGGAAGCCGCCATTCCCCGAGCGCGGCGGCCGCCCGGCGCAGCGCCACCACCTCGGCGTGCGCCGTCGGGTCGCCGGTCGCCTCGCGCTCGTTGTACCCGGTGGCGAGGACGTCCCCCTCCGGGCCGAGCACGACGGCGCCGACCGGCACATCGCCGGCCGGCACCGCCCGGGCGGCCTCCTGGAGCGCCAGGCGCATGGAGTCCCGCCACGGGTCCCGTACGGGATCGGGATCGGTGGTGAGCGTGTCGTGCAGGGGGGTCACTAGCGGACGGCCTCCAGGACCTCGGTGGCGCCGAGGGACTCGGCGATCTCCGAGAGGGCGTCCCCGTCGAGGGTCATCAGTTGTTTGTGGGTCACGCCGAGGTCGTCCAGCAGGCGGGGGTCGCCGAGCGGACCGGCCGGTACCGGCTCCGCGCCGCTCCCGCCCACCTCGTCCTCGTCGGTGTCCTCGTCCGTGTAGACGGCGACGGCATCCTCTTCGCCGTCCTCGGTGCCGTCCAGGTCCAGTTCGTCGAGTTCGTCCTCCTCCTCGTCGCTGCCCAGCAGCTCTTTGGTCAGCATCGAGCCGTAGGAGCTGCGGGCGGCCGCGGAGGCGTTCGATACGAAGTACCGCGGGTCCTCCTCGCCGTCCACGCGGACGACGCCGAACCAGGCGTCCTCCTGCTCGATGAGGGCGACCACCGTGTCGTCGTCGACAGCGGCGGAACGGGCGAGATCGATCAGATCACTGAGGGACTCGACGTCGTCGAGTTCCATGTCGCTCGCTTCCCACCCGTCTTCGGTGCGCGCGAGCAGTGCGGCGAAATACACCGTGACTCTCCCACTGGTCTTAGGCGTGCCGGTTGGAGGTCCCCCCGGCCGGAGGATGGGGTGGAACGGCCGTGCTGCTCGCCGTCCGTACCCCGCCCAATCGGCATCGTGGCAGAAACGGCGGCTTTGCGAGAGGTCTTCGACGCTTGCGTCGTGCCGTGGCCTTGCCGTGGCGGGGGCTGTACGGGGTTGGCGGCGCGGCGTGTCGGGGTGTTGACGGGGCGGAGCCGTGGCGGGAGGCGCTACCAGCGGAAGGTGCGCATGCGCATCTGCTGGCGCATGCGGGCCGCGCGGGCGCGGCGGGGCTGGACGCGGTCGCGGAGCTCGCGCGCCTCCATCAGGTCGCGCAGGAACTGCGCGCGGCGTGCTCGGCGCTGCGCCGCGGTCTCCGGCGCATCGTCGCTCGGCTGCGTGTCGGGCATCGGCCACCACCCTGGCTGGTCGGTCATCCCCCCTGCACCCACCTTCCCCCGGACAGCCCGTTTGATGCCACCCCACCGCAGGTCAGAGGTCGTCCGTGAGGGTCGGGACGACCGCCACCGGGCCGTGCGCGTGCTGGAGCACCGCGTTCGCCACCGAGCCGATCAGAAGCGACATGGCGGTGCGCCGCGGGTGGTGCCGGCCCACCACGACCAGCGCCGCCGACCGGGAGGCCGTGACCAGCCGGCCCGCCGGATCGCCCGGTACGGCGGCCTGCTCGACCGGTACGTCCGGATGGCGGGTACGGAACGGCGCGAGCCGCTCCGTCTGGGACCGCAGCATCTCCCGCTCGGCCGGTACGCCGTCCCCTCCGTCCGCCAGGCCCTCCGGCGGGATCACCGCGAAGGGGCTGTCGATCACCATGGTCGGCGCGGGCGGGACGGAGTAGGCCGAGACCACCTGGACGGTGGTCCCCCGCACGGCCGCCTCGGTGAACGCGAAGGCCAGTACGTCGTCGGGCGTCTCGGCGGCGTGCAGCCCGAGCACCACCTTCCCGGCCGACTCCTCCGAGGCGGCGTCGGGGACCTTCCGCTCCGCGTGCGGGACCACCACCACCGGGCAGGGCGCCGTGGTCGCCACGGCCCGGCTGTTCGAGCCGAGCAGCAGGCTGGCGAAGTCGCCGCGGCCCCGGGAACCCATCACCAGCATCAGGGCCTCGGCCCCGATCACCCGCAGCGCCTCGGGGACGGAGCCCTCCAGCGACTCGTACTGGACCCCCTCCGGCAGCTCGTCGCCGCCGCCGAGCAGGGCCCGGATCCGGTCGGCCACCGGATCGGCGAATTCCTCCGGCTGCGAGGCGTCGTGCAGAGCCGACCGGCGTCCCGCATACAACTGGGCGTGGTCGGGCAGTACATGGGCGACCATCAGCCCCGTCCCGTGCCGGACGGCTGCGGCCCTGGCCCACTCCAGGGCCTTGAGGCTGTGTTCGGATCCGTCGACGGCTGCGATCACCGGTGCGTTGCCCATGGGTCCAGCGTGCTGGGCGTCCGGGCAGGTCGCATCCGCAAGCCGCGAGGCGCAAGCGCAGGCCGCGTGCGCCGGTCGCATCCGCAGGTCGCATCCACAGGCCGCTGCGGCGTGGCCGCCGCTTCGGACGCGAAGGGGCCGCGTCAGCGCGTAGCCTTTTGGGTGCAGGTCGCGTCGTGCGACCGTTTTTGCAGGTCGCAGGCTGAGTTTTGGAGGATGTTGTGCGTTTGCAGGTCGTCGATCACCCCTTGGTGGCGCACAAACTCACCACCCTGCGCGACAAGCGCACCGACTCGGCCACCTTCCGGCGGCTGGCCGACGAGCTGGTGACCCTGCTCGCGTACGAGGCCACCCGGGACGTGCGCACCGAGCAGGCCGACATCGAGACGCCGGTCGCCCCGACCACCGGCGTGAAGCTCTCGCACCCGCGCCCGCTGGTCGTGCCGATCCTGCGCGCCGGCCTCGGCATGCTCGACGGCATGGTGCGGCTGCTGCCGACCGCCGAGGTGGGCTTCCTGGGCATGGTCCGCAACGAGGAGACCCTGGAGGCCTCCACGTACGCGACGCGCATGCCCGAGGACCTCTCCGGGCGGCAGGTCTACGTCGTCGACCCGATGCTCGCCACCGGCGGCACGCTCGTCGCCGCGATCCGCGAGCTGATCAAGCGCGGCGCCGACGACGTCACGGCCGTGGTGCTGCTGGCCGCGCCCGAGGGCGTCGAGATCATGGAGCGCGAGCTGGCGGGCACGCCGGTGACGGTGGTGACGGCCGCGGTGGACGAGCGGCTCAACGAGCACGGCTACATCGTGCCGGGCCTGGGTGACGCGGGCGACCGGATGTACGGCTCCGCCGAATAGCCGTCCGGCGCTTCAGCAGTTCTTGGCGGGCGCGGGCACGGGGTTGGCCAGGACGGCCAGCGCCTTGTCCGCGTCCTCCTTCGTACTGAGCTCCTTGAAGGCGTCACCCAGGATCAGGTCGATGTCCGCGCCCTCGCGGGCGTCGGTCTGCTGGGTGGTGCCGGCGAGCTGCGTGCCGAGTACGGAGAAGGCGGCCTTGTCGGTCGTGGGGGCGCCGAGCAGTATCCCGGTGCCGGGGACCTTCTTGTCGAAGTCGGCCGGGGCGTTGCCCACGTTGCCGATGACGAAGCCGCGTTTGGCCAGCTCGTCGCCGACGGCCTTGGCCAGGCCCGCGCGCGGGGTCGCGTTGTAGACGTTGACCGTGATCGCGCCGGGCGGGGGGAGCACGACGGCCGGTTTGGCGGGGGTCGCGGCGCTGGAGGCGGCCTCGGGGCCGCCCTTGACGGCGTCCTTCGGAGGCGTGGTCGGGCAGTCCTTGGAACCCGCAGCCGTGTTCCGCTTGGGGCTGTCGCCCCGGAACACGTCGATGAGCTGCAGTGCCCCGTAGCCGACCAGGGCGAGCGCGAGGACCGAGCCGAGCACGGCGAGGACGATCCGACGACGGCTCCGCTTACGGCTCATGCGGGGGTAGGCGGCTCCCGTGACGCGGTACTTTCCGCCCATGCCGGGGGGAGTGAGCATGCTCATGGGCGCAGCGTAGTGCCGCCCGGTGGCGATGCCTACTAAATGATCTGCTGATAGGTCAATGGTGACCCGAAAGGCGCAATCTACGCGAAGCGCGTCAGTCCATTTCGAGGACGCGGGCGTGCAGCACCTGCCGCTGCTGGAGCGCGGCGCGCACGGCGCGGTGCAGCCCGTCCTCCAGGTACAGGTCGCCCCGCCACTTCACGACGTGGGCGAAGAGGTCGCCGTAGAAGGTGGAGTCCTCGGCGAGCAGCGTTTCGAGGTCCAGCTGTCCCTTGGTCGTCACGAGCTGGTCGAGCCGGACCGGGCGCGGCGCGACATCCGCCCACTGCCGGGTGGTTTCCCTGCCGTGGTCGGGGTACGGCCGTCCGCTTCCGATGCGCTTGAAGATCACACGGAAAGCCTACCGGGCCCGTGCCTGCGGGCGCAGCCTCGCAGCGGTGGTGCAAAAGTGGCGAACAGCGCTATTTGGGGAGTGATGCATGAGCGAGAGCACCGACCCCGCCGTCCCGGCGGACCAGACGGGACCGGCCGGGAAGATCGTCGCCGGGTACGCCTTCACCGGTCCCGCGCTCGACCTCGGGGCCCTGCTCTGGGAGGGCGGCTGCCTGCCGGACCATCAGATCCGCATCCCGCTGTCCATGCTCAACCGCCACGGGCTGGTCGCCGGGGCCACCGGCACTGGCAAGACCAAGACCCTCCAGCTCATCGCCGAGCAGCTGTCGGCGGCCGGCGTCCCCGTCTTCCTCGCGGACATCAAGGGGGACGTCTCGGGGATCTCCGCGCCCGGCACGCCCAACGAGAAGACCGATGAACGGGCCCGGGACGTGGCCCAGAAGTGGGAGCCCACCGGATACCCGAGCGAGTTCTACTCGCTCGGCGGGATCGGTCCCGGGATCCCCGTCCGCTCCACGGTCACCAGCTTCGGCCCGGTGCTGATGTCGAAGGTGCTCCAGCTCAACCAGACGCAGGAGCAGTCCCTCGGCCTGATCTTCCACTACGCCGACACCAAGGGCCTGGAGCTGATCGACCTCAAGGACCTGCGCGCGGTCGTCGCCTTCCTCGTCTCCGACCAGGGCAAGGCCGAGCTCAAGGGCATCGGCGGACTGTCCACGGTGACGGCCGGGGTGATCCTGCGGGCGCTGACCGCCTTCGAGCAGCAGGGCGCCGCGGAGTTCTTCGGCGAGCCGGAGTTCGACACCGGCGAGTTCCTGCGTACGGCCGCCGACGGCCGCGGCACGGTATCCCTACTGGAACTCCCGGCGGTCCAGGACAAGCCGCAGCTCTTCTCCACCTTCCTGATGTGGCTGCTGGCCGACCTCTACAACGACCTGCCGGAGGTCGGCGACCTGGAGCAGCCCAAGCTCGTCTTCTTCTTCGACGAGGCGCACCTGCTCTTCAACGGGGCCTCGAAGGCCTTCCTCGCGTCCATCACCCAGACGGTGCGGCTCATCCGCTCCAAGGGCATCGGCGTCTTCTTCGTGACGCAGACCCCCAAGGACGTGCCGGCGGACGTGCTCGCCCAGCTCGGCAACCGGGTGCAGCACGCCCTGCGCGCCTTCACCCCCGACGACGCCAAGGCGCTGAAGGCGACCGTGAAGACCTTCCCCAACTCCGCGTACGACCTGGAGGAACTGCTGACCCAGCTGGGGACCGGCGAGGCCGTCATCACCGTGCTCAGCGAGAAGGGCGCCCCGACCCCGGTCGCGGCGACCCGGCTGCGCGCCCCGCAGTCGCTGATGGGACCCATCGAGGCGGCGGCCCTGGACCGGGCGGTGAAGTCCTCGCTGCTCTACTCGCGCTACGCGGAGCCGGTCGACCGGGAGTCGGCGTACGAGAAGATCACCGCCGAGCAGGCCGCGGCCGAGGCGCAGGCGGAGGCCGCCGCGGCCGCCGCCGAGGCCGAGAAGCAGGCCAAGGCGGCGGAGAAGGATGCCGCGAGGACCGCGCGCAGCGCCCCGAAGCCGGATTCCTCGCTGGCCGAGCAGGTGGTGGGGAGCGGGCTGTTCCGCTCGCTGGCCCGGTCGATCGGGACGCAGCTGGGCCGGGAGATCTCGCGTTCGATCTTCGGGACGGCGCGCAGGCGCCGCTGAGACCGCGAGCGGGCCCGGGGCGCAAAGAGTCCGACCCCGGCCCAATGAGTCCGACCGGGTGCCGCGGGTGGGGTGCGCGCTGACAGACTCGGTGCATGCGGACCGAACTCACCGACACCACGTCCAGCAAGGTCAACCGGGCACTGCTCGAAGCCCGCCGGGCCATAGGCAGCCCCACCATGGGGCTGGTGCTGACCCTCGTCGTCGTCACCGACGAGGAGAACGCCTACGACGCCGTGCGCGCGGCCTCCGAGGCCTCGCGCGAGCACCCGTGCCGGATCATCGCGGTGATCAAGCGGACCTCGCGCGGCTCGCACAAGCTCCGCGCGAGCCGGATGGACGCCGAGCTGCGGGTCGGCTCGGACGCCGGGACCGGGGAGATCGTGCTGCTGCGCCTGCACGGCGCGCTGACCGGGCAGGCGGGCTCGGTGGTCCTGCCGCTGCTCGTGCCGGACGCGCCGGTGGTGGCGTGGTGGCCGGCCGACGCCCCCGCCGACCTGGCGCGGGACCCGCTGGGCGCGCTCGCGCAGCGCCGGATCACGGACGCGGCCGCCGCCTTCGACCCGGTCGGCGTGCTCGACGAGCGGGCCGCGGGCTACCAGCCCGGCGACACCGACCTGGCCTGGACCCGGCTGACGCCGTGGCGGGCCCTGCTGGCCGCCGCCCTGGACCAGAAGCCGCTGCCGGTGACCGGCGCGGCGGTGGAGAGCGAGCCCGAGAACGCGAGCGCCGAGCTGCTGGCGCGCTGGCTGGAGGACCGGCTGGGCATTGCGGTGGCCCGGCTGGCGACCGACGGCCCGGTGATCACCGGGGTCAGCCTGCAGACCACGGCCGGGGAGATCCGGGTGGACCGGCCCGCGGGCGTGCTGGCCACCCTTTCCCTGCCGGGGAGCCCCGACCGCAAGGTGGCCCTGAAGATCCGCAGCGGCGCCGAACTGATCGCGGAGGAACTGCGCCGCCTCGACGCGGACGTGGTCTACGGCTCCGCGCTGCGGCGACGGCCGCTCCAGGCCTCGCTCTCCGCGTAGTGGTTGTCGTAGGTCGACGAGCTGTCCTTGATGTCCTGGACGGTGGCCTCGCCCGCGTTGACCCGGCCGAGCAGCCGGTAGTAGTCGAAGCGGCCCATGCCGGGCGTGAAGCCGACGAAGACGCTGGCGGTGTGGCCGGCGGCGGGGGCGAAGGCGTGCTTGACGCCCGGCGGGATCGCGATGAAGTCACCGGCGCCGAGGGTCTGGATCTCGTCGCCGACGAGGATGTCGAGCTGCCCCGCGGTCACGTGGAAGAACTCGGTGGCCTTGGTGTGGAAGTGCACCGGGGCGCCGTTCGCGCCCTCGTCGAAGGTGGCGGTGTTGCAGGTGAGCTCGGCGGTGTCCGTGAGCAGCGTGATGAGGCTGCCGGGGGCGTCGTAGATGGCTTCGGCGGTGGCGGCGCGGGTCGCGATCTCTGTCATGTCCACTAATCTACGGGCGCGATAGACCGGCCACAGGGGTCAATTGGATCTCTCTCCGGCCGGTCAATTCCTCACCGCGAGCCGCCGCGAGCCACCGCCGGCCACCGCGAGCCACCGCGAACGGCCGTGGTCAGGAGCCGCCGGCGGCCTTCGCCGCCTTCGCCGCGGCCTTCATCTCCTGCTTGTGCGCCCGCACCTTGGCCAGGGACTCCGGGCCCGTGATGTCGGCCGCCGACCGGTAGACGTTCGCCTGGCCGTACCCGCCCGCCGCCTCCCGCCAGCCCGCGGGCCGCACGCCGAGCCGCTTGCCCAGCAGGGCCAGGAAGATCTTCGCCTTCTGCTCCCCGAAGCCGGGCAGCGCCTTGAGGCGCTTCAGCAGCTCCTCGCCGGTCGCGGCGTCGGCCCAGACGGCCTCCGCGTCCCCGCCGTAGTGCTCCACCAGGTACGCGCACAGCTGCTGGATCCGCGTCGCCATCGACCCCGGATACCGGTGCACGGCGGGCTTCTCGGAGAGCATCGCGGCGAAGGCCTCCGGGTCGTACGCGGCGATGGCGTGCGCGTCCAGATCGTCGGCGCCCATCCGCTGGGCGATCGTCCAGGGCCCCGAGAACGCCCACTCCATCGGCACCTGCTGGTCCAGCAGCATCCCGACGAGCGCGGCGAGCGGGCTGCGGCCGAGCAGGGCGTCGGCCTCCGGCTGCTGGGCCAGCCGGATGGTGATGTCCTTGTCCATGGGTCCAGCGTCCCGCGCGGGTGCGTTCCCCGCGCGGTCGGCACACCGCGCGCCTAGCGTGAGTACGACGACGACAAGAACCGGTACGAGTCGAGGAGTCGATCGATCATGAAGGAGTTCACCGAAGGCGCGCCGTGCTGGGTGGACGCGATGTTCGGGGACGTGGAGGGCGCCAAGACCTTCTACGGTGACGTGCTGGGCTGGACCTTCGGCGAGGCCAGCAGTGAGTACGGGAACTACACGCAGGCCTACTCCGACGGCAAGGCCGTCGCCGCCGTCGTCCCGCCGATGCCGGGGACCGACGCCCCCTCGCAGTGGTGTCTGTACTTCGCCTCGCCCGACGCGGCGGCCACGGCCGAGAAGGTCACGTCGGCCGGCGGCGAGGTGCTGATGGGCCCGATGCAGGTGGGCAGCTTCGGCACGATGCTGATCGCGAAGGAGCCGAGCGGCGCGGTCTTCGGCGTCTGGCAGCCGGGCGAACACAAGGGCTTCGAGAAGATGGGCGAGGCGGGCTCGTACGCCTGGGCGGAGGTCTTCACCCGGGAGCCGGACAAGGCGGACGACTTCCTGCCGAAGGTCTTCCCGTACGCCGGCCAGCAGATGGAAGCGGGCGACGACCCCGAGATGGCCGGCATGGACTTCAAGGTCTTCAGCGCCGGCGGCGCCGAGAACGTGGTGCTGGGCCGGATGAAGATGGGCGACGAGTTCCCGCCGGAGATCCCCTCGTACATCCAGATCTACTTCGGTGTCCCAAACTGCGACGAGGCGGTCGAGAAGACCAAGAAGCACGGCGGGAAGCTGCACTTCGGCCCGATGGACAGCCCGTTCGGCCGCTTCGCGGCGGTGACCGACCCGCAGGGCGCGGCCTTCGCGGTGATCGACATGTCGACGACGGTCGGCGAGATGCCGAGCTTCGGCTGAGCCGTCCGGGCGACCCGCGTACGTGTCCGTGCCCCTGCCGGTGGTTCACGGCAGGGGCACGGGGCTGTGGGGCGACCGCCTCAGTGGAGGGATATCGGCCGCCCGGCCAGCCCCGCCAGACTGCGGCGGCCCGGATCACCCGTTTGCCGGAGCCCGTTCACCGCAGAATCGATCACGCGGGTCGGTCGGCGGGTCAGGCGGTGACCTCCGGCGACGACGGACCGTGGGCCGCCGGATCGCCGCGGCTCACGATCCGGCAGACTGCCCCGCTGGCACGGAAGTTCCATCTGCGTGGGGGCGGATTTCATGAGGCGCTGGACGGTTGTGGCGGCCGCGGGATGTGGTCTGGCGATGCTGGCGGTGAGCTCGTGCTCGATGCCACCCGCGCCGCCGTTGTCGCCGGGAGCAGTGCCCTCACCCGCGAAGTCGTGGGCGCCACCGCCGTCTCAGCCCCCCGCGCCGTCGCCACCTTCTCCCTCACCCTCGTCCTCGCCCTCGCCTCCTCCTTCGTCTCCGCCCGAGCCGCCGTCGACCTCCGGTCCGGCCACGTCGGTCGGGGACGGCAAGGTCACGGCCGCCGACGAGCCGTTGCTGGCGGCGGTCCGGCGGATCCCGGATTTCCAGGTTCCGGGCGATGACTCCGTCATCGTGATCCACCGAGAAGAGCCGGGCACGGGCGAGCTCGCCTGGATGCCGGACGACCGGAACTACTGCCTCGCCGTGATCCGGTACGAGGGCGTGACGACCTCCTGCAAGCCGCTTCCCAAGTCCTGGGCGCGGATCGGGATCCGGCTGGTGACCAAGGGCCGGCCGTACCCCGACCAGCCCGGCAGGTCGGAGACCCGGACGGTCTTCTTCGCCGTCGTGGACGGCGGCCACGGCCCGTACCGCTACGCCGGATCCGGTACGCCGGGACCCGGCATGGGTCCGATCCGCGACGCCACGGCCGTCTTCGCCTCCGGCCGGACGCTGAGCCTGCTGACGTACGAGCGCCCCACCGTGGGTCTCTCGCTGGGCGACCGCGAGATCTGCAGCACGGACAACGCCATCTGCTTCCCGGCCCTCGACGTCTACGACGAGGACTAGTGCTGTGGGACCGGGCTGCCGAAGGCGTCGGCGTGGGCGGCCGCCCATTGCGCGAAGGTGCGCGGCGGGCGGCCGAGGACGCGCTCGACCGTCGGCGTCACCTCGGCCACCGACTCGGGGACCGTCGCCCACATGTTCAGCATGAAGTCGATGCCCTCCTCGGGCCAGCCCTCGGCCCGCCACCGTCCGCGCGCCTGATCGTCGGTCAGCTCGGTGAATCGGAGCTCGCGGCCGGTCGCCGCGGCGATGGCGGCCACCTTGTCGGCCGGGGTGAGCGCTTCGGGTCCCGTCACCACGTAGCGCTGTCCGGCGTGCCCGCGCCCGGTCAGTACGGCCGCCACGACGTCGGCGACGTCGTTCTCGTCCGCCGAGGCGGTCCTGCGCCGCCCGTACGGCTCGCGCACCTCGGCCGTGTCGCGGATCGCGGCGGCCCATCCCAGCGCGTTGGACATGAGGTCGATCGGCCAGACGAAGGTCCACTCCAGGCCGCTGTCCCGCACGGCCCGCGTCAGCTGCCCGCCGCCCCCGCCGCTCCCGCCGCCCCCGTCCCCCCCCGTCCGACAGGACCGTGAGCCGCCGTACGCCCGCCTCGGCGGCCATCGCGATGATCCGCGGCCCGTTCCGCAGCGGGGCGTGGTCGGGCCCGGTCGCGCCGAGCAGGTGCACGGCGCTGACGCCTTCCAGGGCCGCTGCCAGCGTGTGCGGCTCGGTCAGATCGCCGCCCACCACGTCGACTTCGCCGGGTAGCCCGGCCGCCGCCGCCCCGGCCGGGGCGCGCGTCAGCGCGCGCACCTTCCGGCCGTCCCGCACGAGCCGCTCGACCACGCGGCGGCCCACCGTCCCCGTCGCTCCACTCACCAGGATCGTCGTGCGGGGGACGATAGGCGCCATGTAGGTCGCCCTACGTCCGCATGGGGTCTCCTCGGCAGCGTCCAACTCGCGCTGGTGTCGGGCCTCCGTACGGACGGCTGACGCGCCGGTACGGCCGGAACGTGAGGCTGCCGACTTACTTCCCGGGCTCCGGGCCGTACCACTGGAGGGGCTGGCCGGTCACTGACGCGATGCACTCGAAGTCGTGGTCGCGATGAAGGAGGGTGAGCCCTTGCAGCTCGGCTGTCGCGGCGAGGACAAGGTCGACGGCACCGGCGCTTCGGTGCTTTCCCTGCTTGGTGAGGGCGTCCTGGACCTGCCAGGCGCGGTCGTAGGCGCGGTCGTCGACGGGAACCCAGCCGAAGATCAGCCGCATGTCCTCGATGCCGCGCGCCCGGTCGGCTGACGTCCGGGCACTGTGGAAGAACTCCAGCTCGGTGATGGGGCAGGTGGCGATGAGACCGGCGGCTGCGGCCTGGTCCCAGCCGTACTGCTCCGCATCCCCGCGCATGAAGCGCGCGAGCGCGCTGGTGTCGATCAGGAACTGTGCGGCGTTCACCGCCTGTAGTTCCCCTTGTTCTCGAACAGCTCCAGGTCGAAGGCACCCTCGTCGGCCGCGGCGCGGAGCCGGGTGAGGGCCAGGGCGCGGCGCCGGTTCTCCAGCACCTCGCGCAGGGCGGTGTTGACGGTCTCCTTCTTGGTGCTCGTCCCGAGGGCTTTCGCCACGTCGGCGACCAGCTCGTCGTCCAGATCGATGACGGTCCGACTCATGTGCACCTCCTGGATATCAACTATGGGTTCAAGTATATCTCGCGAGCTGCATTCCGCGGTGAGGCACTGGCGGGCTGCTTGGATGCCTCCGTCAGGACGGCCCTGGACGGGGGTGAATGAGACCGGGAGCGAGACCAGAGCATCGGGTCACACCTCCTTGACGACGATCGAGTCCGGGACCAGCCTTTCCAGGTCGTCCACGTCCGACGTGAAGAGGGTGACCTGCCCCTTTTGCTGCCGCGCGATGACGGCGAGTACCGCGTCGATCGCGTACTCGTGGCCGTGCAGCTCGGCGTCTGCGAGGAGTCGACGGGCCTGGCGGGCCTCGTCCTTCCCGATCTCGGCGACTTTGAGCCGGGAGAGGACCCAGTCCCAGCGCTGCTCGGTGGTCCTGTCGTCGTAGGCCTCGATCAGCGTCATCGGAGACGTGACCACCTCGGCCTCACCCCGGGCGGCGATGTCGAGCCAGGCGATCATCCTCCGGTCGCCGCGCACGGCCAGGGACAGGGCCTCGCAGTCGAGTACGAAGGTGCGCAGCGGCGGCTGCCCGCCCCCACCGGCCCACTTCTTCACGCGGCCTCTCCCGCCTTGCGCCTTCCGGTGGCACGGCGGCGCTCGTGCTCGGCGTCGAGATCCTCCAGCTCCTCGGACGCGGCCAGGCGCTCGTCTTCAGTGACAGGGCCGTGCTCCTCCTGGAGCCAGTCGACCAGCTCCTGTAGCCGGTCCCTATCGCGCTTGAACCGCAGGGCCTCGGCGACGTACGCCGACAGGCCCCGCTCGGCCGCCTCCGCCCGGATCTCGTCCAGGAGCTCCTCGGGGATGGTCACCGTAATCTTCTTGGTCGCCATACAAAGGACCATACTCCCGGTGTCACCCCCCTTACCTGTGTACGCGGCGACGACCACCCGGACCGGGGAACGCAGAAGGCCCCGGCCGGTTTCCCGGTCGGGGCCTTCAAGTGCCCGGTGAGGCACTGGCGGAGGATACGAGATTCGAACTCGTGAGGGGTTGCCCCCAACACGCTTTCCAAATGTTCGTACGCCCGTCCGGCTAGGGTCGTACTCGTCCTGACCTGGGGCGGAACCTAGCCCAGAGGGTTCGCAGGATGGCCCTGGACGAGTACGAATGAGACCGGAACTGAGACCGGTCCCGGGTCCCTGAGCCAGCTCAGGGACCCATGCCGTGGCGGACCACGACGTCAGGCTGCGGGAGAAGGCTCGGGCTGCAGCGCTGACCTTGGGCGCCTGACCGGCCTACTGGGGCATGACGCCGTGAATGCGGGAGAGCGTGAAGACGCGCTCGGCTTCGCGCAGGTGGCACCAGGCTTCCAGGTAGGGCGGGTCGAGTTCCAGGCTGCTCAGGGTGCGGACGGTGCGACTGCCCGAGGTCGCGACATATTCGACCGTGATGGAGGTGCCGGCGTCGATGGCTTGGGCGAGCTGGCGGACATCGCTGTACGACAGGTGCTTCGCGTATCCGGCGACGATCTCCTCGGTGTCCGTTCCGAAGGGGACTCCGCTGCCGAAGGGGTCGGGTTCCGGCGCGGTCGGTGGTGCGGCCAGCAGTCGGACAGCCAGATCATCAATGTCGGCGCCGCCCGGGACCTTCGACGTGCGGATGGCCGTGTTTGGGGTGCCGTGCTTGTCGCCGGTCTGCCGAGGGGCCGGAACAGGAGCGGCCGCCCGCTGGGGCCGGACCTTCTCGATGCGTACGGTTCCCCCGGCCGTTTCAGCGACGGGGGCGTAGCCCTCGGCGCGGAGCGCTGCGAGGGTTGTGTCGAGCGAGCTACGACTGACCAGAACAGTCGGCGCGAGCTGGCGCAAGCCGAGCTTGGAGAGCTTGCGGTGGGCGGCGAGTTCGGCCAGGAGCGCCGGCTCCTCGCCGTGGAGGACGCAGGCGGCCGGGGCGATGCGCACGCGTCCGTGGCCCCGCGCGGTGTCGGCGATGAGATAGGACAGGGGCTGGGGCAGAGGCCCGGCTGTGATGGCGGCCAGATCGGCTGCGATGTCCCCCGGGGCGCGGCCGGCGTCCAGGGCCCGTCGGATGCTGGCGGAGCTGAACCGCCACACCGAGGCCGTGCCACTGGTTTCCCTGTCCGCGGTGGCATCGAGGACCAAGGTGACCCGCGCGGCCGGTGTGCCGGCGACGACGGCGGTGAGGTCTGCACCGATCCGAGCCGTTTCGGCAGCCAGGGGCAGCAGCCGTCGGCAGGTGGCGATCAGTGCTTGTGCGTCGTCGGCGAGCAGATGGGCGCCGAGAGCCGACAGGGCGCCTCGGGCGATCACTCCGAACAGTTCGGCCTCGCGGATCACTGTGGCGAACGGGGTTACGTCCGTGGGCGAGGTGTCAGCAAGCGGGCGGTGCCAGGCCACCGTTGGTCCGAGATCGGAGGCGGCCTTCACACCCTGACCGGCAGGGAGCTCCGCCGCTGCGGCGAACAGCCCGTGGCGGGCCTGGCGGCAGCCGATGCAGGGTGGTGCACCCGCGAGGGCGGGGAGCGCCCTGTCGTCCTCGTCGCGCGCCTGGGTTGGGGTGAGCGGCAGGTCGCGCCAAGCCTGGAGCAGCATGGCCAGCCGCTCCGCAGGCTCCTGGTCCGCCCAGACGTCGTATGCCTCGGTCGGCGCCACGCGGTCGCCGTCCCGGGCCAGCAGCCCGGCCGTGTACGCGGTCTCCAGGGTGATGCGGACCACGGCATCGTCGGCTTGGGCGGCCTTGCCGATCCGGGCCAGCTCACGTGCGCCGATCCCACCGGACTTGAGCCTGGCCGGCGGAGCCGAGGAACATGCCGAGAGAACCGAGGTGGCGTGGGCCGCGAACGCCGTGGCCGCGGCTGCGGCCTCCCGCTCCACGTCGGCGGGGGTGATGGACACCAGTTGAGGAGACGGTGCGAGCGGGTCGAAGGGGGCGTGCCAGGTGGGCCCGCGCAACGCCAGCGCGACTTCGACGGGCATGCGCGCGGGACCGTATCGGCGGCGGTCCTGGATCAGGAGGCCCCGGTCGAGTGCCCATCGCGCCCCCGGTTCGAGGACGGGGCCAGGGGTCCCGAACACGAGGGACTGCGGCGGCCTCGGCGCAGACCCTGCCCGGTGGGTCAGCAGCTTCTGTGTGACCGCGGGCGCTCGTGCCACCACTTCGGCAACGACTTCGGGGTCGCTGAGGTGCGCGACGAGCACCGCCATACGCTGCTGCTTGGTGCCGGGCGGCTTGATGCCCAGCGCCGCCAACATGCCGCGTAGCCCGTCGGAGGTCATGTCCGCCAGCAGCTCCGCAAGCGGTGCGTCCAGCCCGAGCGGCGCGTCCCATGCCTGCCGCAACGGTGCCGCCGTATGGAGCCTTCCGTTGTGGTCCGGCCAGACCAGCGCGTGCCCGGCCAGAGTCTCCAGGACCGCTTCCAGTGCGAGGCCGGCCTCGCCTGCCGTCGCTCCCAGCAGCTTCGCCAGGGCCTCGCGCGACGCGGTCGTCCCGAGCGCCGCCACGGCCTCGGCCACCTGCAAGTCGGGCAGGGTGAGCAGGGGCAGCGCGAGTGCCACCGACCCCGGCCGCTGAAGGCGGTCCGCCAGCTCCCCCACCGAGCGGGGCTCCGGAGGGGACGCGGTGTCGGTCCGTGTCGCGAGCACGCGTGCCAGGCGCGGGCCGTCGAGACCGCGCAGCCAGGTTGTCAGCGTTGATCCGGACGCCATGGAAACCTCACCTCCGGCCAGGAAACGGGCCGCGGCCGGACCTCGGCCAGTCCGGCACCGGGCTCAAGGATGGCCCATCCGGTGGGTGTGGACGTCTCGCGAGGCGAAAGATCCCCGCCCACGGGTGACGTCGAGCCGCGGACGCGCCCTGCCCACCCTGACGCCGGGCGGGTTCGGCAAGTCGCTGTCGCAGGCGGACTGCGGCTGCCGGACACAGCTGGCGGCGACTCGGCGGATGCGTTCCGTCACAGCCCGGGTTCGGGTCGTTTTCGGCCCTCTCCAGGGCCACCCGGCCTAGGGTGGTCTTCAGGCATGGGCCCGTGGACCACAGCGTGGAGGAGCCGATCATGAGCACTGCCCCGAATCTGCCGCTCCCGCCGCGCGGACCTGAGGAGCCTCATCCGCTTCGGACGATTCGGGAGATCCGCGAGTCCCTGCCCGAGCAACAGCTTGGGCACTTCGATGCCGAGCTGGCCGACACCGACATCGATGCCTTGCCCGACATGCTTCACCGCTGGGCGACCCTGGGCAGCGACGGGTTCCTTGAGCGGCTTACGGCGGCCCCGTTCGAGGGTCTGGAGTTCGGGCAGCGTTCCTATGACGACGCGGCGGACGGCGAGTGATCTATCTGCTCGACACCAATGTGGTCGCGGAGATCACCACCCGGCCGAAGCCTCCCCGGCCGTCGTCGCCTGGGCTAGGTCGGTTCCAGCTCCTGCCCTCTATCTGAGCGTCATCACGATCGCGGAGATCGAGACGGGCATCCAAGGGGCGCCGGATCTGGTTCTGAGACTGGAACTGAGACCACGGAACGCAGAAGGCCCCGGCCGGTTTCCCGGTCGGGGCCTTCAAGTGCCCGGTGAGGCACTGGCGGAGGATACGAGATTCGAACTCGTGAGGGGTTGCCCCCAACACGCTTTCCAAGCGTGCGCCCTAGGCCACTAGGCGAATCCTCCGCCGCAAACAATACAAGACGTTGAGGGGTGCTCGCGAACGTGATCGTCGGCCGGAGAGCGGGTGGGGGTCCGGCTCGATTCCGGGGGCCTCCATCCGCTAGGGTGGGGCCAGCCCCTCACGTGGCGCTATCTCACCCAACTCCCCCAGGGCCGGAAGGCAGCAAGGGTAAGTGGGCTCTGGCGGGTGCGTGGGGGGCGCTTTGCGTTCCGGGGGGCCTTCGTGGCGTTGGCGGGCCGCCGTTGTCGGCGGGCCCGGATAACCTCGTAGACGTGTCGTCCCTTGCGCTGTACCGCCGCTATCGCCCCGAGTCGTTCGCCGAGGTCATCGGGCAGGAGCATGTCACTGCACCGCTGATGCAGGCCCTGCGGAACAACCGGGTCAATCACGCGTACCTGTTCAGCGGGCCGCGCGGGTGTGGAAAGACCACCAGCGCGCGCATCCTCGCCCGGTGTCTGAACTGTGAGCAGGGTCCCACTCCAACCCCCTGCGGGGAGTGCCAGTCCTGCCGGGACCTGGCCAGGAACGGCCCCGGGTCCATCGACGTCATCGAGATCGACGCCGCCTCGCACGGTGGTGTGGACGATGCCCGTGACCTGCGCGAGAAGGCCTTCTTCGGGCCGGCGTCCAGCCGCTACAAGATCTACATCATCGACGAGGCCCACATGGTCACCTCGGCGGGCTTCAACGCCCTGCTGAAGGTCGTCGAGGAACCGCCGGAGCACCTCAAGTTCATCTTCGCCACCACCGAGCCGGAGAAGGTGATCGGGACCATCCGGTCCAGGACGCACCACTACCCCTTCCGTCTGGTGCCGCCCGGCACCCTGCGGGAGTACCTGGGCGAGGTCTGCGGGCGGGAGGGCGCCACGGTCGAGGACGGCGTGCTGCCGCTCGTCGTGCGCGCCGGCGCCGGGTCCGTCCGTGACTCGATGTCCGTCATGGACCAGCTGCTCGCGGGCGCCGGCGACGACGGTGTGACGTATGCCATGGCGACCTCGCTGCTGGGCTACACCGAGGGGTCCCTGCTCGACGCCGTCATCGACGCCTTCGCCGCCGGGGACGGGGCCGCGGCCTTCGAGGTCGTCGACCGCGTCGTCGAGGGCGGGAACGACCCGCGCCGGTTCGTCGCCGACCTGCTGGAGCGGCTGCGCGACCTGGTCATCCTGGCCGCCGTGCCCGACGCCGGGGAGAAGGGGCTGATCGACGCCCCGGCCGATGTCGTGGAGCGGATGCAGGCCCAGGCGGCCGTGTTCGGGGCCGCCGAGCTCTCGCGGGCCGCCGATCTGGTCAACGCCGGGCTCACCGAGATGCGGGGCGCGACCTCGCCGCGGCTCCAGCTGGAGCTGATCTGCGCGCGCGTGCTGCTGCCCGCCGCCTTCGACGACGAGCGGTCCTTCCAGGCCCGGCTCGACCGGCTGGAGCGCAGCGGGGCCGCCGCCTTCGCCGCCGCGCCGCAGCCCGCCATGGGATACGTACCCGGGCCCGAGGCGCACGCCATGGCGCCCGCCGGTCCCGGCGGGGGCGTCGTCGCCGCGCGTGCGGCCGTACGGGCTCCCGAGCCGGTGGCGGCTCCCGAGCCGGTACGGGCCGCCGAGCCGACCCCCGCGCCGGTACGGGCCCCCGAGCCCGCGCCGGCTCCCGCCGCGCCCGCCGCATCCGCGCCCGCGGCCGCCGCGCCCGCGCCGGGGGCCTGGCCCGGAGCCGCGCAGCCCGGGGGCGGTGCTCCCGGCGCCTGGCCCGGAGCCGCGGCCCCGGCCACCCCGGCTCCGGTGGCCCCGGCCACCCCGGCTCCGGCCGCCCCCGCTCCCGCCGCCGGTGCCTGGCCCAGCGCGGCCGCGCCCGGTCAGGGCGTCCCCGCGGCCACGCCCGTCGCCCCGGCCCCCGCCGCCGGCCCCGCACCCGCCGCACCCTCCCCCGGCATGGCCGCCGGCGCCGGGCAGGTCCAGGCGATGTGGCCCGGCGTCCTGGAGGCCGTCAAGAACCGCCGCCGCTTCACCTGGATCCTGCTCAGCCAGAACGCCCAGGTCACCGGCTTCGACGGCACCACGCTCCAGCTCGGCTTCCCCAATGCCGGCGCCCGCGACAACTTCGCCAGCAGCGGCAGCGAGGACGTGCTCAAGGCGGTCCTGGCCGAGCAGTTCCAGGTCAACTGGAAGATCGACGCCGTGGTCGGCGGGGGCGGCCCGGCCCCCGTGGCCCAGGCCTCCTCGTACGCCGCGCCGCCCGCCCCCGCCTACAACCCGCCGCCCGCCGCTCCGCAGGCCCAGGCCCCCACCCCGCAGCAGCACCAGCAGTCGCCGTACCAGCAGTCCCAGCCGTCCCAGCAGCCCCATCAGTCGGCTTCCGCCCCGCAGCCCCCCGTACAGCAGGCGCCCCCGCCGGTCGCCCCCGAGGACGACTTCGCGGAGGAGGACGATCCCGACCTCGTCGAGAGCGCGCTGACGGGACACGACCTGATCGTGCGCGAGCTCGGAGCCACCGTTGTAGAGGAATATACGAACGAGTAGGGCCGTCTCATTGGGTGGCCGCACGAAAGGGAATCCGGAGCGCGGGCTACGCTTCATGGCGTGAAGGTCCTCGTCATCGGCGGCGGCGCCCGCGAACACGCCCTGTGCCGCTCTCTGTCCCTCGACCCCGACGTCTCCGCGCTGTACTGCGCCCCCGGTAACGCGGGGATCGCGGATGTGGCCGAGCTCCGGGACGTCGACCCCCTCGACGGCGACGCCGTCGCGCGCCTCGCCACCGAGCTCGGCGCCGACCTGGTCGTCGTCGGCCCGGAGGCCCCGCTGGTCGCCGGGGTCGGCGACGCCGTGCGCGCCGCCGGCATCCCCGTCTTCGGGCCGTCCGCCGAGGCGGCGCAGCTCGAAGGCTCCAAGGCCTTCGCCAAGGACGTGATGGCCGCGGCCGGGGTCCCGACCGCGCGCAGCTACGTCTGCACCACTCCGGAAGAGGTGGACGCGGCCCTCGACGCCTTCGGCGCCCCGTACGTCGTCAAGGACGACGGTCTCGCGGCCGGCAAGGGCGTCGTGGTCACCGAGGACCGGGCCGCCGCCCGCGCGCACGCGCTCGGCTGCGACCGCGTGGTCATCGAGGAGTACCTCGACGGCCCCGAGGTCTCCCTCTTCGCCATCACCGACGGCGTCACCGTGCTCCCGCTCCAGCCCGCGCAGGACTTCAAGCGCGCCCTGGACGGCGACGAGGGCCCCAACACCGGTGGCATGGGCGCGTACTCCCCGCTGCCCTGGGCCGACCCGAAGCTGGTCGACGAGGTCATGGAGCTGGTCCTCCAGCCGACCGTCGACGAGCTCCGCCGCCGCGGCACCCCCTTCTCCGGCCTGCTCTACGCCGGCCTCGCGATCACCAGCCGCGGCACCCGGGTCATCGAGTTCAACGCCCGCTTCGGCGACCCGGAGACCCAGGTGGTCCTGGCCCGGCTGCGCACGCCGCTCGCGAGCGTGCTGCTGAACGCAGCCCAGGGCACCCTCGACGCCGAACCCCCGCTCCGCTGGAGCGAGGACGCGGCCGTCACGGTGGTCATCGCCTCGCACAACTACCCCGAGACCCCCCGCACCGGGGACCCGATCGAGGGTCTGGCCGAGGTGGCCGCCGAGGACGCGCCCGACGCGTACGTGCTGCACGCCGGGACCCGGCGCGAGGGCGACGCGGTCGTCAGTGCGGGGGGTCGCGTGCTGTCGGTGACGGCGACCGGTTCCGATCTGGCGCAGGCCCGCGAGAAGGCGTATAAGGCGCTGTCGCGCATCCGCCTGGACGGCTCGCAGCACCGTACGGACATCGCCGCAAAGGCGGCCGAGCACCGCTGACCAGCGGCTCCGCAGACCCGCGGGCCCGGTGCGCAGATCCTGCGCCCGGGCCCGCGGGCGTGTTCGCGTGCGAGTGCATCCGGCCGCGTTCGAACGCACCCAGCTTTACCCAAAGCCATTCCATCGGGTGATCGTCCCCCTGTCTGCCTGACGCCCGGGCGTGCCCCAACTAGGGTGCGTTGCCAAGCATTCCGGCACTTGGCCCACCGGCATTGCGATGTCAGTGGCGGGTGTCACAGTGGGGGAGTGAGCAAAGTCGCCGCAGGGCAGAGGGGGTGAGGTCCGGCCGTGTCCGGAACCGGTTCGATCATGGAAGCGGGCGTGCCGTCCGCGCGTTCCCGCGCTCTGGCCGTGCTGCGCGTGCGCAGCAGGGCCCTGGCCTTCGGGCTGCTGCCCGCCGCCCTCGCGGTGGTGCTGGTGGCCGCCCGGACGACGGGCCGGCTGGCCGGTGAGCACTGGCCGGCGGTGACCCTCGTCGTGTGCGTGGTCGCCGCGCTGGCCCTGGTCGTCGGCGGGACGTTCGCCGCGGTGGTGCTGCGGGCGAGCCCCGCCGTGACGCCGACGGTGCCGCTGTCGGAGGCCGCCGCGCCCGATCTCTACCGGATGGTGCGGGACCTGGCCGACCGGATGGACGTGCCGCCGCCCTCCGCGATAGCCCTGACCCCGGACTGCGACAGCTGGCTGGAGGACCGCACCCACGGGGCCCACCGCCGGAGCGGCATAGCCACCGGTCCGGAGTCCGAGCCGGGCGCCGCTCCCGTGCTGGTGATCGGCTCGCCCTTCCTGTGGTGGATGCGCGTCGCGGAGCTACGGGCGGTCCTCGCGCCGGTCGTCGCCGGTACGGGTCCTTCCGCCCACCCCGACATAGCCGACGCCCGCGGTTTCGTACGGGGCCTGGACGCGGCCGTGGACGTGGGCAACCGACGCGGCCTCGGCTGGATCGCCCCGCCGGCCCGGCTGCTGCTGCGGCTGTGCCGGACCGATGCCGCCGAGATGGAGCGCGGGGTGGCCGCGGCCGCCTCGGAGCGTGCACAGGGTGTGGATTACGGGCTGCGCATCGTCGCCCAGGAGCAGGTCGGCCTCGCCTACGCGGGCTGGGACCGGCTGCTGACCCGGGTCGCGCTGCCCGCCTGGCGGATGGGCCGCTGGCCGGCGCATCTCGACGCCGGGGTGGTCTCCGCGCTGACCGAGCTGTCCCGGCGGGACCGACTGGCCGAGGGCTTCACCTCGCGGCTGGGCGAGCGCCCCGCCTGTGACCTGCTGGAGCAGCCGGGGGTGGTGGACGAGGCGACCTCGCTGCTGGCCGCGCGGCTCTTCCACGGCGGTCCGGCCGAGACCGGGCCGGCCTGGTCCCCGGTGGACTGGGCGGCGTATCCGGAGGAGGTCGTGGACCGCAAGTGGCGTACGGAGGCGGCCCGCCTGCACGCGGCGCTGGACGCCCTGGCCGTCCCGGCGGGTCTGCCGGCCGGCTCCCCCGGAGCCGCGGGATCCACTGCCGTCGCGGGATCCACCGCCGTCGCGGCAACCGGCTCCGGCTCCGGCTCCGGCTCCCAGGCATCCGCCACCGTGGAGGGTTTTACCGGGCCCACGCTGGAGCGGGTGCTGGGCTATCTCACCGACCCCGCGGGCGAGGGCTCGGCGGGGGAGGCGCTGGCCGGACGGCTCAGTGGAGACCTGGCCCGCGAGGAGCGGGCCGCGGGTCCGGCCGCCGGGTCAGGGAAGGCGCGGGGCGTGGATGCCGTACCGCTGTTCCCGCTCCAGCCGCCGCGCAGCGGTCGCGACCTGCTGGCCGACCACGTGACGGCGATGGTGTGCTGCGCGGCCGTGGACTCGGCCGGGGCCACACCCGGGCTGGACTGGCTCGACGGGCCGGTCCTGCTCGTCGGCGGCGACCGCCGCTCCGACCTGGCGCCGCGCGTGCTGTGCCTGGTCGAGGACGGGAACCCGGACCCCCTGCGGGACTGGCTCGCGGACCTGGGCGTCCGCCCGGAGAAGCCCGTCCGCCTCGTCTGAGACCGCCCCACCGACGGGCGACGCATCGCACGGATAAGCGGATCCGAATGTTCCGGTCACGTCAATTCGCGACGAACGGTGACGGACTGCGTGCGTTATGTGATGTGCTGGGCTCGATGCACGCCCGTTCGGGGGAGCGAGGGAGGGGAGCGGTCATGGGAGCGGACCAGATCCGGCGTTGGGAGTCAGGTGCGCTCGCGCACGCGGTGACCGACCCCTTCGGACAGGGCCCGCTGCCCTGGTTCCGGGGCAGTGAGCTCTACTTCGACGACACCGGGCAGGTCGTCCCCTGGTACGTGGACCCGGCCGCCGCGACCGCCGGCACCGGCCAGATCCCCCGCGCCCGCGGCAACGGCGGCCCCCGTACGGCCGACGACGTCCACTGCCAGATCAAGGGCTTCGCCTCCACCGGCGCCGTCGCCCCCGGCGAGGCCATCGACTTCCACATCACCGTCGACCCGCCCCAGCAGTTCTCCGTCGACGTCTACCGGATCGGCCACTACGGCGGCGACGGTGCCTCCAAGATCACCACCAGCCCCCGCCTCTCCGGCATCGTCCAGCCGGCCCCGCTCGCCGCGGACCGCACCGTCTCCTGCCACCACTGGTGGCTGTCCTGGCGCCTCCAGGTCCCCTCCTACTGGAGCGTCGGCGCGTACGTGGCCGTCCTGACCACCGCCGACGGCTACCGCTCCCACATCCCCTTCACGGTCCGCGACGAGCACCCCGCCGACCTCCTCCTCCTGCTCCCCGACATCACCTGGCAGGCCTACAACCTCTACCCGGAGGACGGCCGCACCGGCGCCAGCCTCTACCACGCCTGGGACGACCAGGGCCGCCTCCTCGGCGAGCAGGACGCGGCCATCACCGTCTCCTTCGACCGCCCCTACGCGGGCGCGGGCCTGCCCCTGCACGTCGGCCACGCCTACGACTTCATCCGCTGGGCCGAGCGCTACGGCTACGACCTCGCCTACGCCGACACCCGCGACCTGCACGCCGGCCGCGTCGACCCCACCCGCTACCGCGGCCTGGTCTTCCCCGGCCACGACGAGTACTGGTCGGCCCCCATGCGCCGCACCGTCGAGCGCGCCCGCGAGCACGGCACCTCGCTCGTCTTCCTCTCCGCCAACACCATGTACTGGCAGGTCGAGCTCGGCCCGTCCCCCTCCGGGGTCGACAACCGGCTCCTCACCTGCCGAAAACGCCGCGGCCCCGGCCGCCCCAGCCTGTGGCGCGAGGTCGACCGCCCGGAGCAGCAGCTGCTCGGCATCCAGTACGCGGGCCGGGTCCCCGAGCCCGCACCCCTGATCGTGCGCAACGCCACGCACTGGCTCTGGGACTCCACCGGCGCCGGCGAGAACGACGAGCTGCCCGGCCTGGTCGCCGGCGAGGCCGACCGGTACTTCCCGCGCACCCAGCTCCCCGAGCACCAGGAGCGGATCCTGCTCGCGCACTCCCCGTACCTCGACGGCGAGGGCCACCGCCGCCACCAGGAGACCTCCCTCTACCGGGCGCCCAGCGGCGCACTGGTCTTCGCCTCCGGCACCTTCGCCTGGTCCCCGGCCCTGGACCGCCCCGGCCACGTCGACGAGCGGGTGCAGCGGGCCACCGCCAATCTCCTCGACCGGATCTGCAAGCGCGACTGAGACGCGTCCGGCCCACCCCTGTCCACAGGAGGGGACGAAGGTGCGCGAGAATCGGGGTGCGCTCATACAGAACCACAGGGAGACCCCGTGTCCGGATTCGTCGAAAAGCCCGAGCCGGTTCAGGTTCCGGGCCTCGTCCACCTCCACACCGGCAAGGTGCGCGACCTCTACCGCGACGAGGACGGCCACCTCGTCATGGTCGCCAGCGACCGCATGTCCGCCTTCGACTGGGTGCTGCCCACCGAGATCCCGGACAAGGGCCGCGTCCTGACCCAGCTCTCCCTGTGGTGGTTCGACCAGCTCGCGGACCTCGTCCCGAACCACGTCATCTCCACCGACCTGCCCGCCGGCGCCCCCGCCGACTGGGCCGGCCGCACGCTGATCTGCCGCAACCTGAAGATGGTCCCGGTCGAGTGCGTGGCCCGCGGCTACCTCACCGGCTCCGGCCTCGCCGAGTACGAGAAGACCCGTACGGTCTGCGGACTCGCGCTCCCCGAGGGGCTCGTGGACGGCTCCGAGCTGCCCGCCCCGATCTTCACCCCGGCGGCCAAGGCCGCGGTCGGCGAGCACGACGAGAACGTCTCCTACGAGGAGGTCGCGCGCACCGCCGGCGCCGAGACGGCGGCGCTGCTGCGCCAGGCCACCCTGGCCGTCTACGGCCGCGCCCGGGACATCGCGCGCGAGCGCGGGATCATCCTGGCCGACACCAAGTTCGAGTTCGGCTTCGACCCCGAGGACGGCACCCTGGTGGCCGCCGACGAGGTGCTGACCCCGGACTCCTCCCGCTTCTGGCCGGCCGACCAGTGGGAGCCGGGCCGCTCGCAGCCCTCCTACGACAAGCAGTACGTCCGCGACTGGCTGGCGTCCCCGGCCTCCGGCTGGGACCGTCACGGCGAGCTCCCGCCGCCGGCCCTCCCCACCCAGGTCGTCGCGCAGACCCGCGCCAAGTACATCGAGGCGTACGAGCGCCTGACCGGTCTGCCCTGGTCCTGAACGCGAAGAAGGCCCCGATCGATGATCGGGGCCTTCTTCGTTCTGAGCGGACAACGCGACTCGAACGCGCGACATCCACCTTGGCAAGGTGGTGCTCTACCAACTGAGCTATGTCCGCACTGCGCCGTAGCGCGAGAACAACTATACCCAACCCCGCTGGCGTGCGAGACGCACTGCCGTGTGACGGTTCTCGGCGCCCAGTTTCGTCGCCGCCGAGGACAGGTAGTTCCGTACGGTCCCCTGGGACAACGAGGCCCGCTCCGCGATCTCCGCGACGGGTGCCCCGTCCGCCGCGAGCTCCAGCACCTCCGCCTCCCGCGCGGTCAGCGGCGAGTCCCCCGCGCTGATCGCGTCGGCCGCCAACTCCGGGTCCACGTAACGGCCTCCGGCGTGCACGGTGCGGATCAGCTCGGCGAGCCGCTGCGCCGAAACGGTCTTCGGCGCGAAGGCCCGTACGCCCGCGGAGAGGGCCCGCTTCAGGTGCCCGGGGCGGCCGTGACTGGTCACGATCATGGTCTTGCAGTCGGGGAGTTCGGTCCTCAGCGATGTGGCGACACTCACACCGTCGGCCCCCGGCATCTGCAGGTCCAGCACCGCCACGTCCGGCCGGTGCGCCCGCGCCATGGCGAGGGCCTCGGGGCCCGAGGCCGCCTCCGCGACGACGAGCAGGTCGTCCTCCAGCGCGAGCAGCGCGGCCAGCGCCCCGCGGATCAGGTGCTCGTCGTCGGCGAGCAGTACGCGTACGGGGCTCACGCCCGCACCTCCAATCCGTGCAGTTCGCGGTCCGGTATCTCCGCCCGCAGCCGGAACCGCCCGTCGCCCACCAGGCCCGCCTGCAAGGTCCCGTCCAGCGCGGCGAGCCGTTCCCGCAGTCCGGCCAGCCCCGAGCCCGGCGCCCCGGCGGGGGTCTCGGGCGCCCCGTCGTTCTCCACCAGCAGCGTCACGGAACCGGTCTCCGGCGCGGTCAGCCGGATCAGGCAGCGGTGCGCGTCCCCGTGCCGCAGCACGTTCGTCGTCGCCTCGCGCACCACCCAGCCGAGCGCCGACTGGACCTCGGGGGACAGTGCGCGTCCGGCCCGGAAGTCGACCCGGCAGTCCATCCCGGCCGCGCTCAGCACCCCGCGCGCCCCCTCCAGCTCCACCGCGAGATCGGCCTTGCGGTAGCCGCGCACCACGTCCCGTACCTCGCGCTGGGACTCCTGGGCGATCCGCTGCACCTCGATCATCTGCTCCACCGCCTCCGGCCGTTCGCGCCGTGCCAGCTGCACCGCCAGCTCGCTCTTCAGCGCGATCACCGCCAGATTGCGGCCCATCACGTCGTGCAGGTCGCGGCCGAAGCGCAGCCGCTCCTCGGCCACCGCGAGGCGTGCCTGGACCTCGCGCGAGCGGTCCAGCTCGTAGACCGTGTTCAGCAGCCAGGCCGAGAACCCGCAGGTGGCGCTGAAGAACACGCAGCCCAGCAGCACGGCGACGGAGTACCCCAGCGCCTTCCCGGCCGGGATGCCCAGGGCGAGTGCGGCCAGGCCCGTCCCGGCCGCCGCGACCGGGGCGACGTAGCGCATGCTCCGCACCGACCGCATGCACAGCACCAGTGATCCGGCGGCGAAACAGGTCAGTCCCGTCACCAGCATCGGTGCCACCGTCGGCTCGGGGATCCTCCCGGTCGCCTTCAGCGTGAGGACGGCCAGGGCGCCCACGGCCGTCACGGCGGCCGTGGCCGCCGCCAGCTTGGTGGGACGTTCGCGCTGCCCCACCACCCAGTCCAGTGCCTTGGAGGAGAGCACCCCGCACAGCAGCGCGTGGGCGCACAGCATCAGGAAGAGCGTGAGGGGCACCACGTGGGAGGACTTCCCGGCGGCGGAGGCCACGGGAGCCATCCCGAACGACGTGATCTCGAGGAGCACGAAGAGGTGGAACGACCACCGCGTGTACAGCTCGACCTTCCCCGCACTGCTGCGGTTCTTCCACCACCCGGTCAGCTTCGACACGCTTCCCCGTCCCCCGACTCGTTCCAGCGCCTCCGGCGCCCCCTGGCGCCTCTAGCGGCGCGGTTCCCAGCGGAACCACCGCTGGACAGCAAACACCGTGATCATGATCCAGGCCAGCGCGGTGACGGCCGCCGTCAGCAGCTCCCCGCTCTCCGCGCCCCCGGTCCAGCCGGCCCGTACGAGGGTCATCACCCCGCTCAGGGGCAGCAGTTCGGCCACCGAGGCCACCGGGTCCGGCAGCGAGTCCGCCGGCACGAACAGCCCCGAGCCGAACGCGCTCAGCAGGAACAGCGGCAGCGTGGTGATGCCCGCGGTCTCCACGGTGCGGGTGAAGGAGCTGGTCACCGCGGCCATCCCGGCCAGCAGCACGATGCCCACGAGGACGCCCGCCACCAGCACCAGCGGGTTGCGCGGCATGCGCACGTCCAGGGCGGCCGCCCCGGCCACCGCGAGGACGGCGATCTGGCCGAGCGCCAGGACGGCGGCGGGCAGCGCGGACCCGGACAGGATCTCCAGGTCGTTGGCCTCGCCGGTGCGCAGCCGCTTGAGGACGAGCTCCTCGCGCCGGGCCACGTAGGCCGAGACCAGATTCATGTAGACGACGAGGATCAGCACCATGCCGACCCCGCCGGTCAATGTGGCCTCGCCGAGGTCCCGCGCGCCCTCGACTCCGCCCAGGCTGGAGCGCAGGACGCCCACCATCAGCAGGGGCATCATCAGGGCCAGGCTGAGCGCGGCCCGGTTGCGCACCAGCAGGGTGAGCTCGGAGCGGCCGAGCGCGGCGAGTCGGCCGGGGTGCAGGGTCAGTGTGGTCATCGGGTCCCCGCCATCGTGTCCTCGGTACGGCTGCCGGCGCTCCGGCGGTTCTGAGCGATCTCCAGGAAGGCCTCCTCCAGGGAGGCGGACCGGGCGTCGAGCCCGTCCAGTTCCACCCCGTGCTCCCGGGCCCAGACCAGCAGTTCGGCCAGGTCGGCCTGGAGCCGTTCGGTACGGATCTCCACGCGCCGCCCGTCGGCCGCCGCGTGCAGCGCCAGCGGGAGCCGGGCCGCGGGCACCTCGGCGGGCAGGGTGAAGCGGATCCGGGCCGGCCGGGTGGCGGTCACCTCGGCCGGGGTGCCGGACAGGACGATCTCCCCGTCGTGGAGGATCGCGAGGCGGTCGGCGAGTTCCTCGGCCTCCTCCAGGTAGTGCGTGGTCAGCAGCACCGTGGTGCCCTGCGCCTGCAACTGCCGCACCAGCGCCCAGGTGTCCCGGCGCCCTTCCGGATCCATGCCGGTGGTCGGCTCGTCGAGGAACAGCACCTCGGGCCGGCCGAGCAGGGCCATCGCCAGGTCCAGGCGCCGCCGCTCACCGCCGGACAACTGCTTGACGCGTACGGAGGACCGCGCGCCCAGGCCGACCAGTTCCAGCACCTCGGCCGCGGGGCGGGCGCCGGTGGTGACCCCGCCCCACATCCGGACGGTCTCGGCGACCGACAGGTCGGAGGGGAAACCACCCTCCTGGAGCATGACCCCGGTGCGCGGGCGGACCTCGGCGCGCCGCGTGTACGGATCGAGCCCGAAGACGCGGACCTGCCCACCGCTCGGCGCGGCCAGCCCCTCCAGCAGTTCGACGGTGGAGGTCTTGCCGGCGCCGTTGGTGCCGAGCAGGGCGAAGACCTCGCCCCGGGCCACGGAGAAGGAGACGCCTCGTACGGCCTCGAAGCCTCCGGCGTAACCGCGGCGCAGGCCTTGGGCGTCGATCACGGTGTCAGTCATGACTCAAGCCTCGCGGCGCCCGGGACGGGTCGGCAGTGCGCGCTGTCATAACCCGCAATGACATTTGTCAGGGGTCCGCGGTCACCCGCGGGAGAAACACGAAGAAGGCCCCGATCGCAATGATCGGGGCCTTCTGCATACAGAGCGGACGACGCGACTCGAACGCGCGACATCCACCTTGGCAAGGTGGTGCTCTACCAACTGAGCTACGTCCGCATGCAGTGCACTGCCGGGGCAGTACGAGCATCACTGTACCCGATCCACCGAGGTGGTCGGAAAGCGATGCAGAGCGGGTGACAGGAATCGCACACTGCGCCTTCCCTCTGGAAGAGGGATGTTCTGCTACTGAACTACACCCGCACGACCTCGGTGGCTCTGGCCTGCGGCCCGCCCCCTTGGCGTGATCCACACACTAGCGGACGCATGGGGGGGCATGGCAAATCGGCTCTCAGTGAGCCGCGTTGTAGGCCTCGTAGATCTTCTTGGGGATGCGGCCGCGCGGAGGCACGTCGTACTGGTTGGACCGGGCCCACGCCCGGACGACCGCCGGGTCGGGGGCGATGGCGGTGTGCTTGAAGGCCTTCCCCGAACGCGACTGGCGGCGGCCGGCGGCCACGAAGGGGGCCAGGCCCTTCCGCAGTTTCTTTGCGTTCGCCGCATTGAGGTCGATCTCGTACGACTTTCCGTCCAGAGCGAACACGACCGTTTCCGCCGCTTCCCCGCCGTCGATGTCATCGGAGAGCGTGACTACTACGCGCTGCGCCACGGATATCGGTCCCTTCGTGCGACGACCACCTGCTGACGTGGGGTGATGTCGCCTGTGTGGATGTTTCGGGGCAATGCATCTTTCAACAGGAATCCTGGGTGATTCCTTTGTACCGCGATTCCCATTGCATTGCGAAGCCCAGTTAATTCTCTCCGCGTGTCCCGCCGCAATGCCGGGCGCGTGGTTTTCCGGGGGATTTTGCGAAGCGTTGGTGAAGCCGAAACGGCCTGGTGATCATGGCTCCGAGATATCTACCCGCGTAGAAATTTTGGCCGGGTACGCTGATGGAACCGCCTTCGCACCAACCACACACGGGAGTGCCCGATGGCACGCGTCGTAGTCGACGTCATGCTCAAGCCGGAGATCCTCGACCCCCAGGGCCAGGCGGTGCAGCGTGCACTGCCGCGCCTGGGCTTCGAGGGGATCGCCGACGTTCGTCAGGGGAAGCGCTTCGAACTGGAGGTGGAGGGACCGGTCGACCAGGCCGCCCTCGACCGCATCCACAAGATGGCCGAAACGTTCCTCGCCAACACCGTCATCGAAGACTTCACCGTGAAGGTCGAGGCCTGACGGTGACCACTCGCATCGGAGTCGTCACGTTCCCCGGAACGCTCGACGACCGCGACTCGCTGCGCGCCGTCCGCCTCGCGGGCGCCGAGCCCGTCTCGCTGTGGCACCGCGACAAGGACCTGCACCAGGTCGACGCGGTCGTCCTCGCGGGCGGCTTCTCCTACGGGGACTACCTGCGCGCCGGGGCCATCTCCCGCTTCTCGCCGGTGATGGAGACCATCATCGAGCAGGCCAAGGGCGGCATGCCCGTCCTGGGCATCTGCAACGGCTTCCAGGTCCTCACCGAGGCCCACCTGCTGCCGGGCGCGATGCTCCGGAACAACCACCTGCACTTCATCTGCCGCGACCAGAAGCTGCGGGTGGAGAACGCGGAGACCGCGTGGACCGGCGACTACACCGCCGGCCAGGAGATCTCCGTACCGCTCAAGAACATGGACGGCCGGTACGTCGCCGACGAGCGCGTGCTCGACGAACTGGAAGCCGAAGGCCGAGTGGCCTTCCGCTACGTCGACGTCAACCCGAACGGTTCGCTGCGCGACATCGCCGGCATCACCAACGCCGCGGGCAACGTCGTCGGCCTCATGCCCCACCCCGAGCACGCGGTCGAGCCGCTGATCGGGACCGGCGGCACCGACGGCCTCCCGTTCTTCACGTCGGTCCTGAAGAAGCTGGTCAGCGCATGAGCCTCGACACCGTCAAGAACGCCACCGAGACCCCGGACGCCTCCCAGCCCTGGAAGGAGCTCGGCCTCAAGGAGGACGAGTACGTCCGGATCCGGGAGATCCTCGGCCGCCGCCCCACGGGCGCCGAGCTCGCCATGTACTCGGTCATGTGGTCCGAGCACTGCTCGTACAAGAGCAGCAAGGTCCACCTCGCCCAGTTCAGCGAGAAGAAGCCCCAGTCCGACGCCATGCTCGTCGGCATCGGCGAGAACGCCGGAGTCGTCGACGTCGGCCAGGGCTACGCGGTCACCTTCAAGGTCGAGTCGCACAACCACCCGTCGTACATCGAGCCCTACCAGGGCGCGGCCACCGGCATCGGCGGCATCGTCCGCGACATCCTCGCCATGGGCGCCCGCCCGGTCGCCGTCGTGGACCCGCTGCGCTTCGGCGCGGCCGACCACCCCGACACCAAGCGCGTCCTGCCGGGCGTGGTCGCGGGCATCGGCGGCTACGGCAACTGCCTGGGCCTGCCCAACATCGGCGGCGAGGTCGTCTTCGACGCCTGCTACCAGGGCAACCCGCTGGTCAACGCCGGCTGCATCGGCGTGATGAAGCACGAGGACATCCACCTCGCCAAGGCCTCCGGCCCCGGCAACAAGGTCATCCTCTACGGCGCCCGCACCGGCGGCGACGGCATCGGCGGCGTCTCGGTCCTCGCCTCGGAGACCTTCGACGACTCGAAGCCGACCAAGCGCCCCGCGGTGCAGGTCGGCGACCCCTTCCAGGAGAAGCTCCTCATCGAGTGCACCCTGGAGATCTTCAAGGAGAAGCTGGTCGCGGGCATCCAGGACCTCGGCGGCGCCGGGCTCTCCTGCGCGACCTCCGAGCTCGCCTCCGCCGGTACCGGCGGCATGCGGGTCGAGCTGGACACCGTCCCGCTGCGCGACGCGACGCTCTCGCCCGAGGAAATCCTCATGAGCGAGTCGCAGGAGCGCATGTGCGCGATCGTCGAGCCGCAGTACGTCGACCGCTTCATGGAGATCTGCGAGAAGTGGGACGTCATCGCCACCGTCATCGGTGAGGTGACCGACGGCGAGCGCCTGGAGATCTTCTGGCACGGCGAGCAGATCGTGGACGTGCCCCCGGGCACCGTCGCCCACGAGGGCCCGGTCTACAACCGCCCGTACGCGCGCCCCTCCTGGCAGGACGCGCTGCAGGCGGACGACGCGGGCAAGCTGCCGCGGCCGCAGACCTCCGAGGAGCTGCGCGCGCAGGTCCTGGCCCTGGTCGCCTCCCCGAACCAGGCCTCCAAGTCCTGGGTCACCGACCAGTACGACCGCTTCGTGCAGGGCAACACCGTCCTGTCGCAGCCCGAGGACGCCGGCATGGTCCGCATCGACGAGGAGTCCAACCTCGGCGTGGCCATGTCCACCGACGGCAACGGCCGCTTCGCCAAGCTCGACCCGTACACGGGCGCGCAGCTGGCGCTGGCCGAGTCGTACCGCAACGTGGCCGCGACCGGCGCCAAGCCGCTCGCGATCTCCGACTGCCTGAACTTCGGCTCCCCCGAGGACCCGGACGTCATGTGGCAGTTCGCCGAGGCCTGCCGCGGTCTCGCGGACGGCTGCCTGGAGCTGGGCACCCCGGTGACCGGCGGCAACGTCTCCCTCTACAACCAGACGGGCGACATCGCCATCCACCCGACCCCGGTCGTGGCGGTCCTCGGCGTGATCGACGACGTCAACCGCCGTACGCCGATGGCGTTCTCGGAGGCCGGCCAGCTGCTGTACCTGCTGGGCGACACGGCCGAGGAGTTCGGCGGCTCGGCCTGGTCCCAGGTCGTCCACGACCACCTCGGCGGCATGCCGCCGAAGGTGGACCTGGGCCGCGAGAAGCTGCTGGCCGAGATCCTGATCTCGGCCTCGCGCGACGGCATGATCGACGCCGCGCACGACCTGTCCGACGGCGGCGTGATCCAGGCGCTCACCGAGTCCTGCCTGCGCGGCGGAAACGGTGCCCGGATCGTGGTGCCCGAGGGCCTGGACGCCTTCACCTTCCTCTTCTCCGAGTCCGCGGGCCGGGCCATCGTGGCCGTCCCGCGCAGCGAGGAGCTCCGCTTCACCGACATGTGCGGTGCGCGGGGTCTGCCGGTCGCCCGCATCGGCGTGGTGGACGGCGAGGAGATCGAGATCCAGGGAGAGTTCACCCTCCCGCTGGCCGAGCTCCGCGAGGCCCACGAGGCGACGATCCCGGCCCTGCTGGCCTGATCCGCAGCTTCTGCACGAGCCCCCGTCCGGATTCCTTCCGGGCGGGGGCTCGGTTCATTCCGCAGGGACGGGCCTGGTTGGTAGCGTCGTCCGGGTCGTCGCAGTTGCAAGACCGGGGGGGTTGGGGATGTTCGAACCGATGGCGCCGTCCACCGGCGGACCGCTGCCCGACCGGGGCCGACGGCGCAATGCGGTCAATTTGCTGCTGTGCATCGCCGCCCTGGCGGGCGTGGCCCTCGGCGGCTGGTCCCTGTACGGCTCGTACCAGTCCTGGCAGCACCGCGGGGAGAGCCGCACCGCGATCCGCGAGGCGTGCGCGGGCCTGCTGGACGCCGATGCGGTGATGCGGTTGGACGGGGGCCGCGACTGGCTGGTGCCGAGCGATGTCGAAAGCCGCAAGCACATGGACCTGAAGCAACTTCCGGACGAATGCGTCCTGCTGTCCTCGTACGAGGAGAACGGCAAGACCCGGTGGACCACGCACTTCGGCCTGAAGGTGCACGCGTTGCCCCAGCAGGGCCTGCATGTGCTCGACCCCGACGACAAGCCCTTCAACCCCGGGAACGGCCGAGGTGCCGGCGAGGACATCACTGACCAAGTGAGCGATCCGCTGCCCGCCCCCCTCGGGGACGGCAGCGCCGGAACCTACTCGGGCCGGACCGTCTCGGTGACGGTCGCCTGTGCGCGGCCCGTGGCTGGTGTGACCTCCTTCCGGGCCTCCGCGAGCGCCTGGTACGGCGATCCGACCAACAAGGAACGCAAGGCCCTGGCCCTGATCGCCCGAACGGCGGCCGTCAAAGCCGCGGAGGCCGGCGGCTGCGCTGCCACCGCGCCCGAGCTGCCCGCCGCCCTGCCCGCACAGGGGCGCACCCTCGGCCCCGCCGAGCAGGGCACGGGCAGTTGCGCCTGGTACGCGGCCTTCCTGCGCGGCCGCCAGGACCGGGAGCGGCTGCCCGACAAGGCGCTCGGCGCGCCGGTTTCGGAGCACGGGGGGAAGGAGTCCTGCGTGCTGGCGCTGGACACGGACACCCGCACGGGCATCCATGCCCGGCTCGTCGCGGACGGAGTGAAAGCAGGGGCCCCCAGCGACCGCTGGACCAACCCCTGGTGGTTGCAGACCTTCGCTTACTTCGGCGACGACGCAGCCGGGACCAAGGTGGAACCCTTCACCAAGAAGGCCACCGCGATCGCCACCGGCCAGGCGGGACGGGACTACCTGGTCCTGTACGCCTCGGCCACATGTCAGGGCCGCCCCGCCGTCCTCGGCATGACCACGGCCTACCGGTACGACCAGGTACTCGGCCCGCGCCTCGACGAGGTGTTCGAGGCCTACGCCACCGAGGCCGCGGCGCGGCGCGGCTGCACCGGGCTCGTATTGCCCGGGCCCGAGTAGGTCCGGCCCGGACATACTGACGGCGTGAGTGACATCGTCAAGTACCTGCCCGAGGCCGCGATACCCGAGGGCGGAGCCCCGCGGTGGGACGTCGAGGACGCCGAGCGCTGGCGCGCCGCGAGGGTTCCCGCGGTCCTCGGGCCCGTCGCCGGCGGCTGGATCCTGGCGTCGCTGCTCCTCCTCGCGTTCGTCCTGCGGGCCCGGGGCGACCACGCGGCCGAGTCGGTCGGGACCTCCTGGCTGGGCTTCCCCGGTGCGGTCCTGATCCTCTGCCTGCCAGCCTGGTACCGCTTCCTGCCCGCCGCGACCGTCGTCGCCGCCCCCCTGGTCGCCCTGGACGCGATCCGCCGCATGCAGGGAGCCGACGGGGCGGGCCTGGCCGGGAGCGGGCTGGTGCTGGTCGTGTCCGCCGCCGCCCTGGCCGGCGTGCTGCTGCGTATGCGGTCCCGCCGCCGGCAGCGCGCCCTCGTGCTCGCCGCGGCCGGAGCGGCCCGCAGCCCGGTCCCCGAGCACCTCCCGAAGGGGCACCGCCGGCGCGGGCTCCGGCCCGCCCTCGCCGGCGGCGCGCTCTGCCTCGCCGCCGGCGGCCTGCTGGTCTGGGGCCTCGCCCAGGACCTGGGGGCCGACCGCGAAGCCCCGTACGACGCTGCCGGCCAGCAGCTGACCGCCCTGCTGCTGCTCGTGATCGGCACCCCGCTGCTCGGCCGCGGCCTCACCGCCCGGCGCGCCGCCCGACGGCTGCACGACGGGCCGCAGCCCGTGCTGCGCATCGGGGTCCGGCACCACCACACGGGCCGCCACTGGCTGTTCGCGGACGCCCGGACGGTCTGCGCCCGGCCGCTGATCGCGTTCCGCGACCGGTTCGAGGACAACCACCCGCGCAGTGGACGGATCCTCGTCGGCGGAGCGCCGGGCCGGCTCCGCACCGAGCACCACGACATCGACGAGAGGCGCGAGCCCTTCGAGGCGCTCATGTACGGCGTTCCGTGCGAAGGCGCGGAGGTCCTCGTCGAGTTCGGCCTCTACCAGGGCGACAGCACGATCGTCTCCCACGTCACCGCCGCCCCCCTGCTGCCCCACCGCGGCCACTCCTTCACGCCGTGGACGCCCGCCGGCACCTCGTACGCGCCCCAGCGCCGGGCCGCCGAGGAGCTCGAACGGGTGCGGCGGGCCGCCCGCAGGTCCAGGCGGTCCGTCGACATCTCCTTCAGCTGCGGTTCCTCCGACGGAGGCGGATGCGGAGGCGGCGGCTGCGGAGGCGGCGGCGGTGACTGATGGGGCAGACTCGCCCCATGCCACCCAAGAGCCGTACCTACGACGCCGCCAGGATCCGCGCGGCCGTGACCGCGCAATTCGGGCATGTCGCCGAGGCAGTACGGAGGTTGGGCCCCGAGGAGCTGGCGCGGCCCAGCGGGCTCGGGGACTGGACCGTCGCCGACCTCGCCGGGCACATCGCCTGGATCGCGGACTCGCTGGCCGGCGGCCTCGCCCGGCCGCCCGGCATCGTCGCCGAGCTGTCGGCCGTCGAATGGCCCTTCGCCACCGCGTCCCTCGCCGGGAAGATCTCCGAGGCCGCCAGGGAAACCCTGACCGGGGCCCCGCTGCCCGAGCTGTTCGAGCAGGCGGCCGCCCGGATGGCCGAGGCGCTCGAGGCGAATCCCGGCGACCGCGTGCTGAACCTGTGGATCGGGGACATGACCCTGGCCGACTTCATGGTCACCCGGACCGTGGAACTGGTGGTCCACACCGACGACCTGAACCGGGCCGCCGGACTGGACATCCCGATCGAGCGCCAGGCGCTGGCCGCCTGCACCCGGCTGCTCGCCGACGCCCTCGCGGTCAAGGCTCCAGGGGGTGCGGTCGAGGTGCGGGTCCCGCCCTTCGCGGTGGTCCAGTGCGTCGAGGGCCCCCGGCACACCCGCGGTACCCCGCCGAACGTCGTGGAGACCGACCCGCTGACCTGGATCCGGCTCGCGACCGGCCGTACGCGATGGGCCGAGGCGCTCGACGAGGCGCAGGTCAGGGCCAGTGGCGAGCGGGCCGACCTGGCGGAGCTGCTGCCGCTCATGAGCTGAGGGTGGAACCGCCCGCAGCCCCGGCCCGTCCCAGCTGCATGCGTACCCTCCGGCACGTCCCGACCGGCCGGGCTCTCGTACCGGCCCTCGTACCGGCCCTCCTGCTCGGCCTCGCCGCATGCGGTCAGGCCGAGGAGCACGGGTCCCGCACGCTCCCCGACGCCACCGGCTCCTGGACCGTCGAGTCGCTGACCACCGGCGGCCGCACCCTGCACGCGCCCGACAGCGCCCGCCTCGACCTCGCGGAGAGCGAGGCCAAGGGCAACTACGGCTGCAACAGCTTCACGGCCGCGGTCGTCTTCGCCGGGCCGGATGCGGTGACCGTCACGCCCGGCCACGCCACGGCCATGGCCTGCGAGGGCCTCGACTTCGAGACGGAGTTCGCCAAGCTCTTCACGGGCCGGCTGACCATCGACCGGGGGCCCGAGCGGCTCACGCTGAAGACCGCCGACGGGAGCACCATCGCCATGACCCACCGGCTCCCGGCCGCGGACGCCCCGCTCACCACGACCGAGTGGAAGGTCGACTCGCTGATCAGCGGCGGGACCGTGTCCTCCGTACCGGCCGAGGCGGCCGGCAGGGCCCGCTTCACCTTCGCCGCCGACGGCACCGCGAGCGGTGCCCTGGGCTGCAACCGGTTCAGCGCCAAGGCGACCGTCGAGGGAGCCACGCTCACCTTCGGGCCCATCACCTCCACCCGTATGGCCTGCGAGGGTCCGGCGGGCGAGGTGGAGCGGGCCCTGACCGGGCTGTTCGGCAGCGGCCCGCTCACCTGGAAGATCCAGGGCCAAGCCCTGACCCTCACCGCCCCCGACGGCAGGGGTCTGACGGCCGAAGCGATTTCAGCCGTGGAGTGACACGGCCGGGGACCGTCCTCAGCCCGGGTACGGCAGCAGTTGCGCGTTCACCTGCTCCCAGGCCGCCCGCAGCTCCGCCAGCCGGGCCGGCTCCGCGGCGGCCTTGTCGGCCTGTTCGCGGATGTCCCCGGCCAGGTCGAACAGCTGGTCCCTGCCCGCCTTGCCGCGGTAGTACTTCCAGTCGCCGCGGCGCAGCGCCCGCTCCCCGCGGACCCGCCAGAACAGACTCCGCTCGGCCACCTCCTCGCCGCGCAGCAAGTACCCGGCCAGGCTGACCCCGTCCAGCGGGTAGGCCTTGTCCGGCCGCGCCCCGGCAACCTCCAGCAGCGTCGCCGTCCAGTCCGGGCTGAACACCGGAACGTGGCTGACCTGGCCGCCGTCCAGCCGGGCGGGCCAGCGCACGATGTTCGGCACCCGGATCCCGCCCTCCTGGAGCGAGGCCTTGTTGCCGGAGAGGGGCCAGTTGTACGAGAAGCGCTCGCCGCCGTTGTCGCTGGAGAAGACGACCACGGTGTCGCGGGCCTGCCCGGAGCGGTCGAGGGCGCGCAACACCTCACCGATCGAGCGGTCCAGGTCCTCGACCATCTGCTTGTACTTCTCGACCGAGCCGCCGTCCTGGTGCCACAGGGCGCGTCCGTCGCCCGCCTTGATCCGCCGGACGATCTCGGCGCTCTGCTCGGTGTCCCCGTCGGCGATCCACGGCCAGTGCGGGGTGGTGAAGTTGAGGTTCAGCAGCCACGGCTTGCCGCCGTGGTCGCGGGAGACGTACTCGCTCGCCCGCTCCGTGATGATCCGGGTGTAGTAGCGCAGGTCCTTGTACTCGGCGTCGCCCTCGTAGAGGTCGTACTCGCCGCCGAGGCCCAGCTTGGAGTAGTACTCCAGGGCCCCGCCGAAGTTGCCGAAGAACTCGTCCCAGCCCGACCTGGTCGGGCTGTAGTCGGGCAGGTAGCCCGCGTGCCACTTGCCGATCAGAGCGGTGGCGTAGCCGGCCTCCTTCAGCAGCGAGGCCAGCGTCGGGTGGGTGGGCTCCAGGCCCGCGGACTTGTCGGCGATCGGCTCCGCCAGGCCGCCCTTGGTGCGGCCGGGGTAGCGGCCGGTGTAGAGGCTGAACCGGGTCGGCGAGCAGGTCGCGGAGCCGGAGTAGGCGTCGGTGAAGCGGACGCCCTGGCGGGCGAGGCGGTCGAGGTTCGGGGTCTTGATGTGCGGCGAGCCGTACGAGGACAGATCGGCCCAGCCCAGGTCGTCACCGAGGATGAAAAGGACGTTCGGGCGCCGCGAGCGCCGCTCCCGAGCGGCCCGGAACTCCCGCTCCTGCGGGCCGGCCTCCTGGGCCGTGGCGGGGGTCGCGCCCAGCCCCACCGCGGCGCTCGCCGCGCTCACACCGACGGCTCCGAAGGCGCGCCGGGACAGACGGGATTCGTACGAAGACACAGGTACTCCAAGGCATGGCGGCGCCGCCGGCCGGTGGTCGCGCGGGACGGCGCGCGGCACCGGCGGCAGACGGCCGCGAAAGGCAGAAGGAAGGCAGAAGGAAGGCAGGAGGAAGGGCGGCAGAAGTGGCGCGGCGCAGCCGCCGGCCCATGGCCCGATTGGGCCCGGAGGGTTCAGAAGAGGGACGTGCTCAGCCGGGGGTCACCGCGTCGCGCCGCATTGGCTACGCGCGACAGATGGCGCTCGCGACACGGACCAGGTCGACGTGGCGGCGCTCTACGAGGGTGACGGAGCGGTCACCGTGAGGCTGCATGGGTCGAGAGCCTGTACGAGCGCGCTTGTAGATGTCAACAAAGCATCCGCATACCGAGACGGAGGTGTTCCGTCACCCTCTGTGCTGTGAGATTTCCCGGCCGTCCCCAATTCGGACCAGTGGTCGATCTCGCCTACACTCGGAAGCGTGCCTCGTGGTGATGGACGACTCAACCACGACCTGCTCCCCGGCGAAAAGGGCCCCCAGGACGCTTGCGGCGTCTTCGGTGTCTGGGCTCCGGGTGAAGAGGTCGCCAAGCTCACCTACTTCGGACTGTATGCATTGCAGCACCGCGGACAAGAGTCCGCGGGAATCGCTGTGAGCAACGGTTCCCAGATCCTCGTCTTCAAGGACATGGGCCTCGTTTCCCAAGTCTTCGACGAAACCTCTCTCGGCTCGCTCCAGGGTCATATCGCGGTCGGTCACGCCCGCTATTCGACCACCGGAGCCTCCGTCTGGGAGAACGCGCAGCCCACTTTCCGCGCGACCGCCCACGGCTCCATTGCCCTGGGTCACAACGGCAACCTGGTGAACACCGCCGAGCTCGCCGAGATGGTCGCCGACCTCCCCCGTCAGGACGGCCGTGCCACCCAGGTGGCCGCCACCAATGACACCGACCTGGTCACCGCCCTGCTCGCCGGTCAGACCGACGACGAGGGCAAGCCCCTGACCATCGAGGAGTCGGCCGCCAAGGTCCTGCCTCAGGTCAAGGGCGCCTTCTCGCTCGTCTTCATGGACGAGGGGACCCTCTACACCGCCCGTGACCCGCAGGGCATCCGCCCGCTGGTCCTCGGCCGCCTGGAGCGCGGCTGGGTGGTCGCGAGTGAGACCGCCGCCCTCGACATCTGCGGCGCCAGCTTCGTCCGCGAGGTCGAGCCGGGCGAGCTCATCGCGATCGACGAGAACGGTCTGCGCACCTCCCGGTTCGCGGAAGCGAAGCCCAAGGGCTGTGTCTTCGAGTACGTCTACCTGGCGCGCCCGGACACCGACATCGCCGGCCGGAACGTCTACCTCTCGCGTGTCGAGATGGGTCGGCGCCTGGCCAAGGAAGCCCCGGTCGACGCCGATCTGGTGATAGCGACGCCGGAGTCCGGCACGCCCGCCGCCGTCGGATACGCCGAGGCCAGCGGGATCCCCTACGGCTCCGGCCTGGTCAAGAACGCCTACGTCGGCCGGACCTTCATCCAGCCCTCGCAGACGATCCGCCAGCTCGGCATCCGCCTGAAGCTCAACCCCCTCAAGGAAGTCATCCGGGGCAAGCGCCTGGTGGTCGTCGACGACTCGATCGTCCGCGGCAACACCCAGCGCGCCCTGGTCAAGATGCTCCGCGAGGCCGGCGCGGCGGAGGTCCACATCCGGATCTCCTCGCCGCCGGTGAAGTGGCCGTGCTTCTTCGGCATCGACTTCGCCACCCGGGCCGAGCTGATCGCCAACGGCATGTCGGTCGACGAGATCGCCACCTCCCTGGGCGCGGACTCGCTCTCCTACATCTCGCTCGACGCGATGATCGAGGCGACCACCATCCAGAAGCCCAACCTCTGCCGTGCCTGCTTCGACGGCGAGTACCCGATGGAGCTTCCGGACCCGCAGCTCCTGGGCAAGCAGCTGCTGGAGACCGAGCTGGCCGGTGGCACGGACGCCGCCGACGCGCTCCGTCGTCCGTAGTCGGGCCCGCAAGCCCGTATCCCTTGCTTCACCTGCGCGGGGTCCTGTCTTTGAAGCTTCTCCCAGGACCCCGCACCACCCGCAGTAACGACACGAAAGCTCTCCCTGTCATGACAGAGAAGACCACCGGTGCCAGCTACGCAGCCGCGGGCGTGGACATCGAAGCGGGAGACCGCGCCGTCGAGCTGATGAAGGAGTGGGTGAAGAAGACGCAGCGCCCCGAGGTCCTCGGCGGCCTCGGCGGGTTCGCCGGTCTCTTCGACGCCTCCGCCCTCAAGCGCTACGAGCGCCCGCTGCTCGCCTCCGCCACCGACGGAGTCGGCACCAAGGTCGACATCGCCCGCCAGCTCGGCGTGTACGACACCATCGGCCACGACCTGGTCGCGATGGTCATGGACGACATCGTCGTCTGCGGTGCCGAACCGCTCTTCATGACCGACTACATCTGCGTCGGCAAGGTCCACCCCGAGCGCGTCGCCGCCATCGTCAAGGGCATCGCCGAGGGCTGTGTCCTCGCCGGCTGCGCCCTGGTCGGCGGCGAGACCGCCGAGCACCCCGGCCTGCTGGGACCGGACGACTTCGACGTGGCGGGCGCCGGCACCGGTGTCGTCGAGTACGACCGCCTGCTCGGTGCGGATCGCATCCGTACGGGTGACGCCGTCATCGCCATGGCGTCCTCCGGCCTTCACTCGAACGGGTACTCGCTGGTCCGGCACGTCCTCTTCGACCGCGCCAAGATGTCGCTGGAGCAGCACGTCGAGGAGCTCGGCCGCACCCTCGGCGAGGAGCTCCTGGAGCCCACCAAGATCTACTCGCTGGACTGCCTGGCCCTCACCCGTACGGCCGAGGTGCACGCGTACTCGCACATCACCGGTGGCGGCCTCGCGGCGAACCTGGCCCGGGTCATCCCGGACCACCTGCACGCCACGGTCGACCGTACGACCTGGGCCCCCGGCGCGATCTTCGACCTGGTCGGCAAGGCCGGGCAGGTGGAGCAGCTGGAGCTGGAGAAGACCCTGAACATGGGCGTCGGCATGATGGCCGTCGTTCCGCAGGAGTCGGTGGACGTGGCGCTGACCGCGCTGGCCGACCGGGGTGTCGACGCCTGGGTCGCGGGAGAGATCCTGGACCGCGGCGACCACACCGAGGGCGCGACCCTCACCGGTTCCTACGCGAGCTGAGCAGCACTGAAACCCGGCCCGGGGCTATGCCCTGGACCGGGTTTCAGTCTTTGACCTGTTGTGCAGACGCTTCTGAGGAGCGTCAAGCGCCGCGACGCTGTGCCGAGGGACCGGACTCCTCGTCCTCGTCCTCGTCGTCATCGCTGTTGTACAGATCCGCGTACTTGGCGTACGGGTCGTCGTCGTCCAGATCGTCATCGACTTCGACCGGCTCGCTGACTGGCAGCGGATCCGTCGGCGATGCGCCCAGCTCATTGGCCAGACGCGAGAGGTCAGTCCCGCCGCTGTTGTACTTCAGCTGGCGGGCGACCTTTGTCTGCTTGGCCTTGGCCCGGCCGCGCCCCATGGCTCGACCCCCTCGGTGACGGGGCTCGACGGCCCCAGAGTCTGACACGCGTTCATGGTTCGGAGCGGGCTCTCCGTGGAGAGACCGTCCGTAGGGGTTTAACGGTACCTGCTTCCGCGGCCATACGGTACGCCGCCCGCATGACGCGCCCCGGTGCAGAACCAACAAGGCGCCCCGTCCTTGCTGGTCAACCGCGATTTTAACGCTTTCCTGGCCCGCGACCCGCCGAAGTGCAGTGAGTTCCGTCTCGCCGCACCCCGGCGGGCGCACCCGGGAGCCCCGGGAGGTGCCTAGACCGCGCGCGCGGCGCGGGCGTCCGCCATCCGCTGCTCGGCGATCCGGTCGGCCGCGGCGGCCGGCGGGATGCCGTCAGTCTTCGCGCGAGCAAAGATCTCCAGGGTGGTGTCGAAGATCTTCGTGGCCTTGGCCTTGCAGCGGTCGAAGTCGAAGCCGACCAGCTCGTCGGCGACCTGGATCACGCCGCCCGCGTTGACCACGTAGTCCGGGGCGTAGAGGATCCCGCGGTCCTGGAGGTCCTTCTCGATGCCCGGGTGCGCGAGCTGGTTGTTGGCCGCACCGCAGACGATCTTGGCCGTCAGGGCCGGCACGGTGGCGTCGTTCAGGGCGCCGCCGAGCGCGCAGGGGGCGTAGATGTCCAGGCCCTCCACGCGGATCAGCGCGTCGGTGTCGGCCACCGCGGTGACCTTGCCCGGGTGCTTGTCGAGGATCCGGCGTACGGACTCTTCCCGCACGTCCGTGATCACGACCTCGGCACCGTCCTCCAGCAGGTGCTCGACCAGGTAGTGGCCGACCTTGCCGACACCGGCCACGGCGACCTTGCGGCCGCGCAGGGTCGGGTCGCCCCACACGTGCTGGGCGCTGGCGCGCATGCCCTGGAAGACGCCGAAGGCGGTGAGCACCGAGGAGTCGCCGGCGCCGCCGTTCTCGGGGGAGCGGCCGGTCGCCCAGCGGGTCGCGCGGGCCACGACGTCCATGTCGGCCACGTAGGTGCCGACGTCGCAGGCGGTCACGTAGCGGCCGCCGAGGGACTCCACGAACCGGCCGTAGGCCAGCAGCAGTTCCTCGCTCTTCAGGACGTCCGGGTCGCCGATGATCACGGCCTTGCCGCCGCCGAGGTCGAGACCGGCGAGGGCGTTCTTGTACGACATGCCGCGGGAGAGGTTCAGCGCGTCGAGGACGGCCTCCTCGTCCGAGGCGTACGCGTGGAAGCGCGTACCACCGAGGGCGGGGCCCAGGGCGGTGGAGTGGATCGCGATGACGGCCTTCAGGCCGGAGGCTCGGTCCTGGCACAGCACGACTTGCTCGTGGCCACCCTGTTCCGAACGGAACAGGGTGTGCAGGACGCCGTCGGTCATTTCGGTCACGGTGGTGACTCCCATGGAAGAGATGCGGCGGAAAGACGCCCGCCCTGCGGGTGGGGGAGGGCGTGCTGGGAGCAGCGTAAGACCTGCGGGCCGCCCGTAGTCGACCTGTCCAAAGATCGGGACTCTTCCAGCGTACGAGCGGTCCCCGTCGGCGACTCCGAGTGCGCCCCGGAGGTGAACCGGGCCCCTGATGGGGGGAGGTACGAAGGCGTGAGCGAAACCCCTGATTCCCGGCTGCCCTCCGCGCGCTCGGCGCCGACCGTCCCGTACGCCTCCTACTTGCGCGTCTACGAGCCCCTGGCGGCCTTCCCCGAGCCGGAGCGCACGCACTGGGCCGACTACGCCCGGCGCGGGGTGTGCCCGACCGCCCAGGACGAACTGCGCCGGTCGCTCTCCGATTTGGTACGGGTCCCCGTGGTGGGGGTGCCGGCGCACGAGAGCGCGGACGCGTTCACGGCGGAGGTCGACGGGACGCTGCTGGTCTGCCCGTGGCGCACCCGGCTGCGCGGCTGGCTGGCGCTCCAGGAGCTGGTCGAGTCCTTCCCGCTCCCGGTGCTGGACGCGGCGCTCCCGCCGGTGCTGCGCCGACGGGCGGCCGAGGACTACGAGCGCTGGCGCGAGCGGAACCCGGACGCGCGCCCGTGGATCCGTACGGGGGTGTGGCAGATCCCGCTGCGCTGGTTCGTGCTGGTGGCCGACGAGGAGCGGGAGTACGTGCCGGGCGAGCTGCTGCGCTACCGGACGCCGATGGTGCAGGCGCGGCGGCGGCTCGCACGGGCCCTGCGGACCCTGCGGGAGGCGGAGGGGTACGGGATGCTCGCGGAGGGCCTCGTGGAGGTCGGGAGCTGGCTGGAGGAGTTCCACCCGCGGTCGATGGTCGAGCTGGACTACGGGGGGCTGCTGCACGCGCTGCCGGCGGACCGGCTGGACTCCGACCGGTCGGCCGGGGACCTGGCGGCGGGGATCGCGGCCCTGCGGGCCGGGGACACGGCACGGGCGTCCGAGGTCTACGGGGACCTCGCGGAGCGGTGGCGGGCGGTCCGGGAGCGACTTTTCGCGAATTAGGCCGGAAGTGGCCGACGGGGCTCGTTCGGCCCCCGAGGGGGCCGTACGTACCGCCGCACATCGGTCGATCGGGCAATACTGGCTGATCAGAGCCCTGACCGTAGTATTCAGGACGTAGTGCCAGGACCTACGTCCCGATACGGGCCATTGGCCCAAGCGTGACGGACCGCACTAACTACACCCTTGCGCCCTTCCCCATCCCTCGTGCCAAAATAGGACAAGGAGTCCGGGGAGGGTTCCTTCCGCCCAACTAAGGGCGGAATGCTCGGCATTGCGCTCTACGGGGGGTCTGACGACTCCTGATCGCCCTGTGACTGATCGTCACAGTGGGGTGACTGTCCGTTATGGGACGGTCCATCGGCTTCCGCCGCTGATGAACACCTCGGAGGGCAATTCCGTCGGTTTGGCCGTCGAGGCTGGACGGATGGTGTAGTTGTAGTGCCGAGGACAAGCCGTTCGTCCTATAACCGACTCGGCCCGCGTATGTCCATTTCGGGCAACGCGGGCCAAGGTGCAGAATTTAGAGGAAAGAACCGAGATGGTTCGGTTCTCCCGAGGAGGCCGCTCATGACCGCTCGCACCCCTGATGCCGAGCCGCTGCTGACCCCGGCTGAGGTTGCCACGATGTTCCGCGTGGACCCGAAGACGGTCACCCGCTGGGCCAAGGCTGGCAAGCTCACGTCCATCCGCACCCTGGGTGGACACCGCCGGTACCGCGAGGCCGAGGTTCGCGCACTGCTCGCGGGAATTCCGCAGCAGCGCAGCGAGGCCTGAGGTCGCGTAAACACCCCGCTTTAACGGGTTTATATCGGGTCCCCCAATCCGATGAAACCCACATAGCTTCATGCGACCGGACCTGCCCCAACAGGTCCGTCTGTCGTTTGATCGCGCTGGACTCCGCCGGGTCCAGCGCGATCTTTTTTATGCCCAGGTCAGGGCGGTATCGGCTGGATGAGGGGCGCCGCCGGGGGTGGGTGCCATTGCACATATTAAATCGAGCGGGCGTAGGGGTGCGATAAAAGTAGGAGTCTCAAAAACTCGTGCGGTGACTCCCGTCACAGATGATCACTCTTGTATATCCGGCAATCCACCCCGTAAAGGGGATGCGCGTCGCAGGCGCATCATGCGATCGGGGGATTCTGGGCGGCGCGGGCGACGGCGACGGTGGCGGCAGCAGCGCCGGCGGACCGGGCGGCAGCAACAGCAGCGCCGGCGGACCGGGCGGTGCTCCTGCCAACGCGTCAGGGCCCGCATCCCCTGGGGGATACGGGCCCTGACGTTTCTGCGAACCTGACGGGACTTGAACCCGCGACCTCCACCTTGACAGGGTGGCGAGCTAACCAACTGCTCCACAGGTCCTTGATTTGCGGCCGCTCGGCGGCTGCGAATCAGACTGTACCGCAGCTCAGGGGGTGCAGTCGAACCGGACCACCCCGCAGGTCACGGGGCGGCCGCATCCACCGCCTTCACGATCCGCTTGTCGGAGACCGGGTACGCCGTTCCGAGCGCGTGCGCGAAGTAACTGACCCGCAGTTCCTCGATCATCCAGCGGATGTCGGTGACCGTCGTCGGGACCGGCCGCCCCTTCGGCAGCTGCTCCAGCAGCCAGGCGTACTCGTCCTGCATCTCGTGGACCTTCTGCATGCGCGTGGTGTCGCGCTGGACGCCCGTGGGCATCTGCTGGAGCCGCCGGTCCGCCGCCACCAGGTAGCGCATCAGGTCCGGCAGCCTGCGCAGCCCGGTGAGCGTCACGAAACCGGCCGGCATGAGGGCCGCCAGCTGCGTTCTGACGTCCTGGATGTTCGCGACCAGGGCCAGACTGCTCGTGGCCTTCAAACGGCGCTCACAGGCCTGCCAGGCGGCCAGCACCTGCTGCACCTGGCCGACCGTACGCACGGTCGTGTCCACCAGGTCGGCGCGGACGGCCCCGTAGAGCCTGCGGAAGCCCGCCTCGTCCCACGCGGGGCCGCCGTGGTCGGCGATCAGCTTGTCGGTCGCCGCGGTGGCGCAGTCGTCGAACAGCGCCTGGATGGAGCCGTGCGGGTTCCTCGACAGGGCCAGCTTCTGCTGGTTGGTCAGGTGGTCCGAGGCGAACTTCGCCGGATTCACCGGGATGTTCAGCAGGATCAGCCGCCGGGTGCCCAGCCACATCGCCTGCTGCTGCTCGGCCTCCGTGTCGAAGAGCCGTACGGACACGCTCGCGCCCTCGTCCACCAGCGCCGGGTACGCCTTCACCGGCTGCCCGGCCCGCCGGGTCTCGAAGACCTTGGTCAGCGTGCCGATGGTCCAGTCGGTCAGCCCGGTGCGCTCCACCGACTCCCCGCCCGCGCGCTCGGCCGTGGCCGCGGCGGCCTTGGAGAGGGCCTGGCGGGCCTTGGGCTTCAGGCGCAGCCGCAGCGCCTCCAGGTCCTTGTCCTCGGCGAGGTTCTTGCGGCGCTCGTCGACGATCCGGAAGGTGATCTTCAGGTGGTCGGGGATCCGGCTGAGGTCGAAGTCCTCGGCCGAGACCGGGACCCCGACCATCCGCTGGAGCTCGCGCGCCAGCGTGACCGGCAGCGGCTCCTGCAGGGGCACCGCCGTGTCCAGGAAACGGCCGGCGAAGTTCGGCGCCGGGACGTAGTGCCGGCGGATCGGCTTCGGCAGCGAGCGGATCAGCTCGGTGACGACCTCCTCGCGCAGGCCCGGGATCTGCCAGTCGAAGCCCTCGTCGGTGACCTGGTTCAGCACCTGGAGCGGGATGTGGACGGTCACGCCGTCCGCGTCCGCGCCCGGCTCGAACTGGTAGGTCACCCGGAACTTCAGCTGTCCCTGCCGCCAGGAGTCCGGGTAGTCGGCCTTGGTGACCCCGGCCGCCTTCTCGGTCAGCAGCATCTCGCGCTCGAAGTCGAGGAGTTCGGGCTCCTCGCGCTTCTTGTGCTTCCACCACGAGTCGAAGTGCGCCCCCGAGACCACGTGCTCGGGGATCTTCTGGTCGTAGAAGTCGAAGAGGGTCTCGTCGTCCACCACGATGTCGCGGCGCCGGGCCCGGTTCTCCAGCTCCTCCACCTCGGTGAGGAGCTTGCGGTTGTCGGCGTAGAACTTGTGGTGCGTGCGCCAGTCGCCCTCGACCAGCGCGTTGCGGATGAACAGCTCGCGCGAGACCTCGGGGTCGATCCGGCCGTAGTTGATCTTCCGCTGGGCGACGATCGGCACCCCGTACAGCGTGACCTTCTCGTACGCCATCACGGCCGCCTGGTCCTTCTCCCAGTGCGGCTCGCTGTACGTGCGCTTGATCAGGTGCTGGGCGAGCGGCTCCACCCACTCGGGCTCCACCTTGGCGTTGACCCGGGCCCACAGCCGCGAGGTCTCCACCAGCTCGGCCGACATCACGAACTTCGGCTGCTTCTTGAAGAGCGAGGAGCCCGGGAAGATCGCGAACTTGGCGGACCGCGCGCCCAGGTACTCGTTCTTGTCGGTGTCCTTCAGCCCGATGTGCGAGAGCAGACCGGCCAGCAGCGAGACGTGGATGACCTGCTCGGGGGCATCGGCCTCGTTGACGTGGATGCCCATGCCCTTGGCGACCGTACGCAGCTGCGAGTAGATGTCCTGCCACTCGCGGATCCGCAGGAAGTTCAGGTACTCCTGCTTGCACATCCGGCGGAACGAGGACGAGCCGCGCTCCTTCTGCTGCTCGCGGACGTAGCGCCACATGTTCAGGAACGAGAGGAAGTCGCTGGTCTCGTCCTTGAAGCGGGCGTGGTTCTGGTCGGCCTGGGTCTGCTTGTCCGAGGGCCGCTCGCGCGGGTCCTGGATGGACAGGGCCGCCGCGATGACCATGACCTCGCGGACGCAGTTGTTCTTGTCGGCCTCGATGACCATGCGGGCCAGGCGCGGGTCCACGGGCAGCTGGGAGAGCTGGCGGCCCATCTGCGTGAGCCGCCTCGACGGGTCCTTCTCGGAAGCATCCAGCGCCCCGAGCTCCTGGAGGAGCTGGACGCCGTCGCGGATGTTGCGGTGGTCCGGCGGGTCGATGAAGGGGAACTTCTCGATCTCGCCGAGGCCGGCGGCGGTCATCTGGAGGATGACGGAGGCCAGGTTCGTGCGCAGGATCTCGGCGTCCGTGAACTCCGGACGGGAGAGGAAGTCGTCCTCGGAGTACAGCCGGATGCAGATGCCGTCGCTGGTGCGGCCGCAGCGGCCCTTGCGCTGGTTGGCGCTGGCCTGCGAGATCCGCTCGATGGGCAGGCGCTGCACCTTGGTGCGGTGGCTGTAGCGGGAGATGCGGGCGGTGCCCGGGTCGATCACGTACTTGATGCCCGGGACGGTCAGGGAGGTCTCGGCGACGTTCGTGGCGAGGACGATCCGGCGGCCGGTGTGCTGCTGGAAGACGCGGTGCTGCTCGGCGTGCGAGAGGCGCGCGTAGAGGGGGAGGACCTCGGTGAAGCGCAGATTCCGTTTGTTCAGGGCGTCCGCCGTGTCGCGGATCTCCCGCTCACCGGAGAGGAAGACGAGGATGTCGCCCGGCCCCTCGGAGTGGAGCTCGTCCACGGCCTCGCAGATCGCGGTGATCTGGTCCCGGTCGGAGTCCTCGGAATCCTCTTCCAGAAGGGGCCGGTAGCGGACCTCGACCGGATACGTGCGCCCGCTGACCTCGACGATCGGGGCCTCCCCGAAGTGCCGGGAGAAGCGCTCCGGGTCGATGGTCGCCGAGGTGATGACGACCTTGAGGTCCGGGCGCTTCGGCAGCAGCGTGGCCAGGTAGCCCAGCAGGAAGTCGATGTTCAGAGACCGCTCGTGGGCCTCGTCGATGATGATCGTGTCGTAGGCGCGCAGCTCGCGGTCCGTCTGGATCTCGGCGAGCAGGATGCCGTCCGTCATCAGCTTCACGAAGGTCGCGTCCTGGTCCACCTGGTCGGTGAACCGGACCTTCCAGCCGACCGTCTGGCCGATCTCGGACTTCAGCTCCTCGGCGATCCGCTCCGCGACCGTGCGGGCCGCGATCCGGCGGGGCTGGGTGTGCCCGATCATGCCCCGGACGCCCCGGCCCAGCTCCATGCAGATCTTGGGGATCTGCGTGGTCTTGCCGGAGCCGGTCTCACCGGCGACGATCACGACCTGGTGGTCGCGTATCGCCTCGGCGATCTCGTCCTTCTTCTGGCTGACGGGCAGGTTCTCGGGATACGTGACATCGGGCATCCGCGAGGCACGGCCGGCCAGTCGCTCGGCGGCCTTCGCGGCCTCCGCGCCGATCTCGTCGAGCACGGCCTGCTTGGCCTCGGGCTTGCGGATACGGCGGGCGCCTTCGAGGCGGCGGCCGAGGCGGTGCGCGTCACGGAGGGAGATCTCACCGAGAAGCGTCTGCAGGGCGGCGAAGGAAGTAGACATACCTGATCGAGGATCTCACCTGGCCCCTCCGGGTGGCGAACGCATTTGTCGGGCCGACCCGTACCATTTCGGGACGAGTCCGTCGGCCGTATGAGTGAGAGGCAGCCCACCTTGTCCCGCCCCCGCCCCTTCGGCTGCGCCGTGCTCGCGGTGCTGGCGCTGGTGGCGGCGCTGCTGGGCGCGGTGGTCCCGGCCCCGGCGGCCCCCGCTGCGGCCCCAGCTGCGGCCCCGGCCGTGGACTCCGTCCACGCGGCGGCCGGCTTCGCGGCGGCGCAGGCCGACCGGCAGGGGCCCGCCTGCGCCCCCGACGGCCCCGGCCACGGGGAGGTCCCCGCCCTGCCGGCGCGGGCCAAGGGCGAGCACGCGCAGCTCCCGGCGGCCCGGCCGGTGCCCGAGGAGGCGCGGCCGCACGCGACGATGCCCGCACGGATCCCCGTACGCGGGCCCGACCGGCCGGCGCCCGGCCCGGTGGAGCTGTCCGTGATGCGGGTCTAGGAGGACCGGTCGAAACCGCCGGTCCGCCTTCTCACCCGTACTCACGCGCCTGCACACCCATGCACACGTGTGCACGCGCAGCTCTGGAGCTCCCCCGTGTCCTCTTCTTCCTCCTCCCGCCGCAAGCCCCTCCTCTTCTGCGCCGGGGTGGCCGTCGCCGCCATCACGCTCGGCATCGTGTCCTGGCAGGCCACCGCCCCCGCCGAGAAGGGCTCCGGCGGCTCCTCCGCCGCGGCCTCGTCCCAGAGCGACGCCGCCGCCGCGCTCAAGGCGCTGGCCCGCCGGGAGCCCGGCGACAAGCTCGCCGTCGGCCGCGCCGACGCGCCCGTCGTCCTCATCGAGTACTCCGACTTCAAGTGCGGCTACTGCGGGAAGTTCGCCCGGGACACCGAGCCCGCACTGGTCAAGAAGTACGTCGAGGACGGCACCCTGCGCATCGAGTGGCGCAACTTCCCGATCTTCGGCGCCGACTCCGAGGCCGCCGCGAAGGCCGCCTGGGCGGCCGGGCAGCAGGACCGGTTCGAGCAGTTCCACGCGGCCGCGTACGCCGAGGGCTCGAAGGAGAAGGGCTTCGCCGAGCCGCGCCTGGCCGAGCTGGCGCAGCAGGCCGGGGTGCCCGACCTGGAGCGCTTCAAGGCGGACATGGCCGGGGAGCAGGCCTCGGCGGCCCTGAAGAAGGACCAGGACGAGGGCTACCGCATCGGCGTGACCTCCACCCCGTCCTTCCTGGTCAACGGCAAGCCGATCGCAGGCGCGCAGCCGCTCGACGCCTTCACCGCCGCCATCGCCCAGGCCAAGGCGGCGGCGAAGCAGTGACCGACATCGGATACCTGGCCGCCCTGCTGGGCGGCCTCCTCGCGCTGCTCAGCCCGTGCAGCGCCCTGCTGCTGCCCGCCTTCTTCGCCTACTCGATCGACTCCACCTCCCGGCTGCTGGCACGCACCGGGATCTTCTACGCGGGCCTCGCGAGCACCCTCGTACCGCTGGGGGCGGCCGGCTCGTACGCCGGACGGTTCTTCCACAGCAACCGCGACCAGCTCGTCCTCTTCGGCGGCTGGCTGATCATCGCGCTCGGCGCCGCCCAGATCCTGGGCCTCGGCTTCGCCTCGAAGCGGATCTCCGAGCTGTCCGGGAAGATCCGGCCGACCACCGCCCTGTCGGTGTACGCGCTCGGCGCGGTCTACGGGCTGGCCGGCTTCTGCGCCGGCCCGATCCTGGGCAGCGTCCTGACGGTGGCGGCGGTCAGCGGCAGCCCGGTCTACGGCGGCCTGCTGCTGGCCGTCTACGCGTTGGGGATGGCCGTACCGCTGTTCCTGCTGGCCCTGCTGTGGGAGCGGTTCGAGCTGGGCAAGCGGCGCTGGCTGCGCGGGCGCGCCTTCACGGTGGGCCGCTTCGAGCTGCACACCACCTCGCTGCTGTCCGGGCTGTTCTTCATCACCCTGGGCGCGCTGTTCCTGGTCTACGACGGGGCGAGCGCGCTGCCGGGGCTGCTGGACGTGGACGACTCGTTCGCGGTGGAGGAGTGGGTCCAGTCGGTGGCGGACACGGTCCCGGACTGGGCACTGCTCGGGCTGATCGCCGCCGGGGCGGCAGCCGTCGGCCTGGTGCAGTGGCGCCGCAAGGAACGGACGGTGGCCGGAGGGGAGTAACCACAGAAGGCCCCGTCCGATGGACGGGGCCTTCTTGATGGTGGCTGGGGCCGGGGTCGAACCGGCGACCTATCGCTTTTCAGGCGATCGCTCGTACCAACTGAGCTACCCAGCCACGAAACCGTTTCCGGCTTCAGCGATCCTGACGGGACTTGAACCCGCGACCTCCACCTTGACAGGGTGGCGAGCTAACCAACTGCTCCACAGGACCTTGCAGCGTGCGAGAACAAGTCTCGCACACGGTAATGCGTACCCCCAACGGGATTCGAACCCGTGCTACCGCCTTGAAAGGGCGGCGTCCTGGGCCACTAGACGATGAGGGCTAAAGGCCCGCCGGGCACTTCTCAGCGCGTCGGGGACGTGAGAAGCATATGGGATCCGGGGAGCTATCGCCAAAACGGTTTCTGCCGCGCACGCGGGAGGGGCCCCCACCGGAGGGACAATGGCCCGGTGCTGGAGATGACGCGCGAGGAGTTCGAAGAGCTCGTCGCAGAGGCCCTGGACCGCATCCCGCCGGAGCTGACGCGGCTGATGGACAACGTGGCGGTGTTCGTCGAGGACGAACCGCCCGCCGACGACCCCGAGCTGCTCGGTCTGTACGAGGGGACCCCGCTGACGGACCGCGGCGAGTGGTACGCCGGGGTGCTGCCCGACCGGATCACCATCTACCGCAACCCCACGTTGCGGATGTGCGAGGACCGGGAGAGCGTGGTCGCGGAGACGGAGGTCACCGTGGTGCACGAGATCGCCCACCACTTCGGGATCGACGACGAGCGGCTGCACGCGCTGGGGTACGGGTGACCCGGCCGGTCCCCGACGCGGAGGCCATCGACCCGGACGTCGACCTGCACGTGCCCGCGCAGCGCGAAGAGCCGCAGGGCCGGGTGCTCGCCGCGGTGGCGGCGGGCGGGGCGGTCGGGGCCTCGGCGCGGTACGGGATCGGCCTGCTGTGGCCGGCCGGGCCCGGGGCCTTTCCGTGGGCGACCTTCTGGATCAACGTGGCCGGCTGCGCGCTGATCGGCGTCCTCATGGTGCTGATCAGCGAGGGCGGGCGGGCCGCGCCGCATCCACTGCTGCGGCCCTTCGCCGGCGTCGGGGTGCTCGGCGGGTTCACCACCTTCTCCACCTACGCGGTGGACTTCTCGCGGCTCCTGGACGAGGGGGAGGCGGGGACCGCGCTGGCGTACGCCGGGCTCACGGTGGCGGCGGCGCTGGGCGCGGTGTGGGCGGCGGCCTCGGTGACGCGGCTGGCGGTCCGGGGGCCGGGGCGGGGTAGGGGTTCGGCGCCGGGGCCGGAGGCCTCCCGGTGAACTGGCTGCTCGTGGTGGCGGGCGCCGTGGTCGGCGCGCCCCTGCGCTATCTGACGGACCGTGCGGTGCAGGCGCGGCACGACTCCCTCTTCCCCTGGGGGACCTTCGTGGTCAACGCGGCCGGGTGCCTGGTGCTGGGGGTGCTGACCGGGGCGGCGCTGGCCGGGGCCGCCTCCTCGCGGCTGGAACTGCTGCTCGGGACCGGGCTGTGCGGGGCGCTGAGCACGTACTCGACGTTCTCGTACGAGACGCTGCGGCTGGCCGAGCGCGGATGGAAGTTCCTGGCGGTGGCGAACGCGGGGGCGTCGGTGCTGGTCGGGCTGGGCGCCGTACACCTCGGGTCGCAGGTGGCTGAGCAGCTGTTCGCCTGAGGGCGTGTCCCTTACGGGTCAAAGGGAGTTGGGCACATTGACCCGCTCATGCGGACCGATCGGCCTCATCCCCGCCCTCAGGCTCCGGAGGTGCCCCCGTGCGCCAGTTGTCCGCTTCCCTCCGACTGACCGTCACCGCGCTCGCGGTCGCGGCGACGGCCGGCTGCATGAGTGTCGGCGAGGACACGGCGAAGCCCGGGCCCTCCTCTTCGGCGGACCGCCGGGCCGGTGCCGCGGCGGGCGGGGGCTCCACCTCCGGGCGGGGCACCGGGGTCCACGGCAACGGACACGGCGCGAAGGACGGTACGGGGACCCAGGACGGCAAGTCCAAGGAGGACGGCAAGGCCTCCGGGGCGACCGGGGCCTCGCCCAGCCCGGGCGCGCCGAGCGGCGATCCCGGGGTGCCCGCGCCGTCGGCGGGACCCGGCGGCGGCGCGGGCGGGCAGGGCCCCCAGGAGCCCCCGGGCGGCTCCGGCGGCTCCGGTTCCGGCGGCTCGGGCGGCTCCGGCGGCTCGGGTGGTTCGGGCGGCGGACAGCAGTCGGCCAGCCCGACTCCGCAGCCGCCGGCCACGACGCCCCCTGTGACGGAACCCACGCCGCCGCCGTCGAGTCCGCAGCCCGAACCGAGCACCCAGCCGGCGCCCCAGCCGTAGGGCCGGAGCCGGTCTGCGGGGTGCGCGGGGGCGGGTCGCGAGGACGAGAGGTCGGGGCATCGTCGCAGGTCAGAGGCCATCTTGCCGGGGCGACTTGCCAGACCCCGGGGAGGGTGCGTATGGTTATAGATCGTTTGATCCCATTGCCCGGCGCCGAATCCGAAGAGCGCCGCGTGGCGCGTACTCTCCCTAGCCGTGGCTGACCGCATTGAGGCGGTCGATTTGCGATTCACGGAGTTTGGGCGCGTGCCGAGACTCCGGAAGGTTTCGCATTTCGCATGTCCATTTCCAGTTCTGACCGTTCCGTCATGCCCGAGAACGACTCCAACGAGATCGTCGACGCCGAGACCCTTGCGGTCACCGAGGCCATCGAGGCCGCTGAGGCGAACGAGATCATCGAGGCCCTCGAGGCCGACGTGAACACCGACGGGTCCCTCGAGGACTCCACCACCGACTTCGACGACGACGCTGACGCTGACGCGGAGCCCACGATCACCTTCGGCGACCTCGGTCTGCCCGAGGGCATCGTGCGCAAGCTCGCCCAGAACGGCGTCACCGCCCCCTTCCCGATCCAGGCCGCGACCATCCCGGACGCCCTGGCCGGCAAGGACATCCTCGGCCGTGGCCGCACCGGCTCCGGCAAGACCCTCTCCTTCGGTCTGCCGACCCTGGCCTCGCTGGCCGGCGGCCACACCGAGAAGAAGAAGCCCCGCGCGATCATCCTCACGCCGACCCGTGAGCTCGCGATGCAGGTCGCGGACGCCCTCCAGCCCTACGGCGACGTGCTCGGCCTGAAGATGAAGGTCGTCTGCGGCGGTACCTCCATGAGCAACCAGATCTTCGCTCTGGAGCGCGGTGTCGACGTCCTCGTCGCCACCCCGGGCCGTCTGCGCGACATCATCAACCGTGGCGCCTGCTCCCTGGCGAACGTCCAGGTCGCGGTCCTCGACGAGGCCGACCAGATGGCCGACCTGGGCTTCCTGCCCGAGGTCACCGAGCTGCTCGACCAGATCCCCGGCGGCGGCCAGCGCATGCTCTTCTCCGCCACCATGGAGAACGAGATCGGCACCCTGGTCAAGCGCTACCTGACCAACCCGGTCACGCACGAGGTCGACAGCGCCCAGGGCAACGTCACGACCATGACGCACCACGTCCTCGTCGTGAAGCCGAAGGACAAGGCGCCGGTCACGGCCGCCATCGCCGCCCGCAAGGGCCGCACCATCATCTTCGTCCGCACCCAGCTGGGCGCCGACCGCATCGCCGAGCAGCTCGTCGAGGCCGGCGTGAAGGCCGACGCGCTGCACGGCGGCATGACGCAGGGCGCCCGCACCCGCGTCCTCGCGGACTTCAAGGACGGCTACGTCAACGCGCTCGTCGCCACCGACGTCGCCGCCCGCGGCATCCACGTCGACGGCATCGACCTGGTCCTGAACGTGGACCCGGCCGGCGACCACAAGGACTACCTGCACCGCTCGGGCCGTACCGCCCGTGCCGGCAAGTCGGGTGTCGTGGTCTCCCTCGCCCTGCCGCACCAGCGCCGCCAGATCTTCCGCCTGATGGAGGACGCGGGCGTCGACGCCTCGCGCCACATCGTCCAGGGCGCCGGCGCCTTCGAGCCGGAGGTCGCCGAGATCACCGGTGCCCGTTCGCTGACCGAGGTCCAGGCCGACTCCGCGAACAACGCCGCCAAGCAGGCCGAGCGCGAGGTCGCCGAGCTCACCAAGCAGCTGGAGCGCCTGTCGCGCCGTGCCGTGGAGCTGCGCGAGGAGGCCGACCGCCTCGTCGCCCGTTCCGCCCGTGAGCGCGGCGAGGACCCGGAGGCCGCTGTCGCCGAGGTGGCCGAGGCCGCCGAGGCCGAGGTCGCGGCGGCTGCTGCCGCCGCTGCCGCCGAACTGGCCGCGCAGGAGCGCCGCGAGGAGCAGCGCGCCCAGCGCGACGACCGCGGCAACTTCGAGCGTCGCGACAACCGCGGTGGCGACCGCGGTGACCGTGGCGGCGACCGTGGCGGCTTCCGCCGCGACGACCGCGGTGGCGACCGTGGTGGCCGTCCGTCGGGTGGCTTCAACCGCGATGACCGTGGTGGCGACCGTGGTGGCTTCCGCCGCGACGACCGTCCGTCGGGTGGCTTCCGTTCCGGTGGCGACCGTCCGTCCGGTGGTGGCTTCCGTCGTGACGACCGCCCCTCGGGTGGCTTCAACCGTGACGACCGTGGTGGCGACCGTGGTGGCGACCGTGGTGGCTTCCGTCGTGACGACCGTCCGTCGGGTGGCTTCCGTTCCGGTGGCGACCGTCCGTCCGGTGGTGGCTTCCGTCGTGACGACCGCCCCTCGGGTGGCTTCAACCGTACG
>NZ_JBVIFS010000004.1:361053-396502 GCF_055571215.1 Streptomyces sp. NPDC030995
CGTGACGACCGTGGTGGCGACCGTGGTGGCTTCCGCCGCGACGACCGTCCGTCCGGTGGCTTCAACCGTGACGACCGTCCGTCGGGCGGCTTCCGCTCCGGTGGCGACCGTCCCTCCGGTGGCTTCCGCCGCGACGACCGTCCGTCCGGTGGCTTCAACCGTGACGACCGTCCGTCCGGTGGCTTCCGCTCCGGCGGCGCCGGCGACCGCCCGTACGGCCGCCGCGACGACAACCGCCCGTCGGGCTCCGGTTCCACCGGCTCCTTCGGCGGCCGCCGCGACGACAAGCCGCGCTGGAAGCGCAACGGCTGATCCCAGCCGACTGAGCTGAACCCCTGACAGGGCCCCCACGACCGCTTGAACCCAAGTCGGTCGTGGGGGCCCTGTCGCGTGTTGCTACGATCCCCGGACCTTTGCGGTGGGGGCATGGCGACGCGGAACCGCGGCCACCCCTGCGCACTTCCTGGGGGTGGGACTTCTTTGAGACGGTCACGCGTGCTGGGCGCCGCCGCGCTCGCCTTGGCCATCGGACTCGGCGGCCTGACCGCCGTACCGGCCACGGCCGGGCCGACGGCCACCGGAGACCTGACGATCGCACCGCCGCCGCACCAGGACCCGGCCCACCAGTACGTCTCCGGCGCCGGCACCGGTCTGGCGATGTGGCGGGACAAGAGCTATCTCTGGCGCAGCCTGCAGGACGGCAGCGAAGCCTCGTACACGGGCTGCCAGGTCGTGTACGGCACGGACGTCTGGTCCGCGGCTTCCGGCGACACCGTCGCCTGCGAGAAGGCCGGTAGCGGCGGGGCGGCGGGGCCGATGGTCCTGCACGACTTCGCCTCGGGCAAGGGCGAAACGCTGGCCGCCCCCGCGGGCCGGGCCTGGACGAAGGCCTTCTCGCCGTCCCAGGTGCTCGCCACCGAGGTGGACCAGGTCGGCTGGGTCACGCTGCACCTGATCGGCCGGGAGAACGAGCCGCGCAAGGACGTGGTCGTCACCTCGCCGGACCGGTTCGGGATGTACGCCTTCCGCGTGCAGGCCTTCGATCAGAAGGGCGCACTGGTCTCGTACTTGAACGGCAAGGGCGGCGAAACCGTCGCACTGGTCGACTTCGCCACGGCGACCCTGCGTCCCGTGCCGCTGCCGGACGGTGTCACGGAGACGACCCACACCAAGTTCGGGCTCGGCTCGCAGTGGATCGCGATGGAGAACTCGGCCAAGGTGACGCTGCGTTCGCGCGCCGACGGCAAGGCGACCCGCACGGTCGACCTGTTCCCGGCGTCGGTCGAGTCCGTCCAGCCCGTGGGGGACTGGCTGCTCGCCCGGGTCCCGCAGGGCCTGGTCGCCGCACCGGTCGCGGGCGGAGCGACGCGCACCCTGCTGCCGCGCACCGGGACCGACCCGATCACGCCCGGAGCCGACGGGTCCGCCTACATCGCCGGCGGCACCGACTCCAGCCACTGGGGAATCCACCGCATCGCGGCGGGCCCCGACGGCGCCCCCGTGGTGAAGAAGGTCATGGACCTTCCGCCGAACCCGGCGAACCGCGTGGGGCTCACCTTCGCCCAGGGCCAGCTCGCGGTGAGCCAGGAGGACCCGCAGAAGAGCATCCAGGGATACACGGCCTCGGTGTCCGGCACCCCGTCGGTGTCCCAGACCCCCACCTGGAAGTGCGACGCGACCGTCAACCTGCAGCTGTGCGGGTTGCAGGACGCCGCTGCCGCCCGGAGCGTCGCGACTGGCGACGGCCGGTTCGTCTCGGTGTCGGCCGTGGACACGGGTGACCCCATGTGCCTCGGCTGCGGGATCGCGCTGAATGTGATCGACGCGGGCGCCGGCGGCTCGATCCGCCAGGTGCCGCTGCCCTACAAGACGCGGCTGCAGCCCGTCCAGGTGGAGCAGGCCTCGGGCCGCTACGTGCTCTTCGCGGCGACCGAGAACTCCGCCCTGCGCTACTTCGTGGCCGACATCGACGCCGGACGGATCCTGGACGCCAAGGCCGTGGCGCAGTCCGTGCTGTGGGGCTCCACCCTGTGGGCTCCCGAGGGCGACAAGGGGGGCGTGGCCGGGACCGATCTGCGGACCGGCCAGGTCACGCAGCGGGTCGACCTCGGTTCCGGCTGCCGTCCCTTCGAGCTCAAGGTCAACGGCGACTGGTTCTACTCCACCTGCTCCTACTACGGGGACGACCCGGCCGCCTACCACGCGCCCACCAAGAAGCGGATCCCGCTGCCCTTCACCCCCCAGCCCTTCATGGTGCGGCTCGGCGACGGCTACCTCGTGCACCAGGCGGGCGTCGGCCTGGAGATCACCAACCTGCGCTCCGGCGCGCCGGTCCGCGAGCCCGACATCGCCGCGTACGTCGGCTCGTTCGGCACCGACTGGACCATCGACCGGTTCGGCGGCCGCCTGGCCTACACGGACGCGAGCGAGACCGTGCACCTGGTCGGGTTCGCCGGCAAGGCCTCCCCGCTCGCGGTGATCGACCAGGACTTCGCCGCCGCCGTGGACTTCAGGCAGGCGAAGACCTGGCAGGCCCGCTGGTGGCTGTCCAAGCCCGTCTCCTCCTGGAAGTTGATGGTGCGCAACAAGACGTCCGGCATCACCACGGTCGTGCGCACCGGCGGCGAGGCGCGCGGCGTGATCGCCCCCTCGTGGGACGGCAAGTCCCCGACGGGCTCGTACCTCTTCACCGGCGACTACGAGTGGACGCTCACCGCCAGGCCCGCCGACGGCCAGGGCGCCGAGATCAGGACCACCGGTTCCGTCACGGTCACCGGTGTCCCGTCCGCCGCCAGGCCCCCGGTTCGCCGGTGAACTGACCGCGACAGGCCGGTCGGTCGATACCCGATCGGCTCACCGGCGCTGTCCGGCTATGCTCTGGGGTGAGCACACGGAGGGCCATTAGCTCAATTGGCAGAGCAGCGGACTTTTAATCCGTTGGTTGTCGGTTCGAGTCCGACATGGCCTACGGCTCGTTGGGCGCCCCGTCCGGTTTCGGCCAGACGGGGCGCCCCGTCGTTTCCGTGGGCCCTCAGCAGGCGAACTTCCGCTTTCCCCGCCGCCTGTCCGTGGTCCGCCCTAAGCTGGGCCGAACCACCTCGTCACAGGTCCACTGGGGGGATCCGTGTTCCAGAGCAGCCAGGCAGACGTCACCACGACGGCCACCACGAGCGACGCGCCGGAAGAGAAGACCCTCTCGTTCCTGGTGTCGATCGACGACACCGAGAGCACGCCCCGCTCCGGCGGCGGTGAGATGGGCATCTTCCGCCGCAATGCCGAGGAGGGCTCGTCGGTCCGGGACATCCCGGTCGCGGTCCTGCGCGCGAACCTCCAGCGGGCGGTGGACGGGCTCCAGCACATGATCGGCGAGATCGCCGTGCCGGAGGGCGGGATGCCGCTGCGTCAGGCGCAGGTGTCCTTCGAGGTGACGGCCAGTGGGGGAATCGCGCTGGTGGGGACCTCGGCACAGGTAGCGGCGAAGGGTGCCATCACCCTGACCTTCGGCTCCTAGCTCCCAGCCGACCCGGTCGAGCCATGAGCGAACCGTTCCGGGCCCTGCTCATCGGGGTGCCCTACTACAAAGACCCGGCCATCGACGACCTCCCGTTCATCGAGAGCGATCTGTCCGAGCTGGCCAGCGCGCTGCTCGCGACCGGGTACGAGGTCGTCGTCCACGATGTGCGGGAGACCGATCGCGACAGCATCGACCTGGCGGTCGAGAGCTTCTTCCAGGACGCCGCTCCGGGCCAGACGCTGCTGCTCTATCTGAGCGGCCACGGAATCCACCACGACGGCACCGACTACCTGGTGCCCGGCGGCGCCCAGACGCGGACCCACGACTTCCCCGGAAAGTGCCTGTCCCTCAAGCTGTCCGGCTACGTCGAACGCAGCCTCGCCGGCAATGTCGTCGTCTTCGTCGACGCCTGCCGCGAGGGCCTGACCCTGAAGGAGATGGGCGGGGTCAACGCCGCACCGTGGTCGAGGATGCGCGTGCAGGCCGTCGGCGAGCGGTACTACTGCCACGTCTACGCCTGCTCGCCCGGTGAGCGCGCCCGCTACGCCACGGCAGGGAACAGCACCTTCAGCCTCTTCTCCCGTGCGCTCAGCACCGTGGTGGCGGACGAGGCGGGCCCGAGCACGCTCAGCGAGCTCAAGGAGCAGTTGCAGAGCGCGGTGGACGCGCTGACCGCGGAGCACGAGGTCCAGCGGCAGCAGGTGCGGCTCAGTACCGAGACCGACATCGACGGCTTCGTCGTGCTCCAGCGTCCGGAGCGCAGCACCGCCGAGACCTCCGGTGACCACGCGTGGACCGTGCTGGCACGGGAGCACCCCGTATGGAAGCAGGTGGAGCACGGCCCCGGGATCGAGGCCTTGCACGATGCGGCTCTCGCGCTCGTCGGCCGGCTCGCGCTCTGCTCGGAGAGGGACGAGCGGTTACTGAAGGCGGACCCCTGGCGCCCCGTCGGCTTCGCCGAGCGGATGACCGACCGCGTCAGCTGGCTGCTGTCGAAGGTGATCAACCCCGAGAAGCTGGCGCTGTCCCCGGCCGAGGCGGCCCTGCTGGTCATCACCCCCTTCCTCTACACCACTTACTGGAACCACGCCGCCTCCAGGGCGCTGGTGCTGGAACCGGAGAATCTCGCCCGGGTGGTGGATCCCTGCCCGGAGCGGGCGAGCTACGAGCAGTTCTTCAAGGGCCAGTCCAGGCTCGTACGCCGCGCCGCGAGCGCGGCCGAACTCGGCGATGCCCCCGGAGCCTCGGGGATCGCGTGGTGGCTGTTCCGCCGCTGGCTCGTCCGGCAGCCGCGCGACCACCGCGACAGCACCCTGATGGATCTGATCACCTCCGAGGCCGGCCCCGCCGGAGGGACGGTCCTGCCCACGGCCCAGTGCCGCCTGGTCTCCGAAGTCCTGCAGTCGGAGCGACTGCTGACCCTGCTGCGCGCCCTGCACACCTCGCCCGACCCCGGCATGGACCGGCCGGTTCAGCAACTGGCCGGCTCCACGGCGCTGGAGCAGCACATCCGGGAACAGCTGCTGGTCGCCCTGCTGACCGTCGCGCACCGGCTGGCGATCGATCCCGCCATGCTGCCGGACGTCGTGGTGGAACACCTCGGCATCAGTTACGCCGTGGACCTCGCCGACATGCACACGACCCTGGAGACGGCCCGGTGGGACGCACGCGGCCGTACCCGGGTGCTGAACGCCGCGTGCCGACACCCCGCCGTGGGGCTGGCGCTGCGCCAGGGCGCCGCTTCCCTCGACTCCCTGCTGGGCGCCATCGACGTCCACTCGGGTACCGCACCGCAGCTGGCTCCGCTGCAGGACCTCCCGGCGCACGCCACCGCCGACCTGGTGCACGCCGCGGCCAATTCGGCCGGGGAGCCGGTCTACGAGTCCACCGATCTGCGGTTCCGGCTCGCGGACGACCGCATCCAGGAACTGCTGATGGGCGAGCAGCTCTACGGCGATCCGGCGCTGGCCATCCGCGAGCTGTACCAGAACGCGCTGGACGCCTGCCGCTACCGCGACGCGCGGACCCAGTTCCTCCGGCTCCGGCAGGTGGCCTATCCGCTCGGCTGGGAGGGCCGGATCGCTTTCACCCAGGGTGTGGAGGGTGGCCGCGCGTACATCGAGTGCACGGACAACGGCATCGGCATGGGCGACCGCGAACTGCGCGAGGTCTTCTCCCACGCGGGCATGCGTTTCGCCGACCTTCCCGAGTACCTGGAGGAAGAGGCCGCCTGGAAGGCCGAAGGGATCCATCTGTACCCCAACAGCCGTTTCGGCATCGGGGTGCTCAGCTATTTCATGATCGCGGACGACATCACGGTGACCACCTGCCGGCTGGACCGGGACGGACATCCGGGAAAGCGGCTGCGGGTGGACATCGCGGGTCCCGGTGCCTTGTTCTACATCCGCGACCTCGGCCGTGGCCACGATGCCGGGACCACTGTGCGGCTGTACCTCCGATCACCCGACGACGCTCCGACGTGCACGGATCTCCTGCGACGTCTCCTGTGGATCTCCGACTACTCCGTCACCGCGACGGATGGGGTCAGCCCGCCGCTGAGGTGGACACCGGGCGAGCTGTCCGATGTGGCTCCGCTGGGATCCCAGGACGCCCACTCCGAGGGAGCGGTCCGCAAGAAGGACGTCCGTGTCGACGCCACGTCGACGTCGGAGGTCTGGTGGTGCAGCACCCAAGGCGGCGTGCTGGCCGACGGAGTGTGGGCGGGCATCCCGCTGTTCGGCGCCGTCGTCAACCTCACCGGCCGGCACACCCCGCAGCTGACCGTCGACCGCAGACAGTCCCTCAACCACGACGAGGCCCACGTCTCCCGTCTGCTGTACCGGGAGGTACCGGCGCTGCTCAGGGAGGATGGGCGGGTACTGCGCCACGACTGGGCGTCCGAGCTGCTGGACCACGACCCGGCCTTGGCGGATGAGGTGGTCGGGCAGGCCATCGACGTGCGGTACAGCCCGTGGTTCGTCAGCGGGCACGAAGTGGATGTGACCGCGGTGGGGTGCTTCCCCCACGACGCCCGTTTCATTGAGGGCTCTCTCCGTCCGCTTCCCTCCCTTGGTTCTCTTCCCGAGCACATCACCGACTGGCGTCTGCTGGCCTGGGCCAAGGCAGGGATGTTCCCCGGGGTATCGCCCCTGGCTCCCACCTCTATCCCTGTGGCCCGCCCCACGGACGCTGTGCTGCTGAACCGCTTCGCCAGAAGGCGCGCCGCCGCAATGCATATCACTGGCGATGCGTCAGAGGCGCTGGAGAAGGAGTATGCGTCGCAGCAACCCTGGCTTCTGCCCGAAGAGATCGTGGACATGGGTCACGTTTTGAAGGTTGCCGAGCATACGGGCCGTAGTCCGGCGGAGGTGGCCGAGCGCCTGGTCGAACTCGGCTACCACCTCCCGCAGACCTTCGTGCTTCCCGATACCGCGGACCTTGAGGACGCCCATCTCCTCAGCCGCGACCTCGACGGCATTGGGCCCTGGCTGGGAGCCGGTGAGTTCGTGGAGCTCGGCCATGTCCTAGGGGCTGCCCGCGTCACGGGGCGTAGTCCGGCGGAGGTGGCTGCACGTCTGGTGGAGCTCGGTCATCACCTTCCCGAGGGCGTTGTGCTTCCTGACACCGTGCAACCCTGGGACGTCCGGATCCTCAGCCGCGGCCATGACGGAAAGGGGATCTGGCTGGCAGCCGGTGAGCGGGTAGAACTGGGCCGCGTGCTGCGGGTATCGGTCGTGATCGACCGTAGTCCGATGGAGGTGGCTGCACGTCTGGCGGAGCTGGGTCATCACCTCGCCGAGGGCGTTGTGCTCCCCGACACAGTGCAGCCCGATGACACCCGCATCCTCAGCCGCAACCTCAACAGGGAGGGGCCGTGGCTGGGAGCCGGTGTGTTCGTGGAGCTCGGCCATGTCCTGGGGGCTGCCCGCGTCACGGGGCGTAGTCCGGCGGAGGTGGCTGCACGTCTGGTGGACCTCGGCCATCAGCTCCCCGAGAGCATCGCGCTCGTGGATCCGGCCGAGCGCGAGGACGCCCTGCTCGTGAGCCGCGGGTTCGACAGAGAGGGGCCGTGGCTGGGGACGGGTGAGTTCGTGGAGCTCGGCCATGTCCTGGGGGCTGCCCGCGCCACGGGGCGTAGTCCGGCGGAGGTGGCTGCACGTCTGGTGGACCTCGGCCATCACCTCGCCGAGGGCGTTGTGCTCCCCGACACAGCACAGCCCGACGACACCTTCCTCCTCAGCCGCTCCCTCGACGGCAACGGGCAATGGTTGAGCGTCGGTGAATCTGTGGCAGTCGGCCATGTCCTGGGAGCTGCCCGCGCCACGAGGTGCACTCCGGCGGAGGTGGCTGCACGTCTGGCGGAGCTCGGTCATCACCTTCCCGAGGGCGTTGTGCTCCCTGACGCTGCGCACCTCGACGACATCCTCATCCTCAGTTGCGACCTCGACCGGGACGCGCCCTGGCTGGGGGCCGAGGACCCCCTCGAACTCGGCCATCTCCTCGCCGCGGGCGATCTCACCGGGCGCAGTCCGGCCGATATCGCCGCACGCCTTGCCGAGTTCGGTCTCCACGTTCCTGGGAACACCCCTCTGCCCGATGTCCCCGATCGTGACGACCAGAATCTCCTCAGCCTTGACCAGAACGGCTCGGCACCCTGGCTGGAGGCCGACAAGCCCGTGTCACTCGGCCACATCCTGGCTGCGGCCGCCGAAACCAAGAAGGGCCCGGCCGACGTCGCCGCACGTCTCGCCGAGCTCGGCTACACCCTCCCCGACGCGGTGGTCTTCGAGCCGACTTCCACCGGCTGAGGACGGCCCGCCCGTACGACGCGGAAGCGCCCCACCCGATCGGTCCGGGTGGGGCGCTCCTGCGTACGGGGTGTGGATCAGGCGGAGAAGCCGCGGCGGCGGCGACGGCCGAGCCAGGCGGCGGCCGCGCCGAGGGTGACCAGGGCGGCGGCGAGGCCGGCGTACAGGCCGGTGGAGGAGTCGGCGCCGGTGCTGGCGAGGGTGCCGTTGGCCGAACCCGTGGTGGTGGTCAGGTTGGTGTTGCCCGCGGCGACGGCCTGCTGCACCGACGGGGTGGCGGAGGGCGTGGCGGAGGGGGTCGTGGAGGGAGTGGTGGTGGACGGGGTCGGGGTGGGGCCCTTGTCGTCCGTGATAGGGGCGAGTACGAACTGGACGGAGCCGTGCTTGAACGGGTAGCTGTTGCCCTTGGCGAGGGCGACGTTCGACTCCATCGTGATCGTGGTCCTCTTCTTGAGCCGGGTGTCGAGGCCCAGGCTGACGCGCAGCTCCACGGTGCGGGTGCCAGACGCGGCGCCGAAGCCCTTGGGGATCTCGGGCAGCGAGTACTGGCTGTCCTTGGCCTTCAGGTCCTGCCAGCGGCCGTCGATCAGGGCCTGCAGCCGGAAGTCGGCCTCCTCCTGGCCCGGGTGGGACAGGGCCAGGGTGGTCGCGAGAGCGCCGTCGAAGGAGCCCTCGCCCGTGGCCTGGTAGTTCAGGTTCAGGTAGGCGCGCCGCTCCTTGCCGCCGATCTCGGCGTTGCCCTCCGTGAACCAGGTCTTCAGCTCGCCCGGCTTGATCTGCGGGTCGACCTGGAACAGGTGGGAGTCCGCGCCGCCGGGGGCGACCGAGTTGTTGAAGCTGGTGGCGGTGAACTTGAAGTCACCGTCGTTGGTGGGGTAGTTCGCGCCGAGCCCGACGGTGACCTTCCAGGTCATCTTGCCGTTCGCCGGGATGTCGAAGCCCTTCTGCCCGTCCGACGCGTTCGCCGGGTAGAAGAGGCCCTGCCACTCGCCGTCCTGCTGGCCCACCGAGTACTTCGTCGCCGGCGCGTCCACCGCGTCGACCTTGAAGACGATGGCGTTCTCCTCGAGCGGGCTCGGGCCGCTCGGGTCCACGAGCATCCACGGGTTGTACGTGACGGCCTTGTCCGAGGGGTTCTTCACGGTCAGGTCGAAGGTCTCGGTGGCTCCGCCGCGGGTCAGAGAACCATTGGGGACGGGGGTGCCCATCTCCGTACGCAGCACGCTGTGGCCATCGGTGGCGGGCGCGGCGGCCGCGGTGGTGGCCGACAGCGGAAGCAGAGTGGTGACGACGCCGGCGACGACTGCGATGGCGGCTGCGGTGCGAACGGACATGGTGGACTCCCCCCAGGAATCACAAGGGCATCGGCAGAGCGCCGAGGCGGAAGGTGTGGTTGGTGTCGTCCGGCCGGTTCGTGTTCCCCCTGGCCTTGGCGACAGGTGAATCATCGCGCGGGTCCGATCCCCGAACGATCCCTGGAGTGTCACCGGCGCGCAACAGAGATGATCTTGGATCGCGGGGTTCCGTTTAGGGTCGGCCAGGAGCCCGCCAAGAGCCCGCCGAAAACCCAGTTTTAAGGCTCTGACCTGCGGTGATGTCGTTCCGCGGGGAGGTCCGTCGTTAATTGGCGGAGTGCTCCCCCCGGATGGCGTAGAGTTGTGTTTACCGACGCGGGGTGGAGCAGCTCGGTAGCTCGCTGGGCTCATAACCCAGAGGTCGTAGGTTCAAATCCTGCCCCCGCTACTCAGTACGAAGGCCCGGTTCCCTTTGGGGAGCCGGGCCTTCGTCGTGTTCCCGGTCCGTTCTCACGCGCCGTCACCCGTACGGCCCGTGCCGGGTCGCCGTACGGCCGTCCCTGCCGCCAGCCTTGAGGGGCGAGGCGGCGGTGGGCCCCCACCCCTGCGAGGGACCGGGCGGCAGGAGAGCAGCGTGGCGGGGCTGGGCCGGCAGGGCAGCGGTGAGCACGTGGGCGGCGTCGGGAACGGCGTGGCCCGGCAGGTGGTCCGGGTGCTCCCGGGTGCGCTGATCGCCCTCGGGCTGGTCTTCGACGTGCTGACCCCGCCCAGCTTCACCGGATCCCCCTTCTTCTCCGCGGCGCCGCTGGTCGCCGCCCCCCTGTTCACCCTGCGGGCCACGGCCCTGACCGGCGCCCTCGCGGTGCTCGCGGTGTTCCTGCTGCACATCTACAACGGCACCAGCTGGAAGGTCGAGGCGCTGACCGAGCTGGTCACCGTCCTGACCGTGTCCGGGCTGGCGCTCCTGATCAACCGGGTGGTGCGGCGCAGCGTCGAGCAGCTCGCCTCCGCGCGCGGGATCGCCGAGGCCGCGCAGCGGGCGGTGCTGCCGACGCCCGCCGAGCGCGTCGGGGGGCTGCACGTCTCCGCCCGGTACGAGGCCGCGCAGGCGGACGCCTTCATCGGCGGGGACCTGTACGCGGTCCAGGAGACCCCGTACGGCGTGCGGCTGGCGGTGGGCGACGTACGGGGCAAGGGGCTGGGCGCGGTGGAGGCGGTGGCGGTGGTCCTCGGGGCGTTCCGGGAGGCGGCGGAGACCGAGCCCACGCTGGAGGCGGTGGCGCAGCGGCTGGAGCGGGCCCTGGCCCGGGAGGGCATGCGGCGCGACAGCCTGGACGCGGTGGAGGGGTTCACGACGTGCGTGCTCGGGGAGATCCCGCCGGGTGCGGGGGTGCTGCGGCTGCTCAACCGGGGCCACCCCGAGCCGCTGCTGCTGCACGCGGACGGGGAGCTGGCGGTCCTGGCCCCGGCGGAGCCGGCGCTGCCGCTCGGTATGGGCGAGCTGGGCGGCTGGCCGGACCGGGCGGAGGAGTGGTCCTTCCCGGAGGGGACCACCCTCCTGCTGTACACGGACGGGCTGACCGAGGCCCGGGACCGGGCGGGGGACTTCTACGATCCGGCGGCCCGGCTGCGCGGACGGGTCTTCCCCGGGCCGCAGGCGCTGCTCAGCGCGCTCAGCAGCGATGTCCGCCGGCACACGGGCGGCGGGGCGACGGACGACATGGCGCTGCTCGCGGTGGGCCGGCCGGGGCGGGGGCAGCCGGAGCGGCGGCGGACCGTGCCGGTGGTGCGCCGGGCGACCACACGTGACGTTCCGTAGCGAAAGAGGCGCTCTCCGCAAGGAGATTGATGGATCGTCATTTTGCGTGTGTGGCTGAAGAGATGAGGGAGTGGCTTGATTTTTGCCCGAATTGATCCCTCTTTGCTGGGAAAAGCCGTGGCCAGAGCCGGTCGGTGAGTGGCCGATTGGTGTGAACGATCAATCGCAACAGCTTGGAATCACTCCCCTGCGTCTATTACCTTTCGATAACGCAGCGCGGTCGTCCAAGCCGTCGCAAGAGACGGCACCGTGCGCGCGCGCGTCACAGCGCGTCGATGAGGAGTGTGCCCCGGTGGCCTCCAACTTGCCTGCCCCTGAAGGCATCGAAATCCAGGAGCCGCCCACCGCGGGTGCCTGGGGCGAGTGGAATCCCACCGAGGATTCGGTCCGTCCGGTCCGCGGCAAGCACCGGGTGGCCAAGCAGCGCGGGGGACTTGCGCGCAGCTCCACCGTGCTCGGCGTCGGTGTCATCGCGGCGGTCGGCGCCAGCGGCATCGCCACGGCGCAGGACCGGCCCCAGGTCGCGATATCCCTGCCCTCCCTGCCCGATCTGATGACCGGGGACAAGGCCCAGGAGGCGGACGGCGGTTCGGGCTCCTCGGCCGCCGCTGCCGCCGCGAGGACGGGGATCATCGCGCAGCAGTCCGAGCAGGGCGCCGACGCCGGCGAGGTGCTGCGCCACCGCATCCTCCAGCAGGCCGAGTCCCAGCAGAACGCCGCCGAGGCGAAGGCCAGGGCGGATGCCGAGCGGGTCGCGCAGGGGACCGCCGCGCAAGAGGCCAAGGACAAGCTGGAGGCGGCCCGCAAGGCAGCCGAGGAAGCGAAGGCGCAGGCGGAGGCGAAGGCCGCGGAAGAGGCCGAGGCCGCCAAGAAGGCAGCCGAGGCCAAGGCCGAGCAGGAGCGCGCCGCATCGTCCGGCGGCTACGCGCTGCCCACCTCCGCCTACACCCTCACCTCGCACTACGGCGTCGCCGGCTCCATGTGGTCCTCCGGCTACCACACCGGCCTCGACTTCGCGGCCCCCACCGGCACCCCGGTCAAGGCCGTGGCCGCCGGGAAGATCATCTCGGCCGGCTGGTCCGGGGCGTACGGCTACCGGATCGTGCTGGAGCTGGAGGACGGTACGGAGGTCTGGTACTGCCACCTCTCCTCGATGTCGGTGACCTCCGGCTCGGTCGGCGCCGGAGACACCATCGGCCGCGTCGGCGCCACCGGCAACGTCACCGGCCCCCATCTCCACCTGGAAGTACGCAAGGGCGGTTCGACGGTGGACCCGCTGGCGTGGCTGAACTCCAAGGGTCTGAACGTCTGAGGTCCACCTCCGGGTTGGCCTGAGCCCGTCGCGGCAGCGGTACGCCGGCCCGTGCGGCCGCGACCGCGGGGCTGAGCGGGTCCATGGGGTCGAACCACGGCGGAAGCAGCTCCTCCATGACCGCCGCCCGGGCCAGCGCGGGCCCGGCCGTCGCCCGGCGCATCCAGAGCCGGTGCAGCAACTCCCGCTCCCGGCCCGCGAAATCCGGCTCCCGCCCCGGGCCGCCGCGGCGCGCCCGGTTCCGCAGCAGGGCCAGGGCGGCCGCGTCCGCCTCGTACCGGGCGACCGCGCGTCCCGCGGCCCGGCCCCCGCTGCGCCGGGCCAGGGCGCGGGCCAGCGACCGGGCCGGCATCGAAGCCAGCGCCGGCACCTCGGCGGGGCCGAGCCAGCCCGCGGCCGCGTACAGGGCGAGCTCCCCGGCGACGGCTTGCAGCCGGCCACGCCGTATCCGCATCGCCAGCCACACCAGCAGCCCGAACACGGGGACCATCACGCAGGCGTAGACCGTGTAGAAGCCGTGCTCCCCCCACTGCGAGGAGCCGTTCCACAGCGCGTGCATGCACATGGCCAGCGCCAGTCCGAGCAGCGGCAGGCCGAGCCGGCGCGAACGGCGGGCGCTGAGCGCGGCCGCGCCGAAGCCGAGCCCGGTGAGCACCGTGAACAGCGGGTGCGCGAACGGCGACAGCACTATGCGCACGAAGAAGGTCGCCGCCGTCACCGAGTCCAGCACGCCGGCGCCCTCGGCCAGGTCCTCACCGTAGGCGTTGCCGAGGTAGAGGATGTTCTCCGTGAAGGCGAAGCCGGTGGCGGTGAACCCGGCCACCACGAAACCGTCCGCGGGGCCGGTGAAATGCCGTCTTCGGAACACGAACACCAGCACCAGGGCCGCCGCCTTGGCGCTCTCCTCCACCACCGGGGCGATGGCCACCGAGCCGAGGTGATCGGCGTCGGAGGGGTCGGTGGCGGCCGCGGCTATCCACTCGGTGGCGAAGTTGTTGGCCAGTATCGCGATCAGCGCCGCGGTGCAGGCACCCCAGCCGAAGCAGAACAGCAACTGCGGCCAGGGCGCGGGCGCGGCCCGGCCGAGCCACCGGAAGGCCGCCATGAGCGGCGCCACCGGCAGCAGGGCCAGGCCGAGACCGACGAAGAAGCCGGCCGTGCCGGTCTGCTCCCGCACGAGTTCGAGGATCGCGATCCCGGTGGCGGCGAGCAGGGCGAGGAGCACGCACGTGCGGGCCGTGCCCGACGGGCGTGCGAGCCTCGGGATACCTCCCAGCGGTGGCCGGGGGAGGAGGGCTCGGAACACACCATGACCCTAGCGAGCCGCTCTGACACGCGCAGTGACGTTGTCAGTTCTCCGTGCGACGGAAGAGCAAGTCGTGTACGACGTGGCCCTTGTCGAGGCCCTGGCCCTCGAAGCGGGTGAGCGGCCGGAAGTCGGGGCGCGGCGAGTAGCCGCCGTCGGCCTGCGTGTTCTCGAAGTCCGGGTGCGCGGTGAGGACTTCGAGCATCTGCTCGGCGTACGGCTCCCAGTCGGTCGCGCAGTGCAGCACGCCCCCGGGGGCCAGGCGGGTGGCGGCCAGCGTGAGGAACTCGGGCTGGATCAGCCGCCGCTTGTGGTGGCGGGCCTTGGGCCACGGGTCCGGGAAGTACACGCGGATCCCGGCCAGGGAGTCGGGCGGCAGCATCTCGCGCAGCAGGATGATCGCGTCGCCGTTGGCCACGCGGACGTTGCTGAGGCCGCCCCGTTCCGCCAGGGCGAGGAGGTTGCCCTGCCCCGGGGTGTGCACGTCGGCGGCGAGGATCCCGGTGCCGGGGTCGGCGGCGGCCATCTGGGCGGTGGCCTCACCCATGCCGAAGCCGATCTCCAGGACGACGGGGAGGCCGTCGAAGAGCTCCTTGAGATCGATGACGTCGTGGCCGTCGATGTCCAGGCCCCAGGTACCCCAGAGGCGCTTCAGGGCCTCGCCCTGACCGGTGGTGACCCGGCTGCGCCGGGGCTGGAAGCTCCGGATCCGCCGCTCGTGGTGCGAGCCGGCCGGGTCCGGCGAGGGGCCGTCGGGGAACCGGGGCTCGGTCCGCCACTTCGGGGGGACGTAGGAGTTCGCCTCCGGCACGGTTTCCGGGGCGCTGGGCGGGGGGGTACGGGACTCAGACACAATGCCGAGATTCTACGGCCCGGGGAAGCCACCGGTCCGGCGCGGCGCCGCCGCCGGGGGCCCTGCCCCCGGACCCCCGCGCCTCAAACGCCGGCGAGGCTGGATTTGGCGCGGCGCAGCTGGATGCCGCAGGACATTTCAGCCTCGCCGGCGTTTGAGGCGCGGGGTCTGGGGCGGAGCCCCGGGAAACGGCGCGGCACCGGATCACCGCACCGCTCAGGTCGAGCCGAGGGTTCGAAGGGCGCGGCACGCGATCTCCCGGCCGATCGGGAGCGAAGCGGTCGCGGCGGGCGACGGGGCGTTCAGGACGTGGACCGTGCGCGGGGCGTCGCGGATGAGGAAGTCGTCCACGAGGGTGCCGTCGCGCAGCACGGCCTGCGCGCGGACCCCGGCCGCGGCGGGGTGCAGGTCCGCCGGGGTGACGGCCGGCAGGAGGCGGCGTACCGCCCGGGTGAAGGCCTGCTTCGACAGCGAGCGGTGGATCTCGCCCGTCCCGTACCGCCAGTGCCGGGCGGCCATCCGCCAGGCGCCCGGCCAGGCGAGCTCGTCCGCGAGGTCCCGGGGGCGCACCGTCGACCAGGCGTAGCCCTCGCGGGCCAGCGCGGGCACGGCATTGGGCCCGACATGGACGCCGCCGCCGATGCCCCGGGTCAGGTGGACCCCGAGGAAGGGGAACGCCGGGTCGGGCACCGGGTACACCAGCCCGCGGACCAGTTCCGGACGGGCCAGGTCGTAGTACTCGCCCCGGAAGGGGATGATCCGCATCCCCGGGTCGTCCCCGGCCAGCCGGGCGATCCGGTCGCACTGCAGACCCGCGCAGTTCACCAGCACCCGCGCCCGGACCACCAGGCCGGACGTGGTGCGGACCGCCACCGCCGACGGGCGGCGGGAGATCAGGTCCACCGCCCCGCCGTAGACGATCTCCGCGCCGGAGGACTCCGCGAGCTGGGCGCTCACCCGGCCGTAGTCCACGATCCCGGTGCTGCCGACGTGGATCGCGGCCAGGCCCCGCACCTCGGGCTCGTACTCCGCTATCTGGGCCGGGCCCAGCTCGCGCACCGGAATGCCGTTCTCCCGGCCGCGCTGGACCAGGGCGTGCAGCCGGGGCAGCTCCTCGCGCTCCGTGGCGACGATCAGCTTGCCCGTCACCTCGTGCGGAATCCCGTGCTCCGCGCAGAACTTGACCATCTCGGCGGCGCCGCTCACCGCGAAGCGCGCCTTCAGCGACCCCGGCCGGTAGTAGATCCCGCTGTGGATCACCCCGCTGTTGCGGCCCGTCTGGTGCCGGGCCGGGCCGGACTCCTTCTCCAGGACGACCACCCTGGTACCCGGAGCCAGGCGCGACAGGGCATGCGCCGTCGACAGGCCGACGATCCCGCCACCGATCACCAGCACATCGCAGTCCACGCCGCCGCCCACGCTGACACCTCCCACCCCTGCATACTGCACCCCGCCACCGACAACGCGGCCACACACCCCCTCGGGGCGTGTGCCCCGGATCCCCGCGAACGCACCCCTACGCCGGCGCCACCAGCAGCGGCCGGGCCCGCTCGCGCAGCTCCGCGACCCGCGGCTCGTCCCCGTACGGTTCCAGGCGGTGCAGCAGGTCCCGTACGTATTCGGTCGTCCGCGCCGAGGAGATCCGGCCCGCCACCTCCACCGCCCGGGTGCCCGCCGCGCACGCCGCGTCGAGGTTCCCCGACTCCAGCTCGGCGACCGCGCTCACCACCAGCCGCAGCCCGTGCGAGCGTACGTACTCCTCGGTGGGCCGGGACAGCGCCTGCTCGGTGAAGCGCCGCACCTGCCGGGGGAGTTTGAGGTCCCGGTAGCATTCCGCCGCATCCGCCGCGAAACGGTCGTACGAGTAGAAACCCAGCCAGGTCGGATCCGGATCGCCTTCCCGCGCCCGCTCCAGCCAGCCCTCCGCCGCCCGCAGCGCCGCGCCCGCGGCCACCGAATCGCCGGCCTTCGCGTGCGCCCGTGCCTCGACCAGCCGGAAGAAGCTCATGGTGCGTGCGGTGGCCAGACCGCGGTTGCGTTCGACCGCCGCCTGGGCGAGGTCCACCCCCTCGTCCGGGAAGTCCCGGTAGGTCGCCTGGAGGGACATCGAAGCCAGTACGTAGCCGCCGAGCGGTACGTCCGCGGCCGCGCGGGCCAGGCGCAGCGCCTGGATGTAGTAGCGCTGGGCCGCCTCCTGCTGGCCGGTGTCGAAGGCCATCCACCCGGCCAGCCGGGTCAGTTCGGAGGTCGCGCCGAACAGGGCGCGGCCCACCTCGTCGGTGTACGAGCCGAGCAGCAGCGGAGCCGCGTCCACCCGCAGGCACTCGGGGACCATCGACGAACGCCAGTCCCCGCCGCCGTACTTGGAGTCCCAGCGGCGGGCGTCCTCGGCGGCCTCGCGCAGCTTGGCCACATCGCTGTGGCCCACGCGCTGGCCGTGGTCGCGCGGCGTTTCGGCGCCGGGCTGGGCGGGCACAACGGTGGACGGCGGGCCCGTCATGGGTCCCGTCGCCGGTCCGGTCGTACGGCCTTCCGGGGCCTCGTGCGTCGGCAGGTCCTGAGCCGAGGGGGTCGCAGCCACGGGGCTCTGGGGTGCAGGGGTCGGGTCCGCCAGGCCACGGGCGGGCAGCGTCGGGACAGTAGTGGTCGGGCCGGCAGCGGTCGGGGCCGCAGCGGTCCGGCCGTCAGCGGTCCGGGCTGCCGAAGTCTGGGCAGCCGAGTGCTGGGCCGGGCCCGCCGGTTCCCGCGCCACCGAGCCGTCAGCAGGAGATATCAGCCACCGAGAGGCGGGCGTCGCGTACGCCGCCACCGAGAACGAGCCCGCGAGCGACTGCCAGATCCCGCCACCGCCGCGCCGCCCGGCGAGGTCGAGCCGGTACAGGTCCGTGGCCGAACGCACCGCCGCGCCCACATCGCGCGGGAAGGCCAGGCCGACCTCGGGCGCGGGGTCCGCGTCCGCCAGGCCGATCTCGTGCAGCGGCACCGGCCGCCCCAGTTTCGCGCCGATGGCGGCGGCGATCAGATGCGGGGCGGCGCCCTGCGGCACCATCCCCTTCGACACCCACCGGGCCACCGACGTCTTGTCATACCGAAGCGTCAGGCCGCGCTGGGCACCGAGGTCGTTGACACGCCGGGCCAGCCCGGCGTTGCTGATGCCCGCGAGGGCGAGGACGGCGCCGAGCTTCTCATTGGGCTCGCGGAGCTCCCTGGACATGCGCCACCCCTCGTCACACGCGGAACGCATACGCCGCCGGGGCATAGGCGCCCGGCATTTCGTAAACCCAGCGTAGTTCCCCGCCTCCCAAGCGTTAAGGCCTCTACTTCCGTATGGCGGGATTGTTGTCCGTTTGCACAGTCCGCCCCGGCCCGGAGCCGGGGCGCACGTGTCAGCGCGTGCTCCGCCCGTGTGGCCGTGCGCCCACCCGTGCGCTCTGGCCGGTCCGGGGGCCCGGCGATTCGATGTGCGGTGCGTGGGTCGGCCCGCTGCGCGGATCGGGCGGGTCCGGGGATGCCGCTACCTCAATCCCCGCGGGTGGCGGAACGGTCCGGGGGGCGGATTCCGCCTCCCGGACCGCGCCCACGCACGGTCGCGCGACGGCTCGCGACGGCCCTCGGCACGGCCGAAGAATGGCTGAAAGAGACCTATGGGACGGGGGGAACGGAACGCCAAATACTGCGTGGCCGGGGCGTGTTCGTTTGCATGTGCGCCCCCTTTAACCACTCTCGCACGCCTGTCCCGTGGCAGCATGGACCCGAGCCACCCGGGGTCCCGCCGACCGCGCCCTCAGCGCCGTTCGTGCTGCCCGTGCCCCGGTCATGTGCCCACAGGCTGGGGAGGCGGCGGTGCGCTGGTTGGTGGGTTGGAGCAGTATCGCCGCGAGCTTCGGCACGGCCGGCCGGGTCCACGGCCACGCCTCCGGCCAGGGCGGACACGGCCAGGGCGGATACGGCCACGGCGGCCACGGCGGCTACGGCGACATCGGATACGGCGACGGCGGCACGCCCCTGCGCGGAGGCATCGCGGACGCCGCCCACCCGGGCGACCCGGGCGCGGACGCCGAACGCACCGTCCACCCCGTCGGCGCCCAACTGCTGTGGGGGGACCCCGACCCGCTCTGGGCCGTCGGCGACTGGCGCCCCGACGAGATCCGCACCCTCACCGCCGACCCCGCCGACCCCTTCACCCGCCTCGCGGTCCTCGGCTGCTGCGGCGCGACCGACGCCGAACTGCGCCGCGCGCTCTACGCCGCCCGCGGCGGCGCGCTGCGCCACCTCACCCAGTGGTCCGGCAGCTACACCGCCGTCGTCCAGAACGGCCGCCGGATCACCGTCCTCGGTGACCTGGCCGGCGCGCGGCCCGTCTTCTACACCCCCTGGGCGAGCGGCACGGCGTACGCCACCGCCGCCCTCCCGCTCGCCGACCTCATCGAGGCGCAGCTCGACATCGGCCATCTCGCCGCCCTGCTGGCCTGCCCCGAGAGCCCGGAGGCACTGGGCGACGGCACACCGTACGCCGGGGTCCGGCGCATCCCGCCCGGGCACGCGCTCATCCTGCGCGAGGGCTCCCGCGAGATCACCGGCTACGAGCAGGTCGCCTCGCTCGCGGTGGCCGCCCCCGAGGCCGATGCCGAGCGGGCGGTGGAGGGCGTACGGGAAGCGTTGGTGGATGCGGTGCGCGCCCGGCTCACGGCGCCCCGGCATGCCCCCGACGCAATGCCGCCGTACGATCCCGGCCCCGTGCCCGGCATGGGTCCCGCCGACCGGCGCGCGGCCCGCGGCGCCCCGGCCCCCGGCGTGGGCGCCGACCTCTCCGGCGGCAGCGCCTCCGCGACCCTCGCCCTGCTGGCGGCCGGTCTGCCCGGGGCCCCGGGCAGCCTGCTGAGCCCGGCGGGGGCGCGGCTGCTCGCGGTCACCTTCAACGACCTGGCCACCCCGCAGGGGCGCGAGGCCGAACTGGAGCGGGCCAGGGTCATCGCGGCCGACCCGCGGCTGCACCACGTCGTGGTGGCCGCCGCCGAGGAAGCCCTCCCGTACGCGGAACTCGACGGCCCGCTCACCGACGAACCGGGTCCCTCGCTGGTCTTCGCCGCCCGCGAGCGGCGCCGGCTGGCCGCCGGCAGCGCCGACCACTTCACGGGCCACGGCGCCCGCCAGGTCCTCGACGCGCACCCGGCGCGCATGGCCGACCTGCTGATGGACCGGCGGCGGCGGCACCTGCTGCGGCCGGTGGCGGCGCTGGCCCGTTCGGCCTCCGCCTCCGGAGCCGCCGGGGAGTCCCTGCTGGTGCCGCTGACCGTGTACTCGGCGGCCCGCAGACTTTCCCGTACGACGTACCGCGCGGGCATGGAGGCCGCCGCGGCCAGGCTCCGCGAGGGCGGGGTCACCGAGAGATCCTCCGGTCCGGTGGACGCTTCCCTCGCCGCCCTGACCTGGTCCCGGCCGGGCCCGGCCGCGGGCTGGCTCACGGGGGAGGCACTGGCGGAAGTATCGATCCGTCTCGCGGCCGCCGCCGGCCGGCCGCCGCTGTCGCTGCGGCCGGGGGAGGCCCGGGCCCGTTCGCTGCTCGCCCGGCACGCCGCCGACCACCGGGTCTTCGAACAGGCCGTGGAGGTCCGCAGCCAGCGCCTGCACGCCCCCTTCCTGGACAACCAGGTCGTACGGGCCGCCCGCGCCCTCCCGGAATCCCTGCGGGTCCAGCCCGGGGCCCGGGCCGAGATCCTGCGCACCGTCCTGTCCTCGGCCGGGGTGCGAGAGTTCCCCGCGGGCTGGGGGGCCACGGCCCACGCCCCGAACGAGACGGCGACCCGGCTGGGGCTGCGCGCCGCCCTGGGCGACCTGCTGGACCTCTTCGCCTCGCCGCTGCTCGCGGACGCCGGGCTGATCGAGGCCCGGGTGGTGCGCCAGGCGCTGCTCGACGCGGCGGACGGCCGCCCGGTCCCGCTGGACGGGCTGGCGGAACTCGTCTCGATGGAGCTGTGGTTGCACCGTCTGCTGGCCCGCCGCGGCACCTGCTGGACGGGTACCTCCGCGGCCCGGCGCCGGGCGGTGCCGGAGGGAGTCCCGGTGCACCGGCCGGCGCTGTCCTGACCGGGCGCGGGCGGGCAGGACAGCGCCGGCCGGGGCTCAGGCGGCGAGCACCAGGGCGGTCGCGACGGCCGGGCCGAAGGCGCCGCCCAGCAGGTAGCAGAGGCTGAACAGGCCGATGGCCGTGGGCCGCTGGGCCTCGGGGGCGCTCGACGCGGCGTACGTCGACAGGACGGCGTTGGCCCCGGTCGCGGCGAACACGCTGCCCAGGGTGGCGGCCAGCAGCAGCGGGCCCCAGCCGGCGAACGCGGCGAGGAGCGCGGCCAGGGTGCCGATCCCGATCAGCACGGTCCGTACGGCCGCCCGCCCCATGCGGGCCGAACCGGCAGCCAGCAGCCAGGACAGCGCGGATCCGGTGAGCAGGGCCACGAGCTGACCGGCGCCGGCCGTCCCGCGGTCCCAGCCGGCCCGGTCGGAGAGCAGCCGCGGCACGGCGAACAGCAGGGTGAAGTACGAGGACGACAGCACCAGCGCGAGCAGCGCCGAGCCGACGAAGACGGGCCTGCGCAGCAGGGCGAGCGGTACGAAGCCCTCGGGGCGCCGCCGGACGTGCAGCGCCAGCGCGAGCGCGGCGACGGCCGCGGAGCCGAGCGCGGAGGCGGGGGCGTGGGGGAGTAGGACCAGGGCGCTGACCAGCACCGTCAGCAGGGCGGCGCCGCGCGCGTCGAGCCTGCCCTGCGCGGGGGCCGGGGCCGTGGCGTACTTGACCACCACGGGCACGGCCAGCAGCGCGACCACCGACACCGAGAGGGAGAGCCGCCACGACACGGCCTGCGAGAGCTGGGCGCCGAGGAGCGGGCCGGACGCGCCGAGCATCCCGAATCCCGCGCTGATGACGCCCATCCGGCGGGCCGTGCCGGCCAGGCTCATGGCGCACGCCACCAGGCCCGCGCTGCCCGCCGCCTGTGCGGCCCGCCCGAGGAGGGTCAGTGGCAGCCAGGGCGAGGCGGCGACGAGGAGGGTGCCGCACAGCAGGAAGGCGCTGCTCAGGCGGAGGGTCGGGCGCAGGCCGCGGCGGCGGAGCCGGCCGGCCAGCAGGGGAGTGCCGACGGCCATGGCCCAGGCGGACGCGGTGACGAGCCAGGCGGCGGTCGAGGTGGCCACCCCGAGCGAACGGGCCATGTCCGGAAGGATCAGGACGGGGGCGTTGGCCCCGGCGGCCATCGGGGTGGCCAGCAGGGCCAGCCAGAACACGGGGACGGGCGGGGCCGCGGCGGTGCCGGTGGTCCTGCTCTTCGTCCTGGCCGTGACGGCCGTGGTGGTGGTCGTCTTCGTGGTCGCCTTCGTGGGCGTCTTCGTGGTCGCCTTCATGGTGGCCCCCCGCTCATCCATCTCAAGGTTCACAATCTCAACGTTGAGATAAAAACAGGCGGGTCCTCTCAACGTCAAGTGTCTTAACGTTGAGATATTCTGGGCTGGGCGCGCCGGTAGGAAGAGAAGAGGACGCGAGATGAGTGACGCAGTGGACGCGATCGTCGGCCAGTGGGCGGAGGAACGCCCCGACCTCGCGGCCGGCCTCTGGCCCGTCGAGCTGCTGGCCCGGATCCAGCGGATGAACCGGATCCTCGAAAAGCACCTCAAGGCCTTCGCGGCCGAACACGACCTGGAGTTGGGCGAGCTCGACATCCTCTTCACCCTCCGCCGGTCCGGCCCCCCGTACGCGCTGACCGCCGGCGCCCTCATCCCGGCCGCCATGGTGACCTCGGGCGCGATCACCAACCGCATCGACCGCATGGAGGCCAAGGGCCTGGTCGAACGGGTCCGCGACGGCCAGGACCGCCGCTCGGTCCGCATCCGGCTGACGGAGCACGGCATCACCCTCACCGAGGCGATGATGACGGACCACCTGCGCCACTACGCCGAACTCCTCGCCCCCCTCGACCCCGCCACCTGCGCCACGGTCGCCGAGGCCCTGCGCACCCTCCTCGAGGCCCACGGAGACACCTCGATCACCTAGGGGATGTCTTGTCCGCCCCCGACCCGTCCCCGACCCGCCCCCCGCAGCGGCCAGGCAGAATTGGCGGGTGCGCTACCTCATCCTCGGCACCACCGAGGCGCGCGACGAGCTCGGCGCCCCCCTCCCCATTGGCGGCGCCCGGCTGCGCGCCCTCCTCGCCGCCCTCGCCCTCCGGGCCGGCGCCCGGATCTCCGTGTCCGACCTCGTCGACGAGGTCTGGGGCGACGACCCGCCCCAGGACGCCCCGGCCGCCCTCCAGGCCCTCGTCGCCCGCCTGCGCCGCGCCCTCGGCAGCCGGGACTCCGTCCACGCCGACCCGGCCGGCGGCTACCGCCTGGCCGCCGGCCGCGAGGACGTCGACCTGCACCGCTTCAACCGGCTGGCAGCCGAAGGCGCCCGGCAGTTGGCCACCGACCCGGAAGCCTCCGCCCGCACCCTGCGCGCCGCCCTGGCCCTGTGGCGCGGTCCCGCCCTCGCCGACCTGCCCGAGCCCGCCCGCACCGTCCATGCAGCGGCCGCCGAGGCCCGCCGCGGCGCCGCCCTCCGGGACCGCATCGAGGCCGACCTGCGCGGCGGCGCCACCGCCCCGGCCGGGCTCCTGCCGGAGATCGAGGCGCTGATCCAGGAGCGCCCGTACGACGAGACCCTGCGCGCCCAGCAGCTCCGCGCGCTGCGCGCGGCGGGCCGCCCCGCCGACGCCCTGGCCGCGTACGAGCAGACGCGCCGCACCCTCGCCGACGGCCTCGGCACCGACCCCGGCCCCGAACTCGCCGCCCTGCACGCGGAACTCCTCCGGCCCGCGCAGCCCCGCCAGCGCCAGCCGGAGGCATCGCAGCCCCAGCCGGAGGCGCCCCGCGGCAACCTCCGCCCCCGCCTCACCTCCTTCGTCGGCCGCGAACCCGAACTGGCCGTCCTGCGCACCGACCTGGCCCGCCACCGCCTCATCACCCTCACCGGGCCCGGCGGTTCCGGAAAGACCCGCCTCGCCGAGCACGCGGCCGCCGCCCACCCGGAAACCGGCTGGATCGTCGAACTCGCCCGCCTCGACCACCCCGCCGCCGTCCCCGGCGCCGTCCTCAGCGCCCTCGGCCTGCGCGAGAACTCCCTGGTGGCCCGCGAGAAGACCACCGCCGAGGACCCCACCGCCCAGCTCCTGGAGCACTGCGCGCACCGCCGTCTGCTCCTCGTCCTCGACAACTGCGAGCACGTCATCGGCGCGGCCGCCGAGCTCGCCGAACGGCTCCTCACGCACTGCCCGGGCGTCCGGATCCTGGCCACCAGCCGCGAGCCCCTCGGCGTACCCGGCGAGAGCGTCCGCCCCGTCGAGCCCCTGCCGCCCGCCCACGCCCACCGCCTGTTCGCCGACCGCGGGGCCGCCGCCCGCGCCGGGTTCGCCGTGGCCGAGGACCCGGCCGCCGTGGCCGAGATCTGCGCCCGCCTGGACGGTCTGCCGCTCGCGATCGAGCTCGCCGCCGCCCGGCTGCGGCTTCTGACCCCGCGCCAGATCGCCGACCGCCTCGACGACCGTTTCCGCCTCCTGACCAGCGGAGCCCGTACCGTCTTGCCCCGCCAGCAGACCCTGCGCGCCGTCGTCGACTGGTCCTGGGACCTGCTGGACGAGTCCGAACGGGCCGTTCTGCGCCGCCTGTCCGTCTTCGCCGGCGGCTGTGACCTCGCCGCCGCCGAGGCGGTCTGCGCGCAGGGATCCCTCGACGTCGCCGACGTCCTCGGCTCCCTCGTCGACAAATCCCTCGTCCTCGCCGAGCCGGACGGCCCTGGCCCTGGCGCTGGCCCCGGCCCCGGACCCGGCCCCGGCCCCGGACCCGGCCCCGGCCCCGGACCCGGACCCGGCCCCGGACCCGGCCCCGGACCCGGCCCCGGACCCGGCCCCGGACCCCACGGCGAGTACGGGGGGATGCGCTACCGCATGCTCGAAACCATCCACGAGTACGCCGCCGAGCGCGCGCAGGCCCACTCCCCGGACGCCCGGGCCACCGCCCGCCGCCACGCCGCCCACTTCCTCGCCCTCGCCGAGGAGGCCGAGCCGCTGCTCCGCTCCGCCGCCCAGCTCCCCTGGATCCGCCGCATCGAGACCGAGCTCGACAACCTCCGCGCGGCCCTCCACACCACCGCCGTCGTGGAGCGCGACTCCGAGAGCGCCCAGCGCCTCGTCTTCGCCCTCGGCTGGTTCTGGTGGCTGCGCAACTACCGTGCCGAAGGCGCCGAATGGACCAGCCGGATCCTCGCCGACACCCCCACGGACCACCCCGAGGGTTCGCCCGCGTACTGGCGCCTCATGCGCCTGCAGATCCTCGACATCTTCCTGCTCGCCGAGAGCAACACCGCCGAGAAGTTCCGCACCCCCGAGTACCGCGCCCTCGCCGCCCGCATCAAGGAAACCTTCCGCCACGGCTCCCCGGAGACCACCACCTTCCCCGGCATGCTCTGGCCGGCCACCGCCTTCCTCACCGGCGACGCCCTCGACTTCCACGCCCACCTCGACGAGTCGGTGGCCAACTGCCGCCGCCACGCGGGCGACTGGGAACTCGGCGTCACCCTCATGCTCCGCACCCACGTCTCCATCGACGTCACCGGCGGCCTGCCCACCGTCGACGCCGACCTCGCCGAGCTGCACGAGATCGCCCGCCGGGTCGGCGACCGCTGGACCCGCGCCCAGGTGGCGGGCGCCGCCGGGGAGGTCGCCCTCTCGCGCGGCCGCTACGCCGACGCCCGAGCCGAGTACGAGGAGTGCCTGCGCCTCGCCCGCGAGGTCGGGGCCCACGTCGAGGCGCCCTTCGCCATCGCCCGGATCGCGGAGGCCGCCTACTGCGCAGGGGAGTTCGCGGACGCCGAACAGCTGCTGGCGGAGGCCGACCGCGAGGCCGACCGCTACGGCGGGGTGTACGACGTGAGCACCTTCGCCCGGCTCCTGTCCTCCCTGCTCGCCCTCCAGCGCGGCGACGCCGACCGGGCCCGCGCCGAGTGCGCCCGCGCCCGCGCCGAGGCGGAACGCATCACCGTGCCCGCACAGCTCACCGCCGGGCTGGACACCATCGAGGCCGTCCTCGCCGCGCACGAGCACGGCCCGGCGGCCGGTCTGGCCCGGATCGGGCCCGCCCTGGGCGTGGCCGTCGCCGCCCACTGCGCGGAGCGTTTCCTGGCCGGCATGGCCGAGGCCGCGGCCGTGATGCTCGCCGACGCCGACCGGCCCGCCGAGTCCGTACGGGCCCTCGCGGCGGCCACCGCCTGGCGCGCGGGCCATCCGCGTTCGGTCCCCGAGGGCGCCGCCGTGGCCGGCCTGCCGGAGCGGGCCCGCGCCCTGCTCGGCCCGGCCCGCTACGCCCTGGAGGAGTCCGCCGGCGCCGCGCTCACCCCGTCGGACCTCACCGCGGCACTCACGGGAAGCTGATCACCGCCGGCTGATCACCGGAAGCCGGTCACCTGCAGCTGATCACCGCGTCGGCCCAGCTCGCCAGCGTCGGCAGGCTGCCCGGCCCGGCCTTCTCCACCACCAGCCGCAGCGTCTTGTGCCCGGAGAGGGAGACCGACACGGCCGCTGGCGGGTCCTCGAACCCGAGGGCGGCGGACTGCCACAGCCGCTGCCCGTCGGCGTACACGGAGAACCGCACCGAGCCGTCGGTGAACAGCGACAGGCCGTCCACCCCGGCCCGCGCCGAGAAGGTGGTGCACTGCCGGTTGAGGGCGATCTCCACCGAGGAGCGCGAGTTCACGGTGATCCCGTGCGTGAACCGCCGGTCGCCCACCTTCAGCCCCCAGCGCTGCCACACCCAGCTGCTGCGCCAGGTCTGCAACTCCGGGCCGCTGTGGTCCCCGTAGGCCGAGTGATGGAGCCCGGCGAGCTGGAACCCCTGCGCCGGCTTCGCCGGAGGCGGCGCGGTCGGCTTCGCCGAGGACCTGCTCGGGGACGGCGCGGGCGAGGTCTTCTCCCGGCTCGGCGACGGCGAGGGCGTGGGCGACGGCGCCGCGGGAGCGAGCGCGGCCGGAGCCGACGGCGCCGGCGTGGGCTGCGGCCGCGGCGGTACGGAGCCCCGCGCGGGCGGCGGCTCCACCCCGGGCGGGGTGGGAGCGTCCGGCTCCGGCGGTACGACGGGCACCGCGGGCGCGGCCACGCTGGGCGCGGGCTTCGCCCGGGCCTGCGGCTCGGCATCGTCCCCGGCGAGCGCGAACACCACGCCGGCGGCCGCGGCCACCGCGATCCCGGCGGCGAGGGCGGCCTTGGCGGGCAGCCCGAGTCCCTCGGAAGCCAGGGCCCCGGCCCCGGCGGTCGACCCGGCCCCGCCACCGGCGGCGCCCGCCCCGGCAGCGCCGGCACCGCCCGCGGCCCCGGCTCCCGCGCCCGACCCTCCGGCGGCGGCCGCCGCGGCCCCGGCCCCGCCCGCGGCGACGGCCCCGCCGGCCACCACGCCGGCGGCCTTGGCCGCGTACCCGGCGGCGAACCACCCGATGACCGCGACCGGCAGCAGCGCCGGAATGCCCGCGTTGACATCCTTGAGCTCCCCGGCGGCCAGCCGGCACTTCGCGCACTCCTCCAGGTGCTTGCGCAGCCCGAGCTCCGCCCGCATCCGCAGCCCGCCCCGGGCGTAGGCGCCCAGCCGGTCCGAGTACTGCGCGCAGTCGCCGCCCTCGCTCAGCGCCGAACTCACATGGGCCTGCAGATACGCCTGCTTGAGCCCCTCCCGGGCGCGACTGGCCAGCACCGCGGTCGCGTTGGCGCTCAGCCCGAACAGCGGCGCGATCGCACTCGGCGAGGCCTCCTCGACGGTGGTGTGCCACAGCACGGCCTGCCACCGCTCGGGCAGGCTCCGGAAGGCCTGCATGGCCAGCGACTGCTCGGCCTCGTGCATCGCCCGCACGTCCGCGCCCAGTTCGAGCGTGTCGTCCCCGGACAGCCCGGCCATCCCGGCCGCGCTCTCCGTACCCGTGGCCGCCTGCTCCGCGAACACGGCGAAGTCCTCGACGAGATGCTCCCGCTTGGCGGTCTTCGCCCAGGCCGCGGCGACCCTGCGCACGGTGGTCAGCAGGTACGCCCGCACCGACTGGTCCGGCCCGGCCCCGCCCCGTACCGCCTGCAGTGTCCGCGCGAACACCTCGGCGGTCAGGTCGTCGGCGGTGTGCCCGTCCCGGCAGCAGGTCCGCGCGTAGCGCCGTACGGCATCGGCGTGACGACGGAACAGCTCCTCGTACGCACCGTCGTCACCGCCCCGCATCCGGGCGATCAAGTCCCCGTCGGACGGCGGCAGTTCGCTACCGATGCCCCCGGGTCCGGAAGAGCGGGTGGGACGGGCGTGTCGTCCGCCCGGTTCGCGCTGCGCCGGCACCTGCCGGGCGGGAAGACTGCCCGCCCCGACCTCGCTGCCGGCGCCACCGAGTGGCTCTTCCCGCCCGTCAACGCCCATCGCGGAAGCTCCCGCACGACACACTCAACCGGTACACCGATCAAGCGTGTCACACGGCGGCCACGCGTCGAACCCCTCCGCGCGCCATCCACTCATCCGGGCACAATTCGGCGAATCGCCGTACTGATGCCCGGCCGTGCGAGCGGACGGCGCCGCGTGTCACGCAGGGTCACGCCGTCCGGGACCGCAGCCCTTCGAGCAGGATGTCGAGCAGCCGGGTCGAAGCCGCCGCCTGCTGCGCCGGGTCGGGCAGCGCGGGCGCCGCCGTCGCTATCACCAGCAGCACATCGGCCACCGTGACATCGGCACGCAGCTGACCGGCCTCCCGCGCGCGGTGCACCAGCCGGCCGACGACCTCCAGCAGCGCACCCGCACCGGCGTCGTCCGACGGCTCGTCCTCGGCCGCGCTCCGCGAGCCCAGGACCCGCAGTTCGGGAGCCGCGCCGGACGCGCCGGCCGCGACCGCCTGGCGCTGGTGCGGAACCCGCGCCGCCTCAGCGTCCTCGACGTCGTCCTCGCTCGCCGCGCCGACCCGCAGCACCTGCGGCGGCAGCAGCCGCCCGGCGCCCGAGGCCACGGAGGTGCGCAGGAAGCACGACAGTGCCTGCCACGGCTCCTCCTCCTGGCCCAGTGCGGTCCTGGCCTGCTCGGTCAGCCGAGCCGTCTCTTCCTCGGCTATCCGCCGGACCAGGACGTCCTTGCTCGGGAACCGCCGGTACACGGTGCCGACACCGACCCGCGCGCGCCGCGCCACGTCCTCCATCGGAGCCCCGTAGCCCAGCTCGCCGAAGACCTCGCGGGCCGCTCGCAGGACGTGTTCCAGGTTGCGCTGGGCGTCGACGCGCAGCGGCGTGGACCGGCCTACGCCGTGCGTGGTGGTGCCACCCGCGATGGCACGGCCGTTGGTCTCGACCGAGAGTGCGGTCGCAGAACCATGGAAATCGGAAATGTTCATATGTTTCCCCCGGTAATCATTTGTCTCCCCCCGGAGACACTCCCCGCCTTCGTGTCGAGAGGGGCCACGGTCTCGGGCCCGGTCCTACTCCTCGACGAGATACGAACATAGTTGAGCCAGAGTCAATTCAGAAGAGGCAGCCCCGGACGGACCACCGCCCGATCGGAGCATTCACCCCCACTTTTTCGTTCCGTGCTCCCGGAATGCTTCATTCCGTACCTTCTGACCTGCGCATTTTCACCACCACCAGGGGTCCACTTCACCCCCGCCCCAGCACCACCTCCGGTCACACAATTTGTCGGGGCTGTGGACAAACTCCCGGCCACGTTGCGTCATGGGATGGTGAAGGCTGCTAACTCCCGGGGCACGGCCCCCGGTACCCCGCCCCGCACGCGCATCCTGATCGTCGGCGGCGGCTACGTCGGCATGTATACGGCGCTCCGGCTCCAGCGAAAGCTGAGAGCCGACGAAGCCGAGGTCACGGTGGTCACCCCCGAGCCCTACATGACGTACCAGCCCTTCCTCCCCGAAGCGGCCGCGGGCTCGATCTCCCCACGCCACGTCGTGGTCCCGCTGCGCCGCGTCCTCGACAAGTGCCGCGTCGTCATCGGCGAGGCCCAGCGCATCGACCACTCCAAACGGACCGTCACCGTCGCCACCCTCGCCACCATGGACGAGGGCGCCGGCCCCACCGAGATGGAGTACGACGAACTCGTCCTCGCCCCAGGCTCCATCTCCCGCGCCCTCCCCGTCCCGGGACTCGCCGACTACGGCATCGGATTCAAGACGGTCGAAGAGGCCATCGGCTTGCGCAACCACGTCATCGAACAGATGGACATCGCCTCCTCCACCCGCGACCCGGCCCTCCGCGACGCCGCCCTCACCTTCGTCTTCGTCGGCGGCGGCTACGCGGGCGTCGAAGCCCTCGGCGAGCTGGAGGACATGGCCCGCTACGCGGCGCGGTACTACCACAACATCAAGCCCGAGGACATGAAGTGGGTCCTCGTCGAGGCCAGTGACCGGATCCTCCCCGAGGTCGGCCCCGACATGGGCGTCTACACGATCCGCGAACTGCGCCGCCGCAACATCGACCTCCGCCTGGAGACCCGGCTCGAATCCTGCGAGAACCGCGTCGCCGTCCTCAGCGACGGCGCCCGCTTCCCCACCCGCACCGTCGTGTGGACCGCCGGCGTCAAACCGCACCCGATCCTGGCCGCCTCCGACCTGCCCAGGAACGAGCGAGGCCGCCTCGCCTGCACCGCCTTCCTCACCGTCGAGGGGGTCGAGCACGCCTGGGCCGCGGGCGACGCCGCCGCCGTCCCCGACATCACCGCCGCACCCGCCGCCGGCGGCCCCGCCCGCGAATGCGCCCCGAACGCCCAGCACGCCGTGCGCCAGGCCAAGGCCCTTGCCGACAACCTCGTCGCCGCCCTGCGCGACGAGGTCCTGACCGAGTACGCCCACAAGTACGCCGGCTCCGTCGCCTCCCTCGGCCTCCACAAGGGCGTCGCCCACATCTACGGCCGCAAGCTCAAGGGGTACCCCGCCTGGTTCATGCACCGCGCCTACCACCTCAGCCGCGTCCCCACCTTCAACCGCAAGATGCGCGTCCTCGCCGAATGGACCCTCTCCGGCCTCTTCAAACGCGAGATCGTCTCCCTGGGCTCCCTCGAACACCCCAGGGCAGAATTCGAACTGGCCGCAGGCGGCGGCCACAAATACCCTCCCCCGCCCCCCGCCCCCAACCCCCCGCAGAACAGCCAGGGCTGACGTTGTCAGTGCGGTCGGCCACACTGGACGTGTGACCATAGGTGGGCTCACCCCTGCACAGAGTGACATCGTCCAGTCAGCGACCGCTTACGAGCGACACAGCGACCACTCGCGACACCACGAGGCTTGAACGCAGTGAACTTCACGCGCTGGAGCGCCCGGTTTCCCGGAACGCAGCGCCGCGCCGCCGCCCGGACCGAACACGCCGCCGCCCAGGCCAAACGGGGTGAGGGCGCGGTCCCGGCAGCCCGCGGCGGCCCCGACCCCGGAACCGAGCGGTCCACGCCCGCCGCGGACGGCCACCCCGCCGACCCCACGGTCTGCGGCATCGGCTCCGCCACCGGAGCCGGCCCGGACCCGCGCACCGGCACCCCCGCGCCCGTGCCCTCCCTCGACGAGCTCTCCGTACGCGAGGTCCTCGGCCGGCTCCCGGCCCTGGTCGCCCTCGTCCACGGCCCCGAGCACCGCGTCGCCTACGTCAACGACGCCTACACCGCCGGGTTCGGCGCCCGCACCCCCGGCGCACCCGCCCACGAAGGCCTCCCCGAGCTCGGCGAGCTCGGTCTCCTCCCGCTCCTCGACCAGGTCCAGCGCAGCGGCAAGTCCCGTACCGCCAAGAACCGCGCCGCGCCGGGCGGCGGCAGCTCGTACACCGTCACCTGCACCCCGGTCGAGTTCCCCAGGACCAAAACCGAGAGCGACCCCGACCCGCACCACACCGGGGTCCTGATCCACCTCGCCGACGTCACCGACCACGCCGAGGCCGTCGAGCGCCTGCGCGCCAGCGAACGCCGCCAGCGCGAGGCCGCCGTCACCCTCCAGCGCTCCCTGCTCCCGCAGGAGCTCGAACAGCCCGACGACCTGCGCATCGCCGCCACCTACCAGCCCGGCGGCACCGAGGCGGCCGTCGGCGGCGACTGGTACGACGTCATCACCCTCGGCGCCGGCCGCACCGCCCTCGTCATCGGCGACGTCATGGGCCGCGGAGTCCGAGCCGCCGCCGTCATGGGCCAGCTGCGCACCGCCGTCCGCGCCTACGCCCGCCTCGACCTGCCCCCGCACGAGGTGCTCCAGCTCCTCGACGGCCTCGCGGCCGAGATCGACGCCAGCCAGATCGCCACCTGCGTGTACGCGGTCCACGACCCCAACGAGGGCCTGCTCGCGTACGCCTCCGCCGGCCACCTCCCGATCCTGGTCCGCGACGAGGACGGCACCGTACGCAGAGCCGCCGACCCCACCGGCCCACCCCTCGGCACCGGCGGCTGGCTGCACACCTCCGGAACCATCGCCCTGGGCCCCGGCTCCACCGCCGTCCTCTACACCGACGGCCTGGTCGAACGCCGCGGCGAGGACATCGACGAAGGCGTCGCCGCCCTCGAACGCGCCCTCTCCGGCGCCCAGGGCACCCCGGCCGTCATCTGCGACCGCCTGATGCGCGCCCTCGGCGTGGACGCCGACCACGACGACGACGTCGCCGTGATGGTCCTCCAGCAGCCCGCCCGCACCGGCACGGACGCCGAGCTCTTCCACAACGCCGGCCTGGAACTCCTCGGCGGCATCGAGGCGGCCCCGCGCGCCCGCGCCTTCGCCCAGGGCGTCCTCGCCTCCTGGCGCTTCCCGATCGAGCTGTGCGACCTCGGAGTCCTGGCCGCCAGCGAGCTCGTCGCGAACTCCCTCCAGCACGGCACCCCGCCCATGCGCCTGCGCCTGCGCCGTACCGACCGCCGCCTGATCATCGAGGTCACCGACGGGGACGACCACCTCCCGCGCCGCCGCCGCGCCGAACCGGCCGACGAAACCGGCCGCGGCATCTCGATCATCGCCACCATCGCCTCCTCCTGGGGCTCCCGCCGCACCCCGGGCGGCGGCAAGGCCGTCTGGTGCGAGTTCGCCCTGCCGGACAAGTAGCCGGACAAGCAGCCGGACACGCCGAAGGCCCCGATCCCAAGGACCGGGGCCTTCCGCGTACGTCTTACGTTCGTACGTACGGAGCTACGCGTGCACGGGCTCCGCGGCAGCAGCCCCGACCACGACGGCCGGGCCGCCCTGCGCCACGACCCTGGACAGCGACGGGTTGTCCTGCACCGGGCTCAGCCGCCTGCCGAGCCGCAGCGCCAGGAAGGCGATCCCGAGGGACACGAGCACGAAGACCCCGATGTAGAGCATCGGAACCCCCGCGCCGAGCGGCACCCCGAGCGGCCCCAGCGCCAGCGCCATCTGCTTGACCAGCGCGAAGGCCGAGTTGTACTGACCCACCGAGCCCTCGGGAGCCAGATCTGCCACCAGCGGCGCCAGGGTCGGCGACAGCATGGCCTCGCCGATGCCGAAGAGCGCGTACGTGGTGATGAACGCGGCGGCGGCCATCATCGCGCTGCCGTGCCCCAGACCCGAGAAGCCGGCGATGACCCACGCCACGGTCCAGATCAGCCCGACGAGCGCGATCACCCGCGACCGCCGCCGCTTCTCGACGAGCCGGAGCACGACGAACTGCGCGACGACGATCGCTCCGGTGTTGGCGGCGAGCGCGAAACCGAGCGTGGACGGGGAGATCCCGGCGGCCTCGGTACCGAAGGCGGCCAGACCCGACTCGAACTGCCCGTAGCAGGCGAAGAACACCACGAAGCCCAGCACGCACAGCTGCACCATGGCCTTGTGCCGCATCAGCCGCTTCCAGCCGCCGCCCGGCTGCGCCGAGTCCTTCGGCCGGGCGTCCTTGAAGCCCTGCACGTGGGGCATCCGCACGGTGGCGATGACGCCGGCCAGCACCAGGAACATCACGGCCTCGATGCCGAACAGCAGGGTGAAGCTGCCGGGCCGGGTCTCGTCGACGATCTGGCCGCCGATGAGACCGCCGATGCCCAGACCCAGGTTCTGCATGAAGAACTGAAGGGCGAAGGCACGGGTCCGGGTGGACGGCGTGGAGCACCACACGATCATCGTGGCCAGCGCCGGCTGCATCACGGCCTGCCCGGCGCCGAGCGCCAGGGCGGACAGCAGGATGGGCACGATGCCGGTGGAGAGCCCGAGCGAGAGCGCACCGGCCGAGGCGGCGACAGCGGCACCCATGACCACGGGGACGGGACCGAGCCGGTCGATGACCCGACCGGTGAAGGGCAGCGCGACGAGAGCGCCCAGGGCGAACGCCACGAACGCGCTCGTGGCGGCCATGGAGCCCAGATCTCGCACCTGCGCCACGTAGATGTAGAGGAACGGAACCGTGAAGCCGATGCCGAACGCGGTCAACGCGTTCCCGGCCTGGATCCGCCGCAGCGCGGCGCCCATCACCTTGGTCACTTCTCACCTGCCTTGATATCTGAAGACTGAAGACTTCATACCTAAAGTTCGATCCTTAACACTACACGCCGAAGGAGTTAGACGCCAACGGCTTCGTGCGATACTTCGACCCATGGGTGACACCCCCGACGGCACTACGCCCGTCCACGAGCCGAGCCTCGATGAGCAGATCGCCGTCTATCAGCGCGAGTTCCAGGACCTCGACCCACAGGTCGAGAAGGTCGTGTCGGCACTGAGCCGCCTGAACCGCCGCATGAACGTCGCGTACGGACGGCAGACCGCGGCTCTGGGCATCAGCAACGCGGAGTGGGAGGTCCTGAAGGCCCTGGTCATCTCCGGCGCCCCCTACCGGATGGGCCCGAGCGAGCTCGCGAAGCAGCTGGGCCTCACGCCGGCGGCCATGACCCACCGGATCGACCGCATGACGGCGGAAGGACTGGTCACCCGCGAGCGGGACGAGTCCAACCGGGTCCGCGTGATCGTTGAGCTCACGGACGAGGGCCGGAGCAAGTGGCTGGACGCGATGCGCGCGGCCACGGTCTTCGAGGAGGACCTCCTCCAGGACCTCTCCACTGCGGAGCGCGGGGTGCTGGGAGACATGCTCACCCGCCTCCTGGACCGCGTGGAGGACCTCCAGTCCCCCAGCTGACCACCGGGGTTGACACGACCTCCGTGGATCCGTAAGGTTCTTCGAGTTGTCCCAGAGCCGGAAGGTTTTGGCGACAACGAATCCCGCCGCCTCGTTGCGGCACCCAACTCAGCACGATCTCCCACTGGGAACTAATTCGGCATGCCCGAATCCATTTCCGAAGGCCGATTATGAATCGCCGGGGAAATCCACTAGAGTTCGGGAGTCGGAAGGGCCCAACAGCCCGGAAGACAAACCCCGCTGACCGGGGGTCAGGCCCGAAAGGATCTGATAGAGTCGGAAACGCAAGAACAGAACGAAAGCCCGGAGGAAAGCCCGAGAGGGTGAGTACAAAGGAAGCGTCCGTTCCTTGAGAACTCAACAGCGTGCCAAAAATCAACGCCAGAAGTTGATACCCCGTCCACTTCGGTGGATGA